>NZ_CP102258.1:0-301875 GCF_025146565.1 Bacteroides eggerthii | reverse complement strand
TTGAGATTTACGCAGACTTGTTTAGGAGCAGAGAGACGCTTTGTATCTCTCAGGGGCAACTGATTGAGAATGTGATCCGGGAAGCGGAAAAGGCGCAGAAAAGAGAGGCAGAGCCGGAGAACATTCTGCTGACTGCTCCGACTGGTTCGGGAAAATCCTTATTGTTCCAGCTTCCGGCTATTTATTTGGGGAAAGAATATAATCTGCTGACCATTGTTGTTTCTCCTTTAAAGGCTTTGATAGTCGATCAGGTAGAGGGCTTGCAGGATTTGGGCTATCAGCGTGTGGCGTATGCATCTTCCGACCTTTCGCCGGAGCAGAAAATGGAAGTTTACCGGGCAGTGCGTGAAGGTGAAGTCGATTTGTTTTATCTCTCTCCTGAACTGTTGCTTTCTTATGATATAAAACACTTCGTAGGCAACCGCCGTATTGGTATGGTTGTTATTGATGAGGCGCATACGGTAACCACCTGGGGCAAAGAGTTTCGTGTGGACTACTGGTTTTTGGGGCGTTATCTGAGTGCCTTGAAGCAGAATCTCGGTTATACATTTCCTTTGTTTGCGTTGACTGCCACTGCCGTATGGAATCCCAAGGGTGGCAATGATATGGTATTCGAAACTATCCGTTCGTTGCAAATGGAGCCTTGTGTGCTTTATGTTGGTACGGTGAAGCGTAAGAATATCGGTTTTGATATCCGGCAGCTTACGCTGGAGGAGGGAGAAACTTACGACAAAGGAAAACAGCGTGTCATATCCGAACGTGTGGAAAACTTTCTCGACGGACATAAAACACTGCTCTACTATCCCTTTGCAGGTGGCATAGACATGCGTATAAAAACCTGGGTACGTTCTGCCGACTGGCGTTTGGTGGCTTCTTATTATGGCAAGAAAGACAAAGAACAGAAAGCCGCTATTGTACAAGAATTTAAGGAAGGCATGAAACGGATGATTGTTGCCACAAAAGCTTTCGGTATGGGAGTAGATATCAGTGATATCGACCGCGTCTACCATGTGGCGCCTTCCAGTACTTTCGTCGATTATATTCAGGAAATAGGTCGTGCTGCTCGTGATGCGGATGTTCAGGGTGTTGCTGCCACCGACTATCATGAACGCGACTTTTATTATATGAAACGCTTGCATCAAACCGGCAATATTGCGCAGGACCAGTTGGCGTTGATCTTGAAAAAACTCATGGAAGTATACCGGATGAAGGGGGAGAAAGAAGAAATTCTCGTATCGCTGTCTGACTTTGAGTTTGTGGTAAAGCTGCCGCGTACAAAAAACAAGCTGGAGTATGAATCCGAGTTGGGGCAACTCATCAAAACCGCCCTGTTATGGTTGGAGGATGATCTGTCACAACGTTACGGAAGGCGTCTGCTGGAGGTGAGCCCGCAAAATCTGCTGACGGAGGGATACATCCAAGATAAAACAGGTGATACCTTTGTGCGCGAATTCCGGGCCTATCTGACGAAAGTGGAAGATGAAGAAGGCGTTTATCGTGCACGCTTGGATAGTCTTTGGGAGGAACGTTTTCCTGAATTGGGGTATAGGGAGTTCAAACAGAAGCTGAATAACGGAACGTTATGGGAAGGCTCTCGTGCCGTTTCCGTTGGCAAGCACGAGGTGTTGCTGAAAGAGGATACGGCGGTGATCCGCCAGCGTATGGATTCACTGTTCAAAAGTTTGGTGACGATGCTGAAAACCGCTTTGTTGAAAACGAAAGGCCGTTTCGATGAAGAAGAGCTGCGCGCGGTGTTTGCCGAGCATGGCATGGATGTTCCCTCTGCCAAACGTTTCATTGGTTCGTTGCTGGAGAGCCGTACTGAAGAAGGGCGCAGCGTGAGCTACATCAGCAGTGTCAAGAAGAAAGAATCAAATGAGCTTTCGTTTACGGTTACCAAAGGTTTCGACCTGCTCTTGTCGCGTTATCAAAAGCTGTTTACTCAGCGCATTGCAGGCACTAAAGGCGAGCGTTTGCAGTTCTATTGCACTCCGTTTTCCGATTTGAATATGCTGCTCAATCTTCTTTCTATGCTCGACTGTCTTTCGTTCAGCGTAGAAGGTGGTGGAACGCCTTGTGTGCATGTCCGGTTCAATGACCCCGGTCTTCTGCAACAGTTGGCAGATTCCAATGAATACCATAATCTTATTTTGGACACGAACGAACGTATTTTTGAAGAACAGATAGACTTGTTTTCTTCTTTCTTTGGCACTGACATCTTGACGGACGATCAGCGTTGGGATTTTGTAGAGGAGTATTTCACCGGAACGAGTGTGGAGGAGTTGAAAAAGAAATACATAGGTGAATGAGTGTTCTATTTCTGCCTTTACAGTTTTTGGAAAGCCAGTCGTTCATCTCCATTTAGCAGGTAGATGATGCCGCAGTATTGGAAGCCGTATTTTTTGAGGATATATTGCAGGATGTGGTTGTCACGATGTGTGTCTGCACGTAGGTTGGGTATTTGGCGGTAGCACCATTGCAGGCAGGCAGATGCTACGCCTTTGCTGTCTTCCGTACTGGCCAGACGGTGGATAACGCCGTAAGGTTGTTTGTCATCTATCCATGCACCGTCATAGATGTGCGCATAGGTAGGGTCATCTCCTTGTATGAAGGCGAAGGTTCCCACTATTTTCTGTTCTTCATCAAGGCATACATAGCTGTTCCCGTTTTCAATATCTTTTTTGATAATCTCTTCGGTAGGGTAGCCGCCGGTCCATTGTTTGGTGTTCCCGTTCTTGCGCATGATGCGCTTTCCCTGTTCAAAGATATCCATAAGGATGGCAAGTTCTGTGATTTCGGCTTTTCTGATTTCTATCATAATCTGTAATAAAAAGGAATGTGATCCTGATAAAGAATGTTTCTGCAAAGGTAGTCAATCTATGTTTTCCGGCAATGCGTCGGGCTATTTTCGGTTACTTTACATATAAATTTTGAACTCAAGGCCGGCTGGTAAAAGACATGCGGTATAATCGGTTTCTACAAGCGGTATATTTGCTTTATGCGTAGAATAATCACTGCAACAACAGGCAGGTAAATAAGAGAATTTAAACCGAAGTCCGGGCAGGATATACAAAGGCAATGTGTTTGAAGTTTTGCCGCTACTATGAACAATTTGGGATACTCATTGTTCTTTTTAGGGATATTTTACATATATTTGTCCCGAAAATTTAAACATATTGAATTATGAAAAAGATTTTTAGTGCTTTTATGATAGCTATATGCTGTTTGGCAATGGCTATGCCTGCCCAGGCTCAACTTATTAAGTTTGGTGTGAAAGGCGGTTTGAATTTGTCAAAACTGAGTTTCTCCAAAGAGGCGAAGGATAATTTGAATAGTGATAATACTACCGGTTTCTTTTTCGGTCCGATGGCGGAAGTTACAATTCCTGTTGTTGGTTTGGGAGTGGATGGTGCTTTGCTATACTCGCAGCGAGGAGAAAATGATTGGAAGCAGCAAGGTATTGAGATCCCTGTCAATTTGAAGTATACAATTGGTCTGGGTAGCATGCTGGGCGTGTTTGTAGCAGCCGGTCCTGACTTCTTCTTTAATTTTAAGGATATGAATAAGGAAGGTATTGATAAGAAAAGTACGCAGGTTGGTTTGAATCTTGGTGCAGGTGTAAAATTGATAAAACACTTACAGATTGGTGTTAATTATCAGATTCCGTTAGGTGACAGTTTTGATTTGAAAAAGCTGAAGGATGCCGGGGTGAAAACTAAGACCTGGCAGATTTCCGCTGCTTATATCTTCTAAAGAGGGTTAACGACTATATAGACTCTATGGCGCTACCGATTTTGATTGGTAGCGCCATTTTTTTGTTTTATCTTTGCCGCTATAATGGAAAAGTTCGTTGATGTCATATTGCCCCTTCCCCTGCATAGTAGCTTTACGTATTCTCTCCCGGAAGAGATGGCGGGAGATGTACAGATTGGTTGCCGGGTGATAGTGCCTTTCGGGCGGAAGAAGTATTATACTGCGATTGTGCGGAATATACATTATTCTGCGCCGACAGAGTATGAGGTGAAAGAGGTGAGTGCCTTGCTGGATGCGCATCCGATCCTGTTGCCCGCACAATTCAAGTTTTGGGAATGGCTGGCTGATTATTACCTCTGCACTCAGGGGGATGTTTACAAGGCGGCTCTTCCTTCGGGATTGAAGTTGGAAAGCGAAACAATGGTGGAATACAATCCCGACTTCGAGCCGGATGTGCAATTGTCGGATAAGGAACTGAAAATCTTGGATCTACTCTCTGCAGAACCCGAACAATGTGTTACGAAGCTGGAAAAAGAGAGTGGCGTCAAAAATATTCTGTCTGTTATAAAATCCTTATTGGACAAAGAAGCCATTTTCGTAAAAGAAGAATTGAAGCGCACTTACAAGCCCAGAACGGAAACTCGCGTGCGTCTGACGAAAGCGGCAAGTAATGAGCATCGTTTGCATTTCTTCTTTGATGAATTGCAGCGTCGTGCTCCCAAACAATTGGATCTGTTGATGAAGTACATAGAGCTATCCGGCTGTTTGGGAAAGGTGCAGAAGGAGGTAGCGAAGAAAGAACTTTTGCAACGGGCTTCCGCTACTCCTGCCGTATTTAACGGATTGGTGGAACGGGGAGTTTTTGAGGTCTATCAGCAGGAGATTGGCCGATTGAATACAGCTTTTGCCGGAAACACATTCTCCCTGAATCCCTTGAATGGACATCAACAGCGTGCACACGATGAGATCGTGGATAGTTTCCGGACTAAAAATGTTTGCCTGTTGCATGGAGTTACATCCAGTGGAAAGACTGAGATTTACATTCATCTGATAGAGGAGGTCATCCGGCAGGGGAAACAAGTGTTGTATCTGTTACCGGAAATAGCATTGACTACACAAATCACCGAACGGCTGAAACGGGTATTCGGTTCGCGCCTCGGCATCTATCATTCCAAGTTTCCCGATGCCGAACGGGTGGAGATTTGGCAGAAACAACTATCGGATAGCGGATACGACATTATTTTGGGGGTGCGTTCTTCGGTCTTTTTGCCTTTCCGCAATTTGGGGCTGATTATTGTAGACGAGGAACATGAGAATACTTATAAGCAACAAGATCCGGCACCCCGTTATCATGCACGTAATGCAGCTATTGTGCTGGCTGCATTGTATGGCGCCAAAACTCTGTTGGGTACGGCGACTCCGTCAGTGGAAACCTGGTACAATGCTACCTCCGGCAAGTACGGACTGGTGGAATTGAAAGAAAGATATAAAGAGATACAGATGCCGGAAATTATTCCGGTGGATATTAAAGAATTACAGCGCAAGAAGCGGATGAACGGCCCGTTCTCTCCTTTGCTGTTGCAGTATGTCCGTGAGGCTTTGGAGCAGAAAGAGCAGGTTATACTGTTTCAGAACCGCAGAGGGTTTGCACCGATGATAGAGTGCCATACGTGCGGATGGGTGCCTAAATGCAAGAACTGTGATGTGAGTTTGACATATCACAAGGGACTGAACCAATTGACATGCCACTATTGCGGATACACCTACCAACTGCCCCGCATCTGTCCGGCCTGTGAAGGGGTGGATTTACGCAATCGCGGTTTTGGTACGGAGAAGATAGAGGATGACGTCAAGCGCCTGTTTCCTGAGGCGGCCGTTGCCCGTATGGACTTGGACACAACCCGCACGCGTTCTGCTTACGAGCGTATAATTGCGGATTTCGAACAGGGAAAAACGGATATTCTTATCGGGACGCAAATGGTTTCTAAGGGATTGGACTTCGACCACGTGAGTGTGGTGGGCATCCTTAATGCCGATACAATGCTGAATTATCCGGATTTTCGCGCCTATGAGCGTGCCTTTCAACTGATGGCTCAGGTGGCAGGGCGTGCAGGGCGGAAGAACAAACGGGGAAGGGTGGTGCTGCAAACCAAGAGTATCGAGCATTCCATTATCCCTCAAGTGATTGGTAACGACTATGAAGGCATGGTGAACGGACAGCTTGCCGAACGGCAAATCTTTCATTATCCGCCTTACTATCGGTTGGTATATGTGTATCTGAAGAATCGCAATGAAACCTTACTCGATTTAATGGCGCAGACTATGGCGGGCAAGTTGAGTGCTATTTTCGGAAACCGGGTGCTGGGGCCGGACAAACCGCCGGTGGCGCGTGTGCAAACGTTGTTTATCCGTAAAATCGTGGTGAAGATTGAAACGAAAGCACCTATGGCGCGTGTTCGCGAACTGTTGTTGCAAGTGCAAAAAGACATGGTTATGGAAGACCGTTTCAAGTCATTGATTGTGTATTATGACGTGGATCCGATGTAGGAAACTATAAATAGCAAACATGTTTGATTATGAAAGATAAGAAAAAAATACTGTTTGTCTGCCTCGGCAACATCTGCCGTTCTTCTTCGGCAGAAGGGGTGATGAAGCATCTAATAGAGCAGGCAGGGCGTGAAGACGAGTTTGTCATTGATTCGGCGGGTATCCTTTCCTACCACCAGGGAGAACTGCCCGATAGCAGAATGTGTGCCCACGCTGCACGCCGCGGTTACAACCTGACACATCGTTCCCGTCCGGTACGTACGGATGATTTCTACAATTTCGATTTAATCATCGGAATGGACGACCGTAATATTGATGATTTGAAGGAGCGGGCGCCTTCCACCGAAGAGTGGAAAAAGATACACCGCATGACAGAGTATTGTACCAAGTTCACCCATGCCGACCATGTTCCCGATCCCTACTACGGAGGAGCCGAGGGCTTTGAATATGTGCTTGACGTCTTGGAGGATGCGTGCGCAGGGCTGCTTGAAGCCATTAATGATTAGTTGTCACTTCCTGATTCACAGCTCGCCATTTCCTCTTTTGTCCTGATAGAAGCGTTTGTTGTCGTTGAGGCTGCATGTTGCATCCACTCCGGCTTGTTGTAACCGTTCGGCAATTTCGTTCAGCCTCTTTCTCGAAACCCTCCCGATATAAAAAAGACGGTAGCGATAGTCTTTGTCGAGCAATTCCATGATGTGCGTGAACGTCTGTTCGCGGGCAAAATCGAAATTTACTTTTCGCAGGTCCGTATAGGGGTAACGGATTGTTCTTCCTACGCTGTGCACAGTAAGGGCATCATTGTCCAATGTCAGGTAGCAGAACCGGGTCATCAGCATGCAGATGAAGAAGAGGCTCAGCCCGAACGATAGTATGGCGGGAATGAATCCCCACCAGGCATCGCCGCTAATGGAATAGTATCCCAATATCAGAAACGTGAGGAATAATATAAAGAACCAGAACATATACAGAGAAGGGCGCTGATAGGTTTCTGCCGGAAGCGTGCTTTCACTCCGGTTGCATGGAGAGTAGTTGGCGAAAGGTATTCCTTGCGACACAAGAAAGCGGACGAGTGATGACGGATGTTTGAAAGGCGGCATATGCAGGATTCTGTCCTGTTTTTCTTTTAGATGAAAGACGAATATCCCCGGACCATACCGGTCTTTTCCTCCCGCGATATTTTCGTGAGGGTCCCGGCGATACCGTTTCATAAAACTGAAACTTTCAATCTGGTGCAATTGGATCCGTTGGCTTTGCAACAGATGTTCTGCTCTTTGGCGTTCTTTGGCGCTGACTTCCATAGGTTCTACTTTTTAAGTTCGGGATAACTGATGCGGGTGTGGTAGATCGTTTTCAACTTCTCTTTGAAGACGGTTTTCACTGTCGCTATGTCTTTGAAAGTGATGGGACATTCCTTGAAATAACCTTCCTCTACCTGCGAATCGATTATTTTGTCTACCAGATTGCTGATGCTTGCCTCCGTATATTCGGGCAGGCTGCGTGATGCCGCTTCTACGGAGTCTGCCATCATCAGGATAGCTTGCTCCTTGGTGAACGGATTGGGACCCGGATAGGTGAATAACTCGTCGTTGGGCTCTTCGTCGGGATGTTCGTTCTTCCAGGATATATAGAAATATTTTGTTTTTCCACGACCATGATGGGTTGTGATGAAGTCTTTGATGACTTTGGGAAGATTGCTCTTTTCCGCCAACTTCAATCCGTCCGTTACGTGGCTGATCACGACCTGTGCGCTCTGTTCGTAGCTGAGGTTCTTGTGTGGGTTGACGCTGCCCGACTGGTTCTCGGTGAAGAACACCGGGTTCTCCATTTTGCCGATGTCATGGTATAGGGCTCCCGTACGCACCAACTGGCTTTTCGCTCCGATGCGGTTGGCGGCTTCGGCGGCAAGGTTGGCCACCTGCATGGAGTGCTGGAACGTGCCCGGTACAGTTTCCGACATGCGCCGCAATAGGCTGTTGTTGATGTTGGACAGTTCCACTAAAGTGACGTTCGATGTGAAGCCGAAAGTCTTTTCCACCAGGAAAAGCAGCGGATAGGTAAAGAGCAGCAACACGCCGTTTATTATGAAGTAGGTGTACATGCTGCCATTCAGTTTCGACAGATCGTTCTCGGTTATCAGTTCAAAAGCAAAGTAAACGGCCATATAGGTCAGGATTACCAGAATGGCTGTGCGGAACAACTGTGAGCGTTGCGACAGCTCTCTCAGACTGAAAATGGCGATCAGGCCTGCCGTAAGTTGCAGCAGGATAAACTCATGCGGATAGCGCAGGCAGATGGAGCAAATCAGTATGGTGACGACTTGCGTGAGGAAAGCGGTTCTTGAGTCGAGGAACACGCGTATTATGATAGGTAGCATGGCATAAGGAATGATGTAGACATTGAATATGTTGTTGGCTACCATAATGGCCGTTACCACACAATAAAACATGATAAGGGCGAAAAGCAGCGAGAGGCTGCCCTTGCGGTTGTAATAGTCCTTGCGGAAAAGGTCGAGATAGAGCATAAAGCAGAGCATGAAGATACTTACGTACAGCACCTGCCCGGCCAGCATCAACCGCTTCTGGCCGATGGATTCACTGCGCTGGATGGATTCTTTACGCAGGCTTTCGAGGATGTTGTAAGTTTCTTGGTTGACTATCTCGCCCCGGTCGATGATTTTCTGCCCGCTCAAGACGATGCCGTTGGCCCATGAGTAGTTGTCGAGGACTTCTTTCTTTGCGGTCTCTGTTCGCTGGACGTCGTAGGTGAGGTTGGGCGACAGGTATTCGTTGAGGGAGCATTGCCGGAGTATGTTCGGCTGGTAATGCATGGTGTCGGCGGTGAGGAGATAGGCATACGCCTGCTTGACGGAATAAAGTTTGTCGATGTCCCGTTGGCTGGCGAGCTTGTCGTTTATCACCATGATGGCGGATGTGCTGTCCTTGTGCAGTTGCCCCAGTTCTTCGGTGGAGAGTATCCCTGCCCGGTACACCTCGGAGAGTATTTTCTCTATATGGCGGATGTAATCGGTAGAAGGCAGGACATCCCGCAAATGCGTCTGGTAATCGTTTTTCAGCTTCTTGATCACTTCTTTTTCTGTGTTCTTGTCCAGTTGGAAATAGGGTTGGAAAGAAGCCAAGATGCTGTCCTGCTCTCTTTTCACAACTTGGTCGTCTTTGTAGATGGGGAAGTCGAAGGTGGCCATCAGTTGTCCGTACTTCCAGGGTTTGTCAATGTCGAACTGGTAGTTGAACTTGCCGTCCCTTGGCAGAAAATAGACAATAACCCCGACGGTGCCTATGAAAATAAGCGCCTTATATATCAAATCTCTGAACGAGAACTCTTTGTTTTTTCCTTTGAAATAACTCATATCGGTTGAAATTTTTGCGAAAAGTACAAAAAAAAACAATAGTATGGAAAAAAAGGTTTAATTTTGCCGTCTAATTTATTCATAAGTAAGATAGATTATGACAGAAAGAAAAGTCAGAGTCCGTTTTGCCCCAAGTCCTACCGGGGCGTTGCACATCGGCGGTGTGCGTACTGCGTTATATAATTATCTCTTTGCGCGTCAGCATGGAGGAGATTTGATTTTCCGTATTGAAGATACTGATTCTAACCGGTTCGTACCGGGGGCGGAAGAATATATATTGGAGTCTTTCAAATGGTTGGGCATTCCTTTTGATGAAGGTGTCAGCTTTGGAGGAGAACATGGGCCGTACCGACAGTCCGAACGTCGTGAGATATACAAGAAGTATGTACAGGTGCTACTGGATGCAGGCAAGGCTTACATCGCCTTCGATACTCCTGAAGAGCTGGATGCCAAGCGTGCGGAGATAGCCAATTTCCAGTATGATGCCTCTACGCGTATGCAAATGCGCAATTCGCTGACGCTTTCCAAAGAAGAGGTGGACGCGTTGATTGCCGAAGGCAGGCAGTATGTGGTTCGTTTCAAGATAGAGCCCGATGAGAATGTGCATGTGAACGACCTGATTCGCGGCGAAGTGGTGATCAATTCATCTATCCTTGATGATAAAGTTCTTTATAAATCGGCAGACGAACTGCCCACTTACCATTTGGCAAACATTGTGGACGACCATCTGATGGAGGTTTCCCATGTGATTCGCGGTGAGGAGTGGTTGCCTTCGGCTCCGTTGCACGTTCTGCTGTATCGTGCTTTCGGCTGGGAAGATACGATGCCGGCTTTTGCCCACCTGCCGTTGTTGCTGAAGCCCGAAGGTAACGGTAAGCTCAGCAAGCGCGACGGTGACCGTCTTGGCTTTCCGGTGTTCCCGCTGGAATGGCACGACCCTAAAACGGGTGAGGTGTCTTCCGGTTACCGCGAGTCGGGATATCTGCCCGAAGCTGTTATCAACTTCCTTGCTTTGCTGGGCTGGAACCCGGGCAATGACCAGGAATTGATGTCGATGGACGATCTTGTGCGGCTTTTCAATTTGAGCCATTGCAGCAAATCGGGAGCTAAGTTCGATTATAAGAAAGGTATGTGGTTCAACCATGAATATATTCTTCAAAAATCGGATGAGGAACTTGCGGAACTTTTCAAACCGGTGTTGAAAGAGAACGGCGTCAATCCGGACGCATACAGCGATACATTCCTCACTACGGTGGTGTCCTTAGTGAAAGGGCGCGTCAACTTCGTGAAAGAGTTGTGGGATCAAGCCCGCTTCTTCTTCACCGCTCCCCGGCAGTATGCCGAGAAGGACGTGAAGAAGCGCTGGTCGGAGGATACCCCGCGCATCATGGAAGAGTTGATGGAAGTGCTCCGCGGCATTGAGGACTTCTCGTCAAAACCGTCTGAGGATATAGTGATCGGCTGGATTACGGAGAAAGGGTATCACATGGGCAATGTGATGAATGCTTTCCGTCTGGCGGTGGTGGGTGAGTGCAAGGGCCCGCACATGTTTGATATTACTGCCTTGTTGGGTAAGGAAGAGACACTGGCCCGCATACAGCGTGCTATCGAAACGTTGAAATAAATAATCAAGAATGAGGGATCTCTTGTCATACCGTTTTCATTCTTCATTATTCATTCTTAATTAAGATAGTATGCTTTATAACTTAGCGATAATAATCTACGATATTGCGGTGCATCTGGCTGCCCCTTTCAGCCGTAAGCCACGAAAGATGATGAAAGGGCACTGGGTGGTGTATGAGCTGCTCCGGCAACAGTTGGAGAAGGATGCACGCTACATTTGGTTCCATGCGGCTTCCTTGGGCGAGTTTGAACAGGGGCGTCCGCTGATTGAGAAGATTCGTGCCAAATATCCTGATTATCGTATTCTGCTGACATTCTTTTCGCCGTCGGGCTACGAAGTACGCAAAAACTACCGGGGGGCGGATATTGTGTGTTACCTGCCTTTCGACAAGCCGCGCAATGTGAAGAAGTTCCTTGATTTGGTGAACCCCTGCATGGCGTTCTTCATCAAATATGAGTTTTGGAAGAACTATTTGGATGAGCTGCATAAGCGCCGTATTCCTGTTTACAGTGTGTCTTCCATCTTCCGTCGCGGACAGATATTCTTTAAATGGTATGGCGGTACGTACCGAAACGTGCTGCGTAACTTTGACCATCTGTTTGTGCAGAATGAACGTTCCAAACGTTACCTGGCCAAGATTGGCATCAACCGGGTGACGGTAGTGGGCGACACCCGGTTCGACCGCGTGCTTCAGATCCGGGAGGAGGCTAAGGACTTGCCTTTGGTTGAGTTGTTCAAGAACAATACGATGACTTTTGTCGCCGGAAGTTCCTGGCAGCCCGATGAGGACTTGTTTATTGAATATTTCAATCAGCATCCGGAGGTGAAACTGATAATTGCTCCGCACGTTATCGATGAAAATCATTTGGTGGAGATAATCCGTAAGCTGAAGCGCCCGTATGTGCGTTACACTCGTGCGGATGAAAAGAATGTCCGTAAGGCGGATTGCCTGATAATAGACTGCTTCGGGCTGCTTTCCTCGATCTACCGCTATGGAGAGATCGCTTATATCGGTGGGGGATTCGGGGTAGGCATTCACAATACATTGGAGGCTGCTGTATATGGAATTCCGGTAATCTTCGGACCGAAATATCAGAAGTTCCAAGAGGCTATCCGGCTTTTGGAGGCGAAGGGCGGCTTCTCCATCAAGAGCTATGAGGAATTGAAAGCGCTGCTCGACCGTATGCTGGAAGATGAGGAGTTCCTGCGTGAGAGCGGGATGAATGCCGGGCTCTACGTTACCGACAATGCCGGTGCAACGGATAGGGTGCTGAATATGATAAACTTTTAAACCGGTTTTTGCTTTCTCTTTCCCTGCTTGAAATCTTCCGGTAAATCCTTTTCAAAGATTTACTAAAACTCCGCCGACGATTTACTAAATCGTCGGCGGAGTTTTAGTAAACGGCCGGATGCCTTTATTCCTTATACCAACTTGAGTACATCAGGTAGTTGTGTGCAATCTTCTGATTCAATTCTTTCGCCTGTTCCGGATCCACCTTTTTGATGAACTTGGCAGGTACGCCTCCCCAGATGCTTCCCGGTTCTATTATGGTATTGCTAAGTACCAATGAACCGGCGGCTACTATGGCGCCTTCACCCACTACGGCGTGGTCCAGAATGGTGGAGCCCATGCCTATTAGCGCATAATCCCTGATTGCAGCTCCATGAATGGTTACGTTATGTCCCACAGAAACATGGTCGCCTATCTCAATTGTGGATTTCTCATATAAGGTGTGCAGCACGCTTCCGTCTTGGATGTTCACGCCATTTCCGATGCGGATGGAGTTGACATCCCCGCGTAGTACGGTGCTGAACCAGATGCTGCAGTCCCGCCCCATCTTTACATCACCGATGATAACGGCGTTGTCTGCCAAAAAACAGTTCTCTCCAATTTCGGGAGTGAAACCTCGTACTGATTTTATTAGTGCCATCTTAATTAGTGATTAATAATTAGCGATTAGTAATTAGTGATTAATAATTAGCGATTAGTAATTAATGATTAATGCTTAGTGATTAAAGATTAATAATTAGAGATTAGTAATTAATGATTAATGACTGAGGGTTGATGATTGGGGCAGCGCTTGGCAATTAAGGTTAATCGCGAATCACTGCCTTGCATGCTTCTTTCAACCATTCTCTTTCGTCATTGTTCAGGTCCGGCGACAATTTCTCGTATACAGTCCGGTGATAGTCGTTCAGCCATCCTATCTCTTCTGCTGTCAGCAACTCCTTGATGATGCCTTTCCGGCAGATGGGGCAGAGGGTGAGTGTCTCGAATTTTAGGTACTTGCCGAACATCCCTTCACCAGCAGGAACGGTCAGCACTAAATTCTCGGTGCGGATGCCATGACTTCCGGCTTTGTACACGCCCGGTTCATTGGACGTAACCATGCCCGGTTGCAAGGCAACGGGATTTTCGTTCATCCGGATGCTTTGGGGACCTTCGTGTACATTGAGGAAATGTCCCACTCCATGGCCGGTGCCATGCAGGTAGTTCATGCGTTCTTTCCATATCGGCATGCGTGCCAATACATCCAGTTGCGCTCCGCGGGTTCCTTCGGGAAATACTGCCATTGCCAATGCGATATGTCCTTTCAGTATTAAAGTGTAGTCGGTCTTTTCCTCTTCTGTCAGGGGGCCCAGTGCGATGGTGCGGGTTATGTCCGTTGTGCCGTCCAGGTATTGCGCCCCGGAGTCCAGCAGCAGAAAACCTTCCGATTTCAGTGTGACGTCCGTTTCGGGGGTGGCTTCGTAATGGACAATAGCTCCATGCTCCTTATAGCCGGCGATCGTGTCGAAACTTTCTCCCATATACAGCGGTTGCGCGGCCCGGAATGTGTGCAGCTTTTTGTCTACGCTGATTTCCGTTTCTTTTCCTGCGGGAACTGCTTCGTCCAGCCACTTTAGGAACTTGACTAATGCCACGCCGTCTCTCTGCATGGCTGCATGGATTCCGGCTATTTCCTGTTTGTTGCGAATGGCTTTCAGCAGGGCTACGGGTGATGCGCCGTTGATTATCAGGCATCCGGGGCGGATTGCCGAGTAGATGGCGTAATTGGTTTTTGCGGGATTCATCAGGATGCTATGGGCATTGAAGCTGTTGAGGTAATCGCCTATCTCTTCATACGGGTGCACAGAGATGCCGTTTGCGCTGAAGTATTCGGCCAGTTCGGGTGTAACCTTTTGTGGCTGAACGAAATAATTCACTTTGTCTTTCTCAATCAGCAGGTAGCTCACGACAACCGGATTGCAGTGCACGTCATTCCCCCGGATGTTGAGCAGCCAGGCTATCTCATCCAAAGCCGACAGCAACAAGGAGTCTGCCCCGGTTGCTTCCATGGCCTGCCGGACGGCGGGCAACTTTTCTGTAAAGCTCATTCCGGCATACTTTGTGTCGTAAACAAAGGCCGGCGCTAAAGGCATTGCAGGTCGGTCGGTCCACAACAGTTGCATCGGATCGGCGATGCTTTTTATGCAGATGCCGCTTTTCTTCAGTTCCTTTTGCAGGTGTTCCACCTCTTCGGCAGAAAACATTTTCCCGTCTATTCCCACGCAGTCTCCTTCCTGCAAATGCGCACTCAGGAATTCGGGAATGTTTGGTGTTTCGGGAAGCATCTCTTTATATAATGTGATGCAGGTACCCTCTAACTGCCGGGCGGCTTGCAGGAAGTAGCGGGAGTCTGTCCACAGTCCGGCGTCTTTGGCTGTGACGACTACCGTACCGGCAGAACCCGTAAAGCCGGATATCCATTCTCTCGACTGCCAGTGGGGTGCAACGTATTCACTGAGGTGAGGGTCGGTGCTGGGGATGATAAAAGCCTGTATCTGCTCTTGGGCAATGTGCGCCCGTAAGGCGGCGATACGATTGTTTATTGTTGAATTCATACTATATAAGGTATTGATAAGCGCTTTCAAATATACTCACTTTACTCCAATTACGGAGCAGATTCCGCTATTTTATCAGTGTTGCTGCCATAAGCGGAGACTTCTGTGCGGAAATTTGGGTAACTGCCAGTAAGAAAGGCAAGTATTTTGTGTTGCGATTATCGTTTTTTTTGCCGAAAGTTTTGTGGATAAAGAAAGTATGTGTAATTTTGCCGCTCAATTTGATCGTGAGATTTTATAAACCATTAAATTTTAAAAACAAAAAAATGATTGTAGTACCTGTAAAAGAAGGCGAAAACATTGAAAAAGCGCTGAAGAAATTTAAAAGAAAATTTGAAAAGACTGGTATCGTTAAAGAGTTGAGAAGCAGACAGCAGTTTGATAAACCGTCTGTGACTAAAAGACTTAAGAAAGAGCGTGCAGTTTACGTTCAGCAACTTCAACAAGTAGAAGATTAATAATTCGTAATTTCCTTTGAATTATTGGATTCTTTTTCATACATTCGTTGCATGATTTAGATGTAACGATATGTTGTTGACAGATTCTTTTCTTGACTATCTTCTGTATGAGAGGAATTATTCCAAAGGTACCGTAAGGTACTATCAGGCAGATATTCTTGAGCTGCAGAAGTTCGGTGAGGAGCTGTTGGGAGATCTGACTCCGTCGGATGTGGATGCGGGACTTATTCGTGAATGGATTACTTCCTTGATGGATAGGGGTTGCGCGCCAAATACGGTAAATCGAAAGTTGAGTTCTGTCCGGTCGTATTATAAATATCTTTTGCGAAAAGGAATGGTTGCGGCGGATCCGTTACAGAAAATAACGGGCCCGAAGAAAAAGAAGCCGCTTCCTGTTTTTTTGAGAGAAGGTGATGTGAATAGACTGCTGGACGATGTAGACTTTGGAGAAGGATTTGAAGGGTGTCGCGACCGTTTGATTATCGAAATGTTTTATGCCACCGGCATGCGGCTTTCGGAATTGATCGGGTTGGATGACAAGGACATAGATTTTTCCGCTTCCCTCATTAAGGTGACGGGAAAACGAAACAAACAGCGTCTGCTGCCCTTTGATGAGGAGTTAAGGTGTTCTATGCAAGAATATGTCAATGTGCGGAATCAGGCATTGCCGGTTCGTTCGGATGCTTTTTTCATCCGGAAGACCGGAGAGAGGCTCAACCGCAGTATCGTAGCATATATTGTGAAGCGAAACCTGTCAAAGGTAGTAACTGTAAAAAAAAGAAGTCCCCATGTATTGAGGCATACCTTTGCAACGGCTATGCTGAATAACGGCGCTGATTTGGGCTCGATAAAAGAGTTGCTCGGTCACGAAAGTTTGGCGACTACGGAAGTTTATACGCATACTACTTTTGAAGAACTTAAAAAAGTGTATAATCAGGCTCATCCTCGGGCCTAAAGAAAAGGAGGTAAGTATGATAGTTAGAATTCAATCAATTCACTTTGATGCGTCAGAGCAGTTGCAGGCTTTTATCCAGAAGAAAGCTGCCAAGTTGGAGAAATTTTACGACGATATAGAGAAAGTAGAGGTGTCATTAAAGGTAGTTAAACCAGAAACAGCCGAAAATAAAGAAGCCGGGGTGAAAGTATTGGTTCCCAATGGCGAGCTTTATGCAAATAAGGTTTGTGATACGTTTGAAGAAGCAGTGGATCTTTGTCTGGAAGCTTTGGGCAAACAACTGGTTAAATACAAGGAAAAACAACGGAGCAAATAAAATTCCGCTTAAAATTTTGCGGGTAAAAAATAAATGTCTAAATTTGCAGCCGTTTCGCTCGCACTGGAACGTTACGGTTGCATTTTTTAAGCCTGCCTCTTTAGCTCAGTTGGCCAGAGCACGTGATTTGTAATCTCGGGGTCGTTGGTTCGAATCCGACAAGAGGCTCAAAAGAAAGTGGATTATCGTCAAAAGGCAGCAATGCCTGCGGAAATTCAGTTAAAGGGAAAAAAGAGTTCTATATAATTGGGGCAAATACCAGAGTGGCCAAATGGGGCAGACTGTAAATCTGCTGGCTTACGCCTTCGGTGGTTCGAATCCATCTTTGCCCACAACTCCGGTTTCCCTGCTGTTATAGCTCAGCGGTAGAGCACTTCCTTGGTAAGGAAGAGGTCCCGGGTTCAAGTCCCGGTAACAGCTCATAAAGATGTAAAAGCTGATTATTAATCAAATAAATAACAAGTAAAGCTATGGCTAAAGAGAAATTCGAACGTACCAAACCGCACGTAAACATTGGTACAATTGGTCACGTAGACCACGGTAAAACCACGTTGACTGCTGCTATCACTACAGTGTTAGGCAAAAAAGGTTTTTCTGAAGTAAAATCATTCGATCAGATCGACAACGCTCCTGAAGAAAAGGAAAGAGGTATTACTATCAATACTTCACACGTTGAGTATGAAACTGCCAACCGTCACTATGCTCACGTAGACTGTCCGGGTCACGCCGACTACGTAAAGAACATGGTAACTGGTGCTGCTCAGATGGACGGTGCTATCATCGTAGTTGCTGCAACTGATGGTCCGATGCCTCAGACTCGCGAACACATCCTGTTGGCTCGCCAGGTAAACGTTCCTCGTTTGGTTGTATTCATGAACAAGTGCGATATGGTAGACGATGCCGAAATGTTGGAACTTGTTGAAATGGAAATGCGTGAACTGCTTTCAGCTTACGAATTCGATGGCGACAACACTCCTTTCATCCAGGGTTCTGCTCTTGGCGCATTGAACGGTGTTGAAAAGTGGGAAGAAAAAGTTATGGAATTGATGGACGCTTGCGACAACTGGATTCCATTGCCTCCGCGTGACGTTGATAAACCGTTCTTGATGCCGGTTGAAGACGTATTCTCAATCACTGGTCGTGGTACTGTAGCTACTGGTCGTATCGAAGCTGGTGTTATCCATGTAGGTGACGAAGTTGAAATCCTCGGTTTGGGTGAAGATAAGAAATCAGTTGTAACTGGTGTTGAAATGTTCCGTAAGCTGTTGGATCAGGGTGAAGCTGGTGACAACGTAGGTTTGTTGCTCCGCGGTATCGATAAGAACGAAATCAAACGTGGTATGGTTCTTTGTAAGCCGGGTCAGATTAAACCTCACTCTAAATTCAAAGCATCTATCTACGTTTTGAAGAAAGAAGAAGGTGGTCGTCACACTCCGTTCCACAACAAATACCGTCCTCAGTTCTATCTGCGTACTATGGACTGTACAGGTGAAATCACTCTTCCGGAAGGAACTGAAATGGTAATGCCTGGTGATAACGTAGAAATCACTGTAGAATTGATCTACCCGGTAGCATTGAACGTAGGTTTGCGTTTCGCTATTCGTGAAGGTGGCCGTACAGTAGGTTCTGGTCAGATTACTGAAATCATCGACTAATAACCAAATATCTTAATCAGTTCCC
Source organism: Bacteroides eggerthii (assembly GCF_025146565.1). Taxonomy (NCBI): domain Bacteria; kingdom Pseudomonadati; phylum Bacteroidota; class Bacteroidia; order Bacteroidales; family Bacteroidaceae; genus Bacteroides; species Bacteroides eggerthii. The sequence goes on along the minus strand of NZ_CP102258.1, from coordinate 283,287 downwards.
GGTCAAGACACCGGGAACTGATTATGTTCAAACGGGAGTAGCTCAGTTGGTAGAGCACCGGTCTCCAAAACCGGGTGTCGGGAGTTCGAGCCTCTCCTCCCGTGCTAATATTATTGAAATGAAGAAGATAGTAGCTTATTTTAAAGAAACTTACGACGAACTTGTTCATAAAGTGTCGTGGCCTACGTATTCTGAACTTACTAACAGTGCAGTAGTTGTTTTATATGCTTCCCTGCTTATTGCATTGGTAGTGTTTGCGATGGACTTCTGTTTCCAACATTTAATGGAATTTGTTTATCCACATTAAAAAGAAGGAGAAATGTCTGAGATTGAAAAGAAATGGTACGTTCTGCGTGCTATTAGCGGAAAAGAAGCTAAGGTAAAGGAATACCTTGAAGCTGACATTAAAAACAGCGACCTTGGTGATTATGTGTCTCAGGTATTGATTCCTACCGAAAAGGTATATCAGGTTCGCAATGGTAAGAAAATTGTGAAAGAGAGAAGTTATCTCCCTGGTTACGTTTTGGTGGAGGCTGCTTTGGTAGGTGAGGTTGCTCACCATCTGAGAAATACTCCTAATGTGATAGGGTTCTTGGGTGGATCGGAAAAACCCGTTCCTCTGAGACAGTCGGAAGTGAATCGTATACTTGGTACAGTCGATGAATTGCAGGATGCCGGCGAAGAGCTGAATATCCCGTATGTAGTCGGCGAGACTGTAAAGGTGAATTACGGTCCGTTCAGTGGATTCAGTGGAATCATTGAAGAAGTGAACACCGAGAAGAAGAAGCTGAAGGTCATGGTAAAGATATTCGGTCGGAAAACTCCGCTCGAATTGGGCTTTATGCAAGTAGAAAAAGAATAGTACAGGTGTTACGCTGTAATGTTCTTTATTAATGTTTATATATAAATCAATTAAAAAATGGCTAAAGAAGTTGCTGGACTAATCAAATTACAGATTAAAGGAGGCGCGGCAAATCCATCACCTCCCGTTGGACCTGCTCTGGGTTCTAAGGGAATCAACATCATGGAGTTTTGCAAGCAATTCAACGCCAGAACCCAAGACAAAGCAGGAAAGATTCTTCCTGTGATTATCACTTACTACGCAGATAAGTCTTTCGATTTTGTAATCAAGACTCCTCCCGTTGCTATTCAATTGCTTGAAGTGGCTAAGGTAAAGAGTGGTTCTGCTGAGCCTAACCGTAAGAAAGTTGCCGAGATTACTTGGGAACAGGTTCGTACGATTGCTCAGGACAAGATGGTTGACTTAAACTGTTTCACTGTCGAGGCTGCCATGAAGATGGTTGCCGGTACAGCTCGTAGTATGGGTATCGCTGTAAAAGGGGAGTTCCCGGTTAATAACTAATAAACTTCAATTAGAATGAGTAAACTGACAAAAAATCAAAAGTTGGCTGCAGAAAAAATTGAAGCAGGGAAAGCATACTCTCTCAAGGAAGCTGCTCAGTTGGTAAAGGAAATCTCTTTTACTAAGTTTGACGCTTCTCTGGATATCGACGTACGTTTGGGCGTTGACCCGCGTAAGGCTAACCAGATGGTGAGAGGTGTTGTATCACTTCCTCATGGCACTGGTAAAGTTACACGCGTTTTGGTGCTTTGTACACCGGATGCTGAAGCTGCTGCAAAAGAAGCCGGAGCTGACTATGTTGGTCTTGACGAATATATTGAAAAGATCAAAGGTGGATGGACTGATATTGATGTAATCATCACTATGCCGTCTATCATGGGTAAGATTGGTGCACTCGGTCGTGTACTCGGTCCTCGTGGATTGATGCCGAACCCGAAGAGTGGCACTGTAACTATGGATGTTGCTAAAGCTGTAAAAGAAGTAAAACAAGGTAAGATCGACTTCAAGGTTGACAAGAGTGGTATTGTTCATACTTCAATCGGTAAAGTTTCATTTAGTGCTGATCAAATTCGCGACAATGCGAAAGAATTCATCTCTACTTTGAATAAATTGAAACCGACCGCAGCCAAGGGTACATATATCAAGAGTATTTATCTTTCTAGCACGATGAGTGCGGGTATCAAGATTGACCCGAAATCTGTAGAAGAAATCTAATAAAACGGAGTAATAATGAGAAAGGAAGATAAAAGTACGATTATTGAGCAGATTGCTGCTACAGTTAAGGAATACGGTCACTTCTACTTGGTAGATACCACTGCTATGAACGCTGCTGACACAAGCGCGTTGAGAGCATTATGCTTCAAGGCTGACATCAAATTGATGGTAGTTAAGAACACATTGCTTCACAAGGCATTGGAAAGCCTGGAAGAGGATTATTCTCCGCTTTACGGATGCATGAAGGGTACAACCGCTGTAATGTTTTGCAACACAGCCAACGCACCTGCAAAATTGCTGAAAGATAAGGCTAAGAACGGTATTCCCGGATTGAAGGCTGCATATGCAGAAGAAAGCTTCTATGTTGGTGCTGACCAGTTGGATGCTCTCGTAAGTATCAAGAGTAAGAATGAAGTTATTGCTGAGATCGTTGCCTTGCTGCAATCACCGGCCAAGAATGTTATTTCTGCTCTGCAATCAGGTGGTAACACCATTCACGGAGTTCTCAAGACTCTCGGTGAACGTCCCGAAGCGTAACTTCGGAAACAAAAAAACATCAATTTATTTTAGTATTTAAACAATTAAAATCATACAAAAATGGCAGATTTGAAAGCTTTTGCAGAACAATTAGTTAACTTGACAGTAAAAGAAGTTAATGAACTTGCAACTATCCTGAAAGAAGAATACGGTATTGAACCTGCTGCTGCAGCTGTTGCTGTTGCTGCTGGCCCTGCAGCTGGTGGTGCTGCTGCCGCTGAAGAAAAGACTTCTTTCGATGTAGTATTGAAGAGCGCTGGCTCAGCTAAACTTCAAGTAGTTAAAGCCGTTAAGGAAGCTTGCGGTCTTGGTTTGAAGGAAGCTAAAGACATGGTAGACGGTGCTCCTAGCGTAGTAAAAGAAGGTTTGGCTAAAGACGAAGCAGAATCATTGAAGAAAACATTGGAAGAAGCTGGAGCTGAAGTTGAACTTAAATAACATTAGCCTGTAAATCAGGTAATTCGGTAAGGAACCCTTCGCGAAAAGGGTTCTTTACCTTTTTGTGTATATATTTAAAATTAAGTTCTACAAATCCATTAACAGATGTCTTCAACTACTGTAAATCAAAGAGTTAATTTTGCTTCGACTAAGAATCCGCTGGAATACCCGGATTTCCTGGAAGTACAATTGAAGTCATTCAAAGACTTTTTACAACTGGACACCCCACCCGAGAAACGTAAGAACGAGGGACTGTATAAAGTATTTGCTGAAAACTTCCCCATTGCCGATACAAGAAATAATTTTGTTCTTGAGTTTTTGGACTACTATATTGATCCGCCGCGTTATACCATAGACGAATGTATAGAGCGAGGGCTTACTTATAGTGTACCCTTAAAGGCAAAATTAAAATTATACTGTACCGATCCCGACCACGAAGATTTTGATACGGTTATTCAGGATGTGTTCCTGGGCCCTATCCCTTATATGACGGACAAAGCTACGTTCGTCATCAACGGTGCGGAGCGTGTTGTTGTGTCACAGCTTCACCGTTCGCCGGGTGTGTTCTTCGGTCAGAGCGTACATGCCAACGGTACTAAGTTGTACTCAGCCCGTATCATCCCTTTCAAGGGTTCTTGGATTGAGTTTGCTACCGACATCAACAATGTCATGTATGCCTACATCGACCGTAAGAAGAAGTTGCCGGTAACCACATTGCTGAGAGCCATCGGTTTTGAGAATGACAAGGACATTCTTGAAATCTTCAACTTGGCAGAGGATGTGAAGGTGAACAAGACGAATCTCAAGAAGATTGTAGGTCGTAAGTTGGCGGCGCGTGTATTGAAAACATGGATTGAGGATTTTGTAGACGAAGATACCGGTGAAGTTGTTTCCATCGAGCGTAACGAAGTCGTTATCGACCGCGAGACAATAATCGAGCCGGAGCATGTTGACATTATATTAGAGTCAGGTGTTCAGAATATCCTCGTACACAAGGAAGAGCCGAACCAGTCTGACTACTCTATCATATATAACACCCTTCAGAAAGACCCGAGTAACTCGGAGAAGGAAGCAGTGCTTTACATCTACCGCCAGTTGCGTAATGCAGATCCTGCCGATGATGCCAGTGCACGCGAGGTTATCAACAACCTGTTCTTCTCAGAAAAGAGATATGACTTGGGTGATGTAGGCCGTTATCGTATCAACAAGAAGTTGAACCTGACGACCGACATGGACGTTCGCGTCCTCACGAAGGAAGACATTATTGAGATTATCAAATATCTGATCGAGTTGATTAACTCGAAGGCGGATGTCGATGATATTGACCACTTGAGCAACCGTCGCGTACGTACGGTAGGCGAGCAGTTGTCCAACCAGTTCGCTATCGGTCTGGCACGTATGTCACGTACCATCCGCGAGCGCATGAACGTTCGTGACAATGAGGTATTCACTCCGATCGACCTGATCAACGCCAAGACAATATCTTCCGTTATCAACTCGTTCTTCGGAACGAACGCCCTGTCCCAGTTCATGGACCAGACCAACCCGCTTGCCGAGATTACCCACAAGCGCCGTATGTCTGCGCTGGGTCCCGGTGGTTTGTCGCGTGAGCGTGCCGGTTTCGAGGTGCGTGACGTGCACTACACCCACTACGGTCGTCTTTGTCCGATCGAGACTCCTGAAGGTCCTAACATCGGTTTGATTTCTTCACTTTGCGTGTTTGCCAAGATCAACCAGCTTGGTTTCATCGAGACGCCCTACCGCAAGGTGGCCAACGGAAAGGTAGACCTTTCGGACGAAGGTCTGGTTTACCTCACAGCCGAGGAAGAAGAAGAAAAGATTATCGCTCAGGGTAATGCACCGCTGAACGATGACGGAACTTTCGTTCGCGACAGGGTAAAATCCCGTCAGGATGCCGACTATCCGGTTGTTGCTCCTGATGAAGTCGAATTGATGGACGTATCTCCCCAGCAGATTGCTTCTATTGCGGCATCTTTGATTCCGTTCTTGGAGCATGACGATGCCAACCGCGCATTGATGGGATCTAACATGATGCGTCAGGCAGTTCCTTTGTTGAAGAGTGAAGCTCCGATTGTAGGTACAGGTATCGAGCGTCAGCTCGCACGCGATTCACGCACGCAGATTACTGCCGAGGGTGAAGGTGTGGTTGACTTCGTGGATGCTACCACGATCCGTATTCTGTACGACCGTACGGAAGAGGAAGAGTTCGTAAGTTTCGAATCTGCACTGAAAGAATATACTATCCCCAAATGGCGTCGCACCAATCAGAACATGACAATCGACCTCCGTCCTATTTGCGAGAAAGGTCAGCGTGTGACGAAGGGGCAGATCCTTACCGAGGGTTACTCAACCGAGCAGGGCGAGCTTGCTTTGGGTAAGAACCTGTTGGTGGCATACATGCCTTGGAAGGGATACAACTATGAGGATGCCATCGTGTTGAACGAACGCGTGGTGCGCGAAGACCTTCTGACTTCCGTACACGTCGAAGAGTACTCTTTGGAAGTTCGTGAGACGAAGCGTGGTATGGAAGAGTTGACTTCCGACATTCCTAACGTGAGCGAAGAAGCCACCAAAGACCTCGACGAGAACGGTATTGTCCGCGTGGGTGCACGTATCGAGCCGGGTGACATCCTGATTGGTAAGATCACTCCGAAGGGAGAGTCCGATCCTTCTCCGGAAGAGAAGTTGCTTCGTGCTATCTTCGGTGACAAGGCAGGCGATGTGAAGGATGCTTCCTTGAAGGCTTCTCCTTCTTTGAAGGGTGTGATTATCGGCAAGCGTCTGTTCTCCCGCGTCATCAAGACCCGTAGTTCCAAATTGGCGGACAAAGCGTTGCTGCCGAAGATTGACGACGAGTTCGACGGCAAGGTGGCAGACCTGAAGAAGATATTGGTGAACAAGCTCCTGAAGCTCACCGAACGTTACACGTCGGAGGGCGTGAAGGACTACATGGGAGCCGAAGTGATCAGCAAGGGCGCCAAGTTCTCCGCTTCCGATTTCAGCGACATGGACTTTACTGCCATTCAGTTGAGCAACTGGACAAAAGACGAGCACACCAACGGACTGATACGTGCATTGGTGATGAACTTCATCAAGAAATATAAAGAGCTCGATGCAGAGTTGAAGCGTAAGAAATTCGCTATCACTATCGGTGACGAGCTGCCTGCGGGCATCATCCAGATGGCTAAGGTCTACATTGCCAAGAAGCGTAAGATCGGTGTCGGTGACAAGATGGCCGGACGTCATGGTAACAAGGGTATCGTTTCCCGCGTGGTGCGTCAGGAAGATATGCCGTTCTTGGCAGACGGTACTCCGGTGGATATCGTGTTGAACCCGTTGGGTGTGCCTTCACGTATGAACATCGGTCAGATATTCGAGGCTGTTTTGGGACGTGCCGGTAAGAATCTGGGAGTGAAGTTTGCTACTCCTATCTTCGACGGTGCCACGTTGGACGACCTGAACGAGTGGACCGACAAAGCAGGGCTTCCCCGTTACGGCAAGACCACTTTGTACGACGGTGGTACGGGTGAGGCATTCGAGCAGCAGGCTACGGTGGGTGTGACCTACATGTTGAAACTCGGCCACATGGTTGAGGACAAGATGCACGCACGTTCCATCGGTCCGTACTCACTTATTACGCAACAGCCGTTGGGTGGTAAGGCACAGTTCGGTGGCCAGCGTTTCGGAGAAATGGAGGTTTGGGCGCTCGAGGCATTCGGTGCGGCGCACATTCTGCAGGAAATCCTGACTATCAAGTCTGATGATGTCGTAGGGCGCTCCAAGGCTTACGAAGCAATCGTTAAGGGCGAGCCGATGCCGGCTCCGGGTATCCCCGAATCACTGAACGTATTGCTGCACGAGTTGAGAGGTTTGGGCTTAAGCATCAACTTAGAATAAATTGAAATTTTGAGGATTGGGGATTGGGAAGCGGATGCTTCCCGGTTTCCGGTTCCCGACTTATCAACATTTATTTTTCAATTTTTAATTCTCAATTATCAATTATATATAAAAGTATGGCTTTTAGAAAAGATAACAAGATAAAGAGTAATTTCTCGAAAATCTCTATCGGTTTGGCTTCTCCCGAAGAAATCCTTGAGAATTCGAGTGGTGAAGTTTTAAAGCCTGAAACCATCAACTATCGTACGTATAAGCCGGAGCGTGACGGTTTGTTCTGCGAACGCATTTTCGGTCCTATCAAGGACTACGAATGTCATTGCGGCAAGTACAAGCGTATCCGTTACAAAGGCATTGTCTGCGACCGTTGTGGTGTGGAAGTGACAGAAAAGAAAGTACGTCGTGAGCGTATGGGACACATCCAGTTGGTTGTGCCGGTGGCTCACATCTGGTATTTCCGTTCGCTTCCCAATAAGATCGGTTATTTGCTGGGCCTGCCCACCAAGAAACTCGATGCCATTATCTATTACGAGCGTTATGTAGTTATCCAGCCGGGTATATTGGAAGGCGAGGTAGCACAGTTCGACCTGCTCGAAGAAGGAGAATACCTGGATCTGTTGGAAAAGTTGCCAAGCGACAACCAGTACCTCGAAGATTCAGACCCCAATAAGTTCGTTGCCAAGATGGGGGCGGAGGCCATTTATGACCTGCTGTCGCGCATCGACCTCGACTCATTGTCTTACGAACTGCGTAATCGTGCAGGCAGCGATGCTTCACAGCAGCGCAAGACGGAGGCATTGAAGCGTCTTCAGGTTGTTGAGTCTTTCCGCGCGTCACGCGGACGCAACAAGCCCGAATGGATGATTGTGCGCATTGTGCCGGTTATCCCGCCTGAGCTTCGTCCGTTGGTTCCGTTGGACGGCGGCCGTTTCGCCACTTCCGACCTGAACGACCTCTACCGTCGCGTCATCATCCGTAACAACCGCTTGAAGAGACTGATTGAGATCAAGGCTCCCGAAGTGATTCTGCGTAATGAGAAGCGTATGTTGCAGGAATCTGTCGACTCATTGTTCGACAACTCCCGTAAGTCGAGCGCAGTGAAGACTGACGCCAACCGTCCTTTGAAGTCACTTTCGGACAGTCTGAAAGGTAAGCAGGGACGTTTCCGTCAGAATTTGCTGGGTAAGCGTGTCGACTATTCCGCACGTTCCGTAATCGTTGTGGGTCCGGAGTTGAAGATGGGCGAGTGCGGTATTCCTAAACTCATGGCAGCCGAGCTCTACAAGCCGTTCATCATCCGTAAGCTCATCGAGCGCGGCATCGTGAAGACGGTGAAGAGTGCCAAGAAGATTGTGGACCGTAAGGAACCTGTCATCTGGGACATTCTGGAACACGTAATGAAGGGACATCCGGTGTTGCTGAACCGCGCCCCGACGCTTCACCGTCTGGGTATCCAGGCGTTCCAGCCGAAGATGATCGAAGGCAAGGCAATCCAGCTCCACCCGTTGGCATGTACGGCATTCAACGCCGACTTCGACGGTGACCAGATGGCCGTTCACTTGCCTTTGAGCAATGAAGCCATTCTGGAGGCACAGATGCTGATGCTCCAGTCGCATAACATCTTGAACCCTGCCAACGGTGCGCCTATTACGGTGCCTGCACAGGACATGGTACTCGGTTTGTACTACATCACCAAGCTGCGCAAGGGAGCCAAAGGCGAAGGTCTTACTTTCTACGGTCCCGAAGAGGCGCTTATTGCCTACAACGAAGGCAAGTGCGACATTCACGCGCCTATCAGCGTCATCGTGAAGGACGTTGACGAAAACGGCAACGTGGTGGACAAGATGATGCACGACACTTCGGTGGGACGTGTCATTGTAAACGAAATTGTTCCTGCCAAAGCAGGTTACATCAATACGATTATCTCCAAGAAATCACTTCGCGACATCATCAGCCACGTAATCAAGGTTTGTGGTGTGGCAGAAGCAGCCGAATTCCTTGACGGAATCAAGAACCTCGGTTACCAGATGGCCTTCAAGGGCGGTCTTTCGTTCAACTTGGGCGACATCATCATCCCTGAGGAGAAGGAAGCGCTGGTGCAGAGAGGTTACGAAGAGGTGGAGCAGGTAATCAACAACTATAACATGGGTTTCATCACCAACAACGAGCGTTACAACCAGGTGATCGACATCTGGACACACGTAAACTCCGAGTTGTCGAACATCCTGATGAAGACCATTTCGAGCGACGACCAAGGGTTCAACTCCGTATATATGATGTTGGATTCCGGTGCTCGTGGTTCTAAGGAGCAGATCCGCCAGCTTTCAGGTATGCGTGGTTTGATGGCGAAGCCTCAGAAGGCGGGTGCCGAAGGCGGTCAGATCATCGAGAACCCGATTCTTTCCAACTTTAAGGAAGGTTTGTCGGTGTTGGAGTACTTCATCTCCACCCATGGTGCCCGTAAGGGTCTTGCCGATACCGCTTTGAAGACGGCGGATGCCGGATACCTCACCCGTCGTCTGGTGGACGTGTCGCACGATGTGATTATCAATGAAGAAGACTGCGGCACACTCCGCGGGCTAGTTTGTACGGCTTTGAAGAACAACGATGAAACCATCGCTACGCTGTACGAACGTATCCTGGGACGTGTATCCGTACATGATATTGTTCATCCCACAACCGGCGAGCTGCTTGTTGCGGGCGGTGAGGAAATCACCGAAGCCATTGCGCAGAAGATTGAGGACTCTCCGATTGAGAGTGTTGAAATCCGTTCCGTATTGACCTGTGAATCCAAGAAGGGCGTGTGTGCCAAATGTTACGGACGTAACCTTGCCACCAGCCGTATGGTTCAGAAGGGTGAGGCTGTGGGCGTGATTGCCGCGCAGTCCATCGGTGAGCCGGGTACACAGTTGACGTTGCGTACGTTCCACGCCGGTGGTACGGCAGCCAATATCGCTGCCAACGCAAGCATCGTGGCTAAGAATCCTTCCCGTCTGGAATTTGAGGAACTCCGTACGGTAGACATCATCGACGAAGCGGGCGAACCTGCGAAGGTGGTGGTGGGCCGTCTGGCGGAAGTGCGTTTCGTGGATGTCAATACGGGCATCATACTCTCCACGCACAACGTGCCTTACGGTTCCACGCTCTATGCAGCCGACGGTGAAGTGGTGGAAAAAGGAAAGCTCATTGCCCGTTGGGACCCGTTCAACGCGGTCATCATCACCGAAGCTACGGGTAAGATTGAGTTTGAAGGCGTCATCGAGAACGTCACCTATAAAGTGGAATCCGACGAATCCACCGGTTTGCGCGAAATCATCATCATCGAGTCCAAGGACAAGACGAAGGTGCCTACTGCGCATATCATGACCGAGGACGGCGAGCTGATCCGTACATACAACCTCCCTGTGGGTGGTCACGTGGTAGTGGAAGACGGCCAGAAGGTGAAAGCCGGCGAAGTAATCGTGAAGATTCCGCGTGCCGTTGGTAAGGCGGGTGATATCACCGGTGGTTTGCCTCGTGTCACCGAGCTGTTCGAGGCGCGTAACCCGTCCAACCCTGCTGTGGTTTCCGAAATTGATGGCGAGGTTACAATGGGTAAGGTGAAACGCGGTAATCGTGAAATCATCGTTACCTCCAAGACCGGGGAAGTGAAGAAATACCTCGTGCCGTTGTCCAAGCAGATACTGGTGCAGGAAAACGACTACGTGCGTGCCGGTACTCCGTTGTCCGACGGAGCCACTACGCCTGCCGACATCCTTGCCATTAAAGGTCCTACGGCCGTACAGGAATATATCGTGAACGAGGTGCAGGACGTTTACCGCCTGCAGGGTGTGAAGATCAACGACAAGCACTTTGAAATCATCGTTCGCCAGATGATGCGTAAGGTTGAAATCGACGAGCCGGGCGATACGCGCTTCCTTGAGCAGCAGGTAGTGGACAAGCTGGAGTTCATGGAAGAGAACGACCGCATCTGGGGCAAGAAGGTGGTGGTAGATGCAGGAGACTCCCAGAACCTGCAGCCGGGACAGATTGTCACTGCCCGCAAGCTGCGTGATGAGAACTCCATGCTGAAGCGCCGCGACTTGAAACCCGTTGCAGTGCGTGATGCGGTTCCCGCCACTTCTACGCAGATTCTTCAGGGTATCACCCGCGCTGCTTTGCAGACTTCGAGCTTCATGTCGGCCGCTTCCTTCCAGGAGACGACGAAGGTGCTCAACGAAGCTGCCATCAACGGCAAGGTGGACCGTCTGGAAGGTATGAAGGAGAACGTGATTTGCGGTCACCTGATTCCTGCCGGTACAGGCCAGCGCGAGTATGAAAAGATTATTGTCGGTTCAAAAGAAGAGTACGACCGCATGCTTGCCAACAAGAAGACGGTGCTCGACTATGCTGTCGATGAAAAAGCGGAAGAGTAATATATAACGCTGATACAATCACTGATTTTGATAATGAAAGAAGAGGGCTCCGCCGGACGGGGTTCTCTTCTTTCTTTTTTTTGAAAAAAAATGCGGCGGGCGGATTCGGATTGCATCCTCAGGGGAAATTCCGGTATCCTGCGGGGATAATCGGGTTTGTTGGGATTTTATGCATCCGGCGCTTTCGGGAGAATCAAAAAAAACAAGAAAATGGACCTGTATCTATTTTGGTTATTTCTTTTATATTGGTTTCACAAAGTGTTTCACCTGCTGTTCCAGTTTTGTCTGTAAGGGGCTGGGAGATAGCGTGTAAACTGTTTCACTTGCTGTGTCATGAACTGTTTCAGTTTTATGTGGTGATTTTTTATCGAAAAGAGGCTTGTTTCAGGGTTCGCCCAGCACCGCCACGATGAGTGACACTTGCCGGGGGGTGTAGGAGTGGTCGCGCTTGTTCTCTCCGGTTGCGGTGAGTGCGTCGGTGAGCTGGCGGTTGCGCCGTATCCACGCACGCAGCTTCCGCATGGCGGAGACGAGGGGCATGTTGGGGTTGTAGAGGTGTGCAAGTTCTGCTTTCTCGTAGGTGCGGATGATGAATCTTTCGTCTTTTTCCATTTCTTCTTTCATGTTTTTGTATGCTTTTAAGTTTATGTAAATATACTGATTATTAGCGAGATATGCAAGTTTTTTGTGTGATTAAAGTCTGAATAAATACAAATAAGGCTCTCGGCGACGCGGGGCGGTCTGCCTTGCGGGCGGCATGCCCTATCTTTGCAGGGTGAGGAAATGACAGATGTTTAACTTAAGAAAAAGCAGGAGAGAGTAGACTATGGCTTGTAGAGAAATTGATTTGATTGTGATTCACTGTTCGGCCACGCGTGCCGACCGTTGTTTTACGGAGCACGACCTTGAGGCGGCCCACCGCCGCCGGGGATTCAACGGATGCGGCTATCACTTTTATATCCGCAAGAACGGGGATATAAAAACCATGCGCCCCGTCGGGCGGATTGGGGCGCATGCACGAGGCTGCAACGCACGTTCCATCGGCATCTGCTATGAGGGCGGATTGGACGAAAAAGGGAGGCCTGCCGATACGCGTACCGGGTGGCAGCGCCATTCGCTGCGCGTGCTGGTGCGCACGTTGCTGCTGGACTATCCGGGCTGCCGCATCTGCGGACATCGGGACCTTAGCCCCGACTTGAACGGGAACGGAGAGATTGAACCCGAAGAATGGGTGAAGCAATGCCCTTGCTTTGAGGTGTCGAAAGAGCAGTGGTAAAAATGGGGTGGGGTGTTTTTTAAACGTTCGTTTGAAAACACAAAGATAATAACATGAAGATAGAACCGCAAATTTTATTCAAAATATTTTAATTATAATTTATTGAAACAGAATTATAATCCTTATTACCAATTGATTAAACAGTCTATGAAGTGTGAAAAAATCTTTTTCAAATAACCGGTGACAGCATGCGTGACAGAATGCTGAAAGGGTGTTCTTTAAACGAACGTTTAAAAAACAGACCACATGAAACAACTCGCTGTAATACTGCTGTTTATGGCATGCTTTGTAGAAAGTAGGGCGAGTGGCGCTCTTGCTGACGATTCTCTGTATTGTTTTCGTTTTGTTCGGGGCAAAGGCATGTTCTACGTACCCTACAAGGGGAACGGGCAAGCGTTGGAGCGCCTTATGGTCTTGATAGGCATGCATCGGGAAGACATCCTTTCGGGCAACATTCCGGTATTTGTGGAGGGTTTTTGCCCCGACCGCAAGACTGCCCGCGAGCGCAGCAACCGCGTGAAGAGCGAAATGATACTGCGGGGCGGTTTGCACGAAGCATGCTTCCGCACCGTCAACCATGTGCAGGAAGGCGATTATGTGGAAGTGCGTCTGAGGCTTCCCGCCGCACCGCAGGCTTCGGAGCAGGCGGATGATGCAGACGCGGTTTCCGAAACGGAGAATATGCCCCATGACATAGATACCACTCATTGCGCTGCAGATACGGCGATTGTTCCGGCAGCCTCCTTGTCTGCGTCGCCGCTTGGCTCGCAGCCGGACAAAGACGGACGGCACGACTTCGGGTCGGCCTTTGCGCTCCGCACCAACCTCTTGCGCCTTGCCACCCTCACCGCCGATTTCGGCTTGGAATATCGCATGGCGGATGCCCGCATCGCCATTCTCCTGAACGGCACTTATGCCGACTGGGGCTGGAAAGAGAAACAACGCCGCTACAAAATCTGGCGTGTCTCCCCCGAAGCACGCTGTTATCTCGGCACCCGCCGCCGCGGCTTTCTGGGAGCCATGTACCACCGGGGCGGTTTCCACTACAAACTGGATGCTACGGGCAAGGCCGGCGACTATCAGGGCGGAGGCATTACGGGCGGTTACCGCCTGCCCCTCACCCGTCATTGGGCTTTCGACTTCCATGCCGCCGCAGGCTATACTCGTGCCGAATACGACGAATACACCCGCATCGGGACGGTCAACGTCCTCCGCAACAAAAGCGGAAAACTCGTGAAAGATTATTGGGGCATCAATCAGCTGGGCGTTTCCCTGCTGTACGATTTCTGAAAACAAAGAACAGTAACCGATGAACTTATGAAGAACCCTATATTTTCAAAATCATGTCTTGGGTGGCTTGCCCTGTGGGTGGCGTTTGCCGCCTGCGAGCGCGACGACACTTTCTGCAACACGCCGCATCCCGCCGAAGGCGCCTTGCTGCTGCACACCGGCTATGCCGGCAACTACTACATGAAGGTGCAGGACTACCACACGAGCGTTCCCGCGGCCGATTTTCCCTGTCCGCAGGTCTTTGCTCCCGGCAGCTATACGCTCTCCGTATTCAACCTGCCCGAAGGCATGGAGCGTGCGGACAACCGGGTGGGCGTGGCATCCCTGCCGGACGGCACGCTGCTTCCGCAACCCGGAGTGCTCTATGGCAATGCCGCAACCATAGGCATTGCGGCGGACGACACCCTTGCGGTGACTCTTCCGATGAAGCAGCTCACCCGCCGCCTGACGCTGAAGATGAAGCTGGCGGGCGGCAACCCCGGCATTCTGGCAGGAACCGAAGCCTCCATAACCGGCATTGCCCCTGCATTGGACATCGCTGCTTTGAAGCTGCAGGGCGATCCTGCTACGGTGCGTCCTGTCTTTGTGCGCGAAGGCGATGTGCTGACGGCGGAGCTCAACTTGCTGGGTACGGCTGCGGATGTGCGGCAGGAGTTCATCATCGTGCTCATTGCCACCGACGGACAGCGGCAGACGCTGGCGCGTGACATGACCGGGGCGCTCTCCGACTTCAACCGGGGAACAGACCCCATGACGCTGGACGCCACGCTGGAGCTGATGAACGATGCGCTGCCCGATGCGGACATCACCGACTGGGTGCCCTCCGGAAGCGAGGAGGGGGATGCTGTGTGAAACGGACAGACGGATGGATAATAACATTTTTAAAATAGCGAATAACAATGAAAGCGAACGTATTTATGGTTTTGGCTGCGGGGCTGTTGCTCGGTGCTTGCAGTAACGACAATGAGCCGACAGACAACGCCAACGGCGTGGCGGCAGTATTCACCACCAATCTGGACGGACGCGTGCAGACACGTATGGCGGACGAAGAGTGGGCGGAGGACGATGCCATCGGTATCTTCTCGCTGAATAATGAAATGCAGGGGGTGATGATAGACGGTGTGGAGCAGAGCAACAATGCGGTCAACCTGAAATACACCCGTACCCCGGCAGGCACTTGGGACGGCGGGACTACCGCTTTCCGCTTCAAAAATCAGACAGATGTTACGGTGAACTTCATGGCGTACTATCCGTATACGGCGGATGCCGATATTACGGACGGCGCAGGAGGAAAGAAAGAAGGGACAATCGCTTTCGAAGCCACCGACCAGAGCCTTGCAGGACAGGCGAAGTTCGACTTCCTGTTTGCGGATAAGGATGGGGAAGGAAATGCACCCGCCGGAAGCAAGAACAGCCCCAATGTGAATTTCCAGTTTGCACATTCCATGACGAAAATTATTATTGTGCTAAAGGCCGACGGCAGTTCTGTGAAGGACTTGGGCACAATGGCGCCTACGCTGAAAGGCCTGAAGGCCAAAGGTACGTTCAGCCTGGCTAATGGTGTGGCGGCTCTTGCCGGTGATGCCAAGGTTGTAGACCTTCTCCTGTCCAACCAGACGGAGACTACTAATACTGATACCCAACAGTCTTTCGTGGCAATCGTTCCTCCCCAAACGGCTTCTGCGGATGTCTTTCTGACGATTGCATCGGGCAGCGACAGCTATCTGAGTGCCAGAATCCTGTCGAAAAAAGAACTGACGGCAGGCAATTGCTATACCGTAACTGTCACTGTGAAGAAACGGGAGTTGGTGGTGGACAGCAGCGATATTACGCCTTGGGCACCGGGGGAGGATAGCAACTCTGACGCAATCCTGCAATAAAAAAAGACGCATGTATGAAAACCGCAATCTTTAGATTTTTCAGTTTCTGTTTCGCACTCCTGCTGCTTGCCGCCTGTTCGCGCGACGGGCAGCCGTTCCTGCCGGACGACACCGGCAAGGACGACGGGGATATCCCCGTAGACATCGTGGTGTCCAGAAGCACGTTTACCGGAGCAGGCGACGGTGGAGAAACCGATACGAAATTCACTCCCGGCTGCCACATCGGTGTGTCGGTGGATGGCAGTGCGGCCTATCAGAACGTGCAGTACAAATACCCTGCAAGCGGTTCGGTATTGGTGGCGGTAGGCGAAAAAATCTATTGCGGGGAGCACTCTGCTTCGACAGTGAAAGCCTATTATCCTTACCAGAGTAACGGAGCCTATTCCACCGCTTTTGTGGAAGCCGACCAAAGCATCAGCGATAATTACTATAAGAGCGATGCCCTTGTAGCCGACGGAACAATCAGCAATGGCGCACTGAGGCTGCGGTTCGCTCACCGCATGGCAAAAGTGATCTTTACATTCAATGAAGATGTAACGGATGTAACCATTCTCAATCAATCACTGAATACAAGTGCCGTTACGGGGAGTTCCTCAATCAAGGCATATGGAGAGAATGCGCGGAAGTGGAAGGCTTGCATTGTGCCGGGACAGACGCAACTGAAGGTGGCGGGTAGGAAAGATGGAAGAGATTTTGCGACCACGTTTAATACAGACAGTGGCTTGCTGTCGGGGGAGCAATATGATTTTAATGTTGTTTCTTTTATAGATAAGGCAGGAAAAGAATTGTGGGATTTATCAACAGGTCCTCTATCTATTGGAGATGACAGATCTTATTATGTTACACAAAGTTCCGGGGTTACCGGTAATAATATCACTGTTACAAATGGCGCTCCAACCATATATATTGATGGCTTAAATGTGTCTGCCGGGATAGCATTACATATTCAAAATGGTAACCCTACTGTTAGGGTAGTAAATAAAAACACCTTGAAAAGTAATGATTTTGGTGCCTCGGGTATTCAATTGGGAAATAGTGGCACAAGTGGAAGCATTAAGATTGTAGGTTTCGGGAAATTGACGGCAATAGGTGGGCGTTTAGGATGTGGAATAGGTACGATATATAGCGCTACCGGTGGCTGGCATATTAATATTGAAGATTGTACGGTTATAGCACAAGCGAATGAAGATGAACCGGCAGGTATTGGCTCGCGTGGAGGAGCGTGGTGCGGCGACATTACCATTAAAAATGCAATGATAACTTCGACCGGCACCCAATTTGGAGCCGGGATTGGCAGCGGGAAAGGAGGAAAGTGCGGCAATATAACTATTACTCTGAAGCAAGGAGATACTAAAGAAAAATTTTTGGGAAGAATGAAAGGATATACAAAAGTTGGTGCCGGATCTAACAATGCTCAATGTGGAACTATCACCTGGCATGAATAAATGAAATAACCAGTTGGAATAAACGATGTGCGGTCGGATGCTTGTGCATCCGTCTCGTAGCAGCAGATGTGGTAATCTGTGACAATCAGTTGTGCTTGGGGCTGTCCGAAAGAGGATGGCCCCTTCTTGCATCTAAGGACTTTATAAATACATCCGGATACATGGGCGACGTTCGGCGGCGCCCGGCGGTCGGTGTTGCCTCCGCTCGGTGTTATCTTTGTTTCACCAATCCGGCAGAACCGGTAGCCGGGATGGTGGAGAAACCAAAGACAATATTCACTTAAAAAAGTAAAAAGGAGACAAGAGTATGGCTATTGTATTTAAAAAAGCATTGCGTAAGAATGTGGCGGACCAAACGGCAGCGGCGAAGTATTATCCGCAACTGCTTACCTTGGGACAGAGCGTGGGCATCGACAAGATTGCGTACCAGATGAAAGAGAACAGTTCGCTCTCCAAAGGTGATATTCTCAGCGTGATTGCCAACTTCGTGGAGTGCATGCGCAAGAACCTGTACAACGGACATTCGGTGAACATCCGCGATTTCGGGGTGTTCAGCCTCTCGGCGCGTACCGAGGGCTCGGAAACGGAGAAGGACTGTACGGCAAAGAAGATACGGACAGTGCGCATCAACTTCCGCCCTTCGACCGGCGTGCGCCCCGATTTGGCCTCTACACGCGCCGAAGACGCAATGGAGTTCGTGGATCTGCAAACCTACCTGAACGGGCAGAAAGAAGAGGAGGATGCAGGCGGCAGCGTGCCGGGCGGCGGCGAGGAGCAGGACCCGTTGGGATGATGCGCATCTGTGGTTATGAACAAAAAGAAAGGAGTGAAAGATGAAAGCGATTATTGAAAAAATGCTGGAATGCCTGCTGGCGTTCCTCCCGTTCCTCTCCAAACGGAGCAAGAAGAAAGTGGAGAAGATGAAAGAGTTCAGCGAGCTGGTGAGGGAACAGTATGGCTTCCTCGTCGGGCAGCTGGAGAAGGTGTTGCAGGACTACTTCGGGCTGAGTGCACGCGTGAAGGAGATGCACACCGAAATCTTCTCGCTGAAAGCGGAGCTGGCGAAAGCGTTGACTTGCCGCTGCATGCGGGAGAATTGCGACAGGCGGCTGGCGGTGGACGGCACTGCGGCTGTGTAAAGATTTCGCCCTTGCAGGCCGGCCGGCTTGCAGGGGCGGAACTTTTTTTTGTGCTTTATGGGGGCAGTGGCTTTTTTTACACCGGAGTATGTTGTGTGTTCCCGATGAAAAGAAGTATATTTGCCCCTATCTATATAAATAATAATGATGTATAAACAATTATGGAAAATCAGGAGAATAATAACGGACAATTGCAGATTGAACTGAAAGAGGAAGTAGCGCAAGGCACGTATGCCAATCTTGCCATTATCACCCACTCCAGCTCGGAGTTTATCGTGGATTTTGTGCGGGTGATGCCGGGGATGCCCAAAGCCGGAGTGCAGTCGCGCATCGTGCTGGCGCCCGAACATGCCAAACGCCTGCTGCGCGCGCTCGAAGAGAATATAGGCAAATATGAACGCGCTTTTGGCCCCATTCGCATGCCGGACGAACAGCCCCTCCCGCCGCTGCCCAACATCAAGGGGGAAGCATAAAATCAAAAAAAAACTTGTAGTGCATTGATTATTCAAAACTTATTAGTATCTTTGCAGCCCAAAAGTGTATAGTTTTGAATTAATATAAACAATAATATATAACTAAAAACAATTAAAATGCCTACAATTCAGCAATTAGTAAGAAAAGGACGCGAGGTTTTGGTAGAGAAAAGTAAGTCTCCCGCCTTGGATTCTTGTCCTCAAAGACGTGGCGTTTGCGTGAGAGTGTACACTACCACTCCGAAGAAACCGAATTCAGCTATGCGTAAAGTAGCTCGTGTACGTTTGACCAACGGTAAAGAGGTGAACTCTTACATTCCGGGAGAAGGTCACAACTTGCAGGAACACTCAATCGTATTGGTGCGCGGCGGTCGTGTGAAAGACCTTCCGGGTGTACGTTATCACATCGTTCGTGGTACTTTGGATACCGCAGGCGTTGCCAACCGTACCCAAAGACGTTCCAAATACGGTGCTAAGCGTCCGAAACCGGGACAGGCTGCTCCCGCCAAGAAGAAATAATCAAGCGGCCGAAACTGATAAGCAGTAAAAATTAAAAGTAATAACTTACGTTTTAGTTTGTTGGAAATGCTAAAGGTTGAGTAAATTCTCCGGTGGGAGAGTTGAAGAAAACAGAAGTAAACAACCAAGAACGAAAAACATTATTCTTTCAGACAAATGAGAAAAGCAAAACCTAAAAAACGCGTTATCCTTCCGGATCCCGTTTTTAATGATGTGAAAGTTTCCAAATTCGTAAACCACCTGATGTACGACGGAAAGAAGAATACCTCTTACGAAATCTTCTACGCCGCTCTGGAAACAGTGAAGAACAAAATGCAGAACGAAGAGAAATCAGCTCTTGAAATCTGGAAAAAAGCATTGGACAACGTAACTCCTCAAGTGGAAGTGAAGTCTCGCCGCGTAGGTGGTGCCACTTTCCAAGTTCCTACTGAAATCCGTCCCGACCGTAAAGAGTCTATCTCTATGAAGAATCTGATTATCTTTGCACGCAAACGTGGCGGTAAGTCTATGGCTGATAAGCTGGCTGCTGAAATCATGGATGCTTTCAACGAACAAGGCGGTGCTTACAAACGTAAAGAAGATATGCACAGAATGGCTGAAGCCAACCGCGCATTTGCTCATTTCAGATTCTAATATACTATAAGAGACTGACAATCGAAGATTAAAAAACTTAAAGTAAAAGGAATTAGAAAATGGCAAAGAATGATTTACATTTGACACGCAATATCGGTATCATGGCTCACATCGATGCCGGAAAAACCACAACCTCTGAACGTATTTTGTTTTATACGGGTTTGACCCACAAAATCGGTGAGGTGCATGACGGTGCCGCTACAATGGACTGGATGGAGCAAGAGCAGGAACGTGGTATCACTATCACCTCCGCAGCCACCACTACCCGTTGGAAATATGCCGGTAATACGTACAAGATCAACTTGATTGATACTCCGGGACACGTTGACTTTACCGCTGAGGTGGAACGTTCTTTGCGTATTCTTGACGGCGCCGTTGCTGCTTACTGTGCAGTAGGTGGCGTTGAGCCGCAATCCGAAACCGTTTGGCGTCAGGCCGACAAATACAACGTTCCGCGTATCGCATACGTTAATAAAATGGACCGTTCGGGCGCCGACTTCTTCGAAGTTGTCCGCCAGATGAAGGACGTTTTGGGAGCAAACCCTTGTCCTATCGTTGTGCCTATCGGTGCCGAAGAGTCTTTCAAAGGTCTGGTGGACCTTATCAAGATGAAAGCTATCTACTGGCATGATGAAACAATGGGCGCTGACTACACAGTGGAGGAAATTCCTGCCGACCTGGTGGACGAAGCCAACGAATGGAGAGATAAAATGCTCGAAAAAGTAGCTGAGTTTGACGATGCCCTGATGGAGAAATATTTCGATGATCCTTCCACTATCACAGAAGAGGAAGTGTTGAGAGCCCTCCGTAACGCTACCGTAAAAATGGCTGTCGTTCCTATGTTGTGCGGTTCTTCATTCAAGAACAAAGGTGTGCAGACATTGCTCGACTACGTTTGCGCATTCCTGCCTTCTCCGCTGGATACAGAGAACGTTATCGGTACAAATCCTGAAACCGGTGCCGAAGAGGATCGTAAGCCGAGCGAAGATGAAAAGACTTCTGCTTTGGCGTTCAAGATCGCAACCGACCCGTATGTAGGCCGTCTGACTTTCTTCCGCGTTTACTCCGGTAAGATCGAAGCCGGTTCTTATATCTACAACTCTCGCTCCGGTAAGAAGGAACGTGTTTCACGTCTGTTCCAGATGCACTCAAACAAGCAGAATCCTGTTGAGGTGATCGGTGCCGGTGATATCGGCGCTGGTGTAGGCTTCAAGGATATACATACCGGTGATACGCTGTGCGACGAGACTGCACCGATCGTATTGGAATCTATGGACTTCCCCGAACCGGTAATCGGTATCGCCGTTGAGCCTAAGACTCAGAAGGATATGGATAAGCTGTCTAATGGCTTGGCCAAGTTGGCCGAAGAAGACCCGACGTTCACAGTGAAGACTGACGAACAGACAGGCCAGACGGTTATCTCCGGTATGGGTGAGCTTCACTTGGATATCATCATCGACCGTCTGAAACGTGAGTTCAAGGTTGAATGTAATCAGGGTAAGCCTCAGGTTAACTATAAGGAAGCTATCACGAAGACTGTTAACTTGCGTGAAGTTTACAAGAAGCAGTCGGGTGGTCGTGGTAAGTTTGCGGACATCATCGTGAATATCGGCCCGGTTGATGAGGATTTCACTCAAGGCGGCTTGCAGTTTGTTGACGAAGTGAAGGGTGGTAACATTCCTAAGGAATTCATCCCGTCCGTACAGAAAGGTTTCACAACTGCAATGAAGAACGGTGTATTGGCAGGCTATCCGCTGGATTCACTGAAGGTGACTTTGGTCGACGGTTCTTTCCACCCGGTAGACTCCGACCAGCTGTCATTCGAAATCTGTGCCATCCAAGCCTACAAGAATGCTTGCGCCAAGGCAGGTCCGGTATTGATGGAGCCTATCATGAAACTGGAAGTTGTTACTCCGGAAGAAAACATGGGTGACGTTATCGGTGACTTGAACAAGCGCCGCGGCCAGGTAGAAGGTATGGAATCAAGCCGTTCGGGTGCCCGCATCGTGAAAGCAATGGTTCCGCTGGCAGAAATGTTCGGTTACGTAACTGCGTTGCGTACCATCACTTCGGGTCGTGCAACTTCTTCAATGGTATACTCTCACCATGCACAGGTTTCCAACTCTATCGCCAAGGCAGTATTGGAAGAAGTGAAAGGTCGTGCAGACTTGCTCTAAATAATAAACTGAAAAAGTCCGTAGGTTAGCGAATGACTCTTAACCTACGGAACTTTCTTGTATAAATAACACTATTAATAATTAAGACAGTAATGAGTCAAAAAATTAGAATCAAACTGAAATCTTACGACCACAACTTGGTTGACAAATCAGCTGAGAAAATTGTAAGAACGGTGAAGACAACGGGCGCAATCGTTAGCGGTCCTATTCCTCTTCCTACGCATAAGCGTATCTTTACCGTAAACCGTTCGACTTTCGTTAACAAGAAGTCGCGTGAACAATTCGAACTCTCTTCTTATAAGAGACTGATCGACATCTATAGCTCAACAGCTAAGACCGTAGATGCTCTGATGAAGTTGGAGTTGCCGAGTGGTGTGGAAGTAGAAATCAAAGTGTAAGTATTAAAAATTAAGTGAAATGCCAGGATTATTAGGAAAAAAAATCGGAATGACATCCGTTTTCAGTGCCGAGGGTAAGAATGTACCATGCACTGTTATCGAAGCAGGTCCTTGTGTTGTTACTCAAGTGAAAACTGTAGAAAAGGACGGCTATCAGGCTGTTCAGTTGGGTTTCCAGGACAAAAAGGAAAAACACACTACAAAGCCCCTGATGGGCCACTTCAAGAAAGCTGGAGTAACTCCCAAGAAACACTTGGCTGAGTTCAAGGAATTTGAGACAGAATTGAATCTGGGTGATACTGTTACCGTAGAATTGTTTGAAGGCGCTGACTTCGTTGACGTTGTCGGAACTTCTAAGGGTAAAGGTTTCCAGGGTGTTGTGAAACGTCATGGTTTCGGCGGTGTGGGTCAGACTACTCATGGTCAGCACAATCGCGCCCGTAAGCCGGGTTCTATCGGTGCTTGTTCTTACCCTGCAAAAGTATTCAAAGGAATGCGCATGGGCGGACAGCTTGGTGGAGACAGGGTAACTGTTCAAAATCTGCAAGTATTAAAAGTAATCGCGGAACACAATCTTCTTTTGATTAAGGGTTCTGTTCCTGGTTGCAAAGGTTCAATCGTAATAATTGAGAAATAATGGAAGTTAACGTATATAACATTAAAGGTGAAGACACTGGGAGAAAGATTACGTTAAACGAGTCTATCTTCGGAATTGAGCCCAACGACCACGCTATCTACCTGGACGTTAAGCAGTTTATGGCTAACCAGCGTCAAGGTACACACAAGTCAAAGGAAAGAAGCGAAATCAGCGGTTCTACCCGCAAAATCGGTCGCCAGAAAGGTGGCGGTGGTGCACGTCGTGGTGACATGAACTCACCGGTTCTCGTTGGTGGTGGACGTGTATTCGGTCCGAAACCGAGAGATTACTTCTTCAAACTGAATAAGAAAGTAAAGGCTCTGGCACGCAAGTCGGCTTTGTCTTACAAGGCACAGAACAATGGCATCATTGTAGTGGAAGACTTCAACTTTGAAGCTCCTAAGACTAAAGATTTTGTTGTTATGACAAAAAATCTTAAAGTTTCTGACAAAAAGCTGCTTGTAATTTTACCGGAAGCAAATAAAAACGTATATTTGTCGGCTCGTAACGTGAAGGGCGCTAATGTGCAGACTGTCTCAGGGTTAAATACTTACAGAGTATTGGACGCTGGAGTTGTTGTGTTTGCTGAAAGCGCACTTTCTGCTATCGACAATATCTTAATGTAAAAAGGAGGCTTAAATAATGGGAATTATTATTAAACCGTTAGTGACAGAAAAAATGACAGCAATTACTGATAAGGCGAACAATCGTTTCGGCTTTATCGTGCGTCCTGAAGCTAATAAACTGGAAATTAAGAACGAAGTAGAAGCCCTTTACAACGTTACCGTAGTTGATGTGAATACAATCCGTTATGCCGGCAAGAACAAGAGCCGTTATACACGCGCAGGTATCATCAACGGACGTACAAACGCTTACAAAAAAGCGGTTGTTACGTTGAAAGAAGGAGATACTATTGATTTTTATAGCAATATTTAAAAGAAATGGCAGTACGTAAATTTAAGCCCACAACACCGGGGCAAAGACATAAAATTATTGGTACTTTCGAAGAGATTACTGCACGAGTACCAGAAAAGTCTCTTGTATTTGGTAAGAAATCTACTGGTGGTCGTAACAATACTGGTAAAATGACCATGCGCTACATCGGTGGCGGCAGTAAGAAGATTATCCGTATCATTGATTTCAAGAGAAATAAAGACGGTGTACCTGCAGTGGTTAAAACAATCGAATACGATCCGAACCGTTCGGCACGTATCGCTCTGTTGTTTTATGCAGATGGTGAAAAAAGATATATTATTGCTCCCAATGGATTGCAAGTTGGCGCGACTTTGATGTCAGGTGAAACAGCTGCTCCGGAAATCGGTAATGCTCTTCCGCTTCAGAATATTCCCGTCGGTACTGTAATTCACAACATCGAATTACGTCCGGGTCAAGGCGCTGCTTTGGTTCGCTCGGCTGGTAACTTCGCTCAGTTGACTTCAAGAGAAGGTAAATACTGCGTTATTAAGTTGCCTTCTGGTGAGGTTCGTCAGATCCTCAGCACATGTAAGGCTACTGTGGGTAGCGTTGGTAACTCAGATCATGGATTGGAAAGTTCAGGTAAAGCTGGACGTTCTCGTTGGTTAGGACGTCGTCCGCGTAACCGTGGTGTTGTTATGAACCCGGTTGATCACCCGATGGGTGGTGGTGAAGGACGTGCTTCAGGAGGACACCCGAGATCTCGTAAGGGATTGTACGCTAAGGGTCTTAAGACAAGAGCTCCGAAGAAACAATCGTCTAAGTATATTATTGAGAGAAGAAAGAAGTAATCTGATTAATTGAGTAAATTATGAGTCGTTCATTAAAAAAAGGTCCGTATATTAACGTAAAGCTTGAGAAAAAAGTGCTTGCCATGAATGAATCGGGCAAGAAAGTGGTAGTTAAGACCTGGGCCAGAGCTTCAATGATTTCGCCTGATTTCGTAGGCCATACTGTTGCAGTTCACAATGGAAATAAATTTATTCCTGTTTATGTTACCGAAAATATGGTAGGACACAAGTTGGGCGAGTTCGCTCCAACTCGTACATTCAGAGGACACGCTGGTAACAAGAAAAAATAAAACAGGATTTATCTGAAATAATAAAGTAATAATATAATGGGAGCAAGAAAAAAAATATCGGCTGAAAAAAGAAAAGAAGCCCTTAAGACCATGTATTTTGCGAAATTGCAAAATGTTCCTACTTCCCCCCGTAAAATGCGTCTCGTGGCTGACATGATTCGTGGGATGGAAGTGAACAGAGCACTCGGCGTTTTGAAGTTCTCCTCAAAGGAGGCTGCAGCCAGAGTGGAGAAATTGCTGCGCTCTGCAATTGCTAACTGGGAGCAGAAAAACGAACGTAAAGCTGAAAGTGGCGAGCTGTTCGTAACCAAGATTTTTGTTGATGGTGGTGCTACACTCAAAAGAATGAGACCGGCTCCGCAGGGTAGAGGTTACAGAATCCGCAAACGTTCAAACCACGTAACGTTGTTCGTTGGTTCTAAAAGTAATAACGAAGATCAAAATTAAGGTAAATGGGACAAAAAGTTAATCCAATAAGCAACCGTTTAGGAATTATCAGAGGATGGGATTCCAATTGGTATGGTGGAAAGAATTACGGCGACTCTTTGCTGGAAGATAGCAAGATTCGTAAATATTTGAACGCTCGTCTTGCTAAAGCAAGCGTTTCAAGAATTGTAATCGAACGTACACTGAAACTCGTGACTATTACCGTTTGTACAGCACGTCCGGGTATCATTATCGGTAAAGGTGGCCAAGAAGTTGACAAGTTGAAGGAAGAGTTGAAGAAGGTCACTGATAAAGATATCCAGATCAATATCTTCGAAGTTAAAAGACCTGAGCTGGACGCTGTTATCGTGGCTAACAACATCGCTCGTCAGGTAGAAGGTAAAATTGCCTACCGCCGCGCTATCAAAATGGCTATCGCTAACACTATGCGTATGGGTGCGGAAGGTATCAAAATTCAGATTTCAGGACGTTTGAATGGCGCAGAAATGGCCCGTTCTGAAATGTATAAGGAAGGAAGAACTCCGTTGCACACTTTCAGAGCAGACATTGACTACTGTCATGCAGAAGCATTGACGAAGGTTGGTCTTCTCGGTATTAAAGTTTGGATTTGTAGAGGTGAAGTTTATGGTAAGAAGGAGTTGGCTCCGAACTTTACGCAAAGCAAAGAAAGTGGTCGTGGAAGCAATAGCGGAAACAATGGCGGAAAGAACTTCAAAAGAAAGAAAAATAATCGCTAACGAATTTGATTTTTAGGAATTATGTTACAACCGAAAAAGACAAAATTCAGAAGACAACAAAAAGGCCGTCAAAAAGGTAATGCCCAAAGAGGAAACCAGTTGGCTTTCGGTTCTTTTGGTATTAAGGCCTTGGAGACGAAGTGGATTACAGGCCGTCAGATTGAAGCTGCGCGTATTGCAGTGACAAGATATATGCAACGTCAAGGACAGATTTGGATTCGTATTTTCCCGGATAAACCTATTACAAGAAAACCTGCTGATGTACGTATGGGTAAAGGTAAGGGTGCGCCGGAAGGATTCGTTGCTCCTGTTACACCGGGTAGAATTATTATCGAAGCTGAAGGAGTATCTTATGAAATCGCAAAAGAAGCTTTGCGCTTAGCTGCACAGAAGCTCCCTATCACAACTAAGTTTGTGGTTAGACGTGATTATGATATCCAAAATCAAAATGCGTAAGAAGTATGAAAATTGCAGAAATTAAAGAAATGACTACCAGTGACTTGGTAGAAAGAGTAGAAGCAGAAGTGGCTAATTATAGCCAAATGGTTTTAAATCATTCTATTTCTCCTTTGGATAATCCTGCTCAGATCAAACAATTACGCAGGACTATTGCGCGTATGAAAACTGAATTACGCCAAAGAGAACTTAACAATAAATGATGAGCTTGATGGAAGCAAGAAATTTAAGAAAAGAAAGAACTGGGATTGTGCTGAGCAATAAGATGGATAAGACCATCACCGTTGCAGCTAAGTTTAAGGAAAAACATCCCATATATGGTAAGTTCGTTAGTAAGACGAAAAAGTACCATGCTCATGATGAAAAGAATGAGTGCAATATCGGCGATACTGTACACATCATGGAAACTCGTCCTTTGAGCAAGACTAAGAGATGGAGATTGGTTGAAATAATTGAAAGAGCTAAGTAATTATGATACAAGTAGAATCCAGACTTACAGTATGTGATAATAGTGGAGCAAAAGAGGCTCTCTGTATCCGCGTTTTAGGCGGTACAGGCCGTCGCTATGCTTCAGTAGGGGACGTGATTGTTGTTTCTGTAAAGAGCGTTATCCCTTCAAGTGATGTTAAAAAAGGTGCAGTGTCTAAAGCTTTGATCGTACGTACTAAGAAAGAAATCCGTCGTGCTGATGGTTCTTATATACGTTTTGATGATAATGCTTGCGTGTTGCTGAACAATGCAGGTGAAATTAGAGGTAGTCGTATTTTCGGTCCGGTAGCTCGTGAACTTCGTGCTACTAACATGAAAGTTGTGTCACTCGCTCCTGAAGTACTTTAATTTTGTAAAAGATTTAAGTAATGAGTAAATTACATATTAAAAAAGGCGATACAGTTTACGTAAATTCTGGTGAAGACAAAGGTAAGACTGGTCGTGTATTGAAGGTTCTTGTTGATAAAAAACGTGCAATCGTTGAAGGTATCAACATGGTGTCTAAGAGCACAAAACCGAATGCAAAGAACCCGCAAGGTGGTATCGTGAAGCAAGAAGCTTCTATCCACATTTCAAACTTGAACCCGGTTGATCCAAAAACTGGTAAAGCAACGCGTGTTGGTAGAAAAGAGAGTGCTGATGGCACTTTAGTGCGTTATTCTAAAAAATCAGGAGAGGAGATTAAGTAATGAGTAATACTGCTAGCCTTAAGAAAGAATATGCAGAGCGTATTGCGCCTGCATTGAAATCACAGTTCCAGTATTCTTCTTCAATGCAGGTACCCGTACTTAAGAAGATTGTTATCAATCAGGGTTTAGGTATGGCCGTTGCTGATAAGAAGATTATCGAAGTGGCAATTAATGAAATGACTGCTATCACCGGCCAAAAAGCTGTTGCAACCATTTCTCGTAAAGATATCGCTAACTTTAAGTTGCGTAAGAAAATGCCGATTGGTGTTATGGTAACTTTGCGTCGTGAGAGAATGTACGAATTTCTTGAAAAATTAGTTCGTGTAGCTCTGCCGCGTATCCGCGACTTCAAGGGCATTGAAAGTAAGTTCGATGGTAAGGGTAACTATACCCTTGGTATTCAGGAACAAATCATTTTCCCTGAAATTAATATCGATAGTATTACCAGAATTCTCGGAATGAATATTACCTTTGTAACCTCTGCGCAAACAGATGAAGAAGGTTATGCCTTGTTGAAAGAATTCGGTTTACCGTTTAAGAACGCTAAAAAAGATTGATAATATGGCAAAGGAATCAATGAAAGCACGTGAAGTAAAGCGTGCTAAATTAGTAGCCAAATATGCCGAGAAAAGAGCTGCATTGAAGCAAATCGTTAGAACAGGTGATCCTGCTGAAGCTTTTGAAGCTGCACAGAAATTACAGGAGTTGCCGAAGAATTCTAACCCGATTCGTATGCACAACCGTTGCAAACTGACTGGCCGTCCTAAAGGATATATCCGTCAGTTCGGTATCTCCAGAATTCAGTTCCGTGAGATGGCATCCAACGGTCTTATTCCAGGTGTAAAGAAAGCAAGCTGGTAATTTTTGTTTTTTAAATATTGTCAGGGTAGTCCTGATTAATTTAATTTATTTTTATATGACTGATCCAATAGCAGATTATTTGACGAGGTTGCGGAACGCTATTCAAGCAAAGCACAGAGTTGTTGAAGTTCCCGCTTCAAATTTGAAAAAAGAAATCACAAAGATTCTTTTTGAGAAAGGCTACATCCTTAATTATAAGTTTGTAGAAGATGGTCCTCAAGGTACTATTAAGGTTGCCTTGAAGTATGATCCGGTTAACAAAGTGAACGCTATCAAAAAACTGGAAAGAATTTCTTCTCCGGGTTTGCGTCAATATACCGGTTATAAAGATATGCCGCGAGTTATTAATGGTTTGGGTATTGCTATAATATCTACTTCCAAAGGTGTAATGACCAACAAAGAAGCCGCTGAATTGAAGATCGGTGGTGAAGTTTTGTGTTATGTATATTAATAGGAGGAATTAGCAATGTCAAGAATAGGAAAATTACCCATTAGTATTCCCGCTGGAGTAACAGTTACTCTGAAGGATGATATGGTTACCGTAAAGGGACCAAAAGGCGAAATGAGCCAATACGTAAATCCTGCTATCAATGTTGCCATCGAAGAAGGCCATGTCGTTATGACAGAGAATGAAAATGCAATGCTGGATAATCCGAAGCAGAAGCATGCATTCCACGGTCTGTACCGTTCATTGGTTCACAACATGGTTGTCGGTGTATCAGAAGGATATAAGAAAGAGTTGGAACTTGTCGGTGTAGGTTACCGCGCTTCTAATCAAGGCAATATTATTGAACTGAACTTGGGCTATACGCACAGTATCTTTATTCAGTTACCTGCTGAGATCAAAGTAGAAACTAAGTCTGAAAGAAATAAGAATCCTCTTATCATTTTGGAATCTTGTGACAAACAATTGCTTGGTCAAGTTTGCTCTAAAATACGTTCTTTCCGTAAGCCTGAACCGTATAAAGGTAAAGGTATTAAGTTTGTTGGCGAAGAAATTCGTAGAAAGTCTGGTAAATCAGCCGGTGCTAAATAATCATTTAAATTGATAGTATTATGACAACAAAAATAGAAAGACGTATTAAGATTAAATATAGAGTACGCAATAAGGTTTCAGGTACAACTGAATGTCCGCGTATGAGTGTGTTTAGAAGCAATAAGCAAATCTATGTTCAGATTATCGACGATTTGTCCGGTAAGACTCTGGCTGCCGCTTCTTCTTTGGGTATGACTGAAAAAATGCCTAAGAAAGAACAAGCTGCCAAAGTAGGTGAACTGATTGCTAAGAAAGCTCAGGAAGCAGGTATAACTACTGTTGTTTTCGACCGTAATGGTTACTTGTATCATGGGAGAGTAAAAGAAGTAGCTGATGCTGCTCGTAACGGTGGACTTAAATTTTAATCATTATGGCAGGACTTAATAATAGAGTTAAGATTACAAACGATATAGAACTGAAAGACAGATTGGTTGCTATTAATCGTGTAACCAAAGTAACCAAAGGTGGTAGAACTTTTAGTTTCTCTGCTATTGTGGTAGTAGGAAATGAAGAAGGTATCATCGGTTGGGGCCTTGGCAAAGCCGGCGAAGTAACTGCCGCTATTGCCAAAGGTGTTGAAGCTGCAAAGAAGAATCTGACTAAAGTACCTGTATTGAAAGGTACGGTTCCTCATGAGCAGTCTGCTAAGTTCGGTGGTGCTGAGGTATTCATTAAGCCGGCTTCTCATGGTACTGGTGTTGTGGCAGGTGGTGCAATGCGTGCAGTGCTTGAAAGTGTTGGTGTAACGGACGTTTTGGCCAAGTCAAAAGGTTCTTCCAACCCGCACAACTTGGTAAAAGCTACTATCCTGGCATTAAGCGAAATGCGCGATGCACGTATGGTGGCTCAGAACAGAGGAGTTAGTATGGAAAAAGTATTTAGAGGATAAGGAGGAAGAATATGTCGACTATAAAGATTAAACAAGTTAAAAGTAGAATTGGTGCTCCTGCTGATCAGAAGAGAACTCTCGATGCACTGGGACTTCATAAGTTGAATCGTGTGGTTGAACACGAATGTACTCCTTCAATTCTTGGAATGGTGGATAAGGTTAAACACTTGGTTACCATTGTTAAGTAATTATTTGTTGAATATAAAACGAATTACAATATGAACTTAAGTAATTTAAAACCTGCAGAAGGATCTACTAAAACAAGAAAGAGAATCGGACGTGGTCCGGGTTCTGGCTTGGGAGGTACTTCTACCAGAGGTCATAAAGGAGCTAAATCAAGATCTGGATACTCTAAGAAAATCGGTTTTGAAGGTGGTCAGATGCCTCTTCAACGTCGTGTTCCTAAGTTTGGCTTTAAAAATATCAATCGTGTAGAGTATAAAGCTATCAACTTGGATACAATTCAGAAACTGGCAGAAGCTAAGAATTTGCAGACTGTAGGCATCAATGACTTCATCGCTGCAGGTTTCATCTCTTCAAGCCAGTTGGTAAAAGTATTAGGTAACGGAACTTTGACTGCTAAGTTGGATGTACAAGCACATGCATTCTCTAAGACTGCTGTTGCTGCCATCGAAGCTGCTGGTGGACAAGTAGTAAAACTCTAATTCGATGAGAAAAGCTATTGAAACATTAAAGAATATATGGAAAATTGAGGATCTGAGACAACGGATCCTCATTACCATATTGTTTGTGGCAATTTACCGTTTCGGTTCGTATGTTGTATTACCGGGTATTAATCCGGCAATGTTGACACAATTGCATCAACAAACAAGCGAGGGTCTTTTAGCCTTGTTAAACATGTTTTCCGGAGGAGCATTCTCTAATGCATCTATCTTTGCATTAGGTATCATGCCGTATATCTCCGCTTCCATTGTGATTCAGTTGCTGGGTATTGCGGTACCTTATTTCCAAAAATTGCAACGTGAAGGTGAGAGTGGTAGAAGAAAAATGAATCAGTATACTCGTTATTTGACGATTATCATTCTGTTGGTTCAGGCTCCTTCTTATTTGCTCAATCTTAAAATGCAGGCTGGTCCTTCCTTAAATGCTTCATTAGATTGGACTCTGTTTATGCTTACTTCTACCATTATTTTGGCGGCTGGAAGTATGTTTATTTTGTGGCTTGGTGAGAGAATTACAGACAAAGGAATTGGTAATGGTATCTCCTTGATTATCATGGTGGGTATTATTGCACGTTTGCCGCAGTCTTTGTTCCAGGAGTTGATTTCTCGTATGACTGATAAGACTGGTGGTTTGGTTATGTTCTTGATTGAACTTGTAGTCTTGTTGCTTGTCATTGCTTTTGCCATTCTTTTGGTACAAGGTACAAGAAAGATTCCTGTTCAATATGCAAAGAAAATTGTTGGTAACAAACAATACGGTGGTGCAAGACAGTACATCCCTTTGAAAGTAAATGCAGCTAACGTGATGCCTATCATTTTTGCTCAGGCAATCATGTTCATTCCTATTACTCTCGTTGGATTTTCAAATGTAAATAATGCGAGCGGTTTCATACATGCATTAACTGATCATACAAGCTTTTGGTATAATTTGATTTTTGCAGTGTTGATTATATTGTTTACGTATTTCTATACTGCAATTACCATTAACCCGACTCAGATGGCTGAGGATATGAAGAGAAACAATGGTTTCATTCCAGGTATCAAACCGGGAAAGCAAACCGCAGAGTACATTGATGTGATTATGTCACGTATCACTTTGCCGGGTTCTTTCTTTTTGGCTTTGGTTGCTATTATGCCTGCATTTGCCGGTATATTCGGTGTGAAAGCAGAGTTTGCTCAGTTCTTCGGCGGCACATCTTTGTTAATTCTTGTAGGTGTGGTTCTTGATACTCTCCAGCAGGTTGAAAGTCATTTGTTGATGAGACATTATGATGGTTTGCTGAAATCTGGACGTATTAAAGGCCGTAGCGGTACAGTAGCTGCGTATTAATCTTATTTGAAGAATGATATTTCTTAAAACTGACGATGAAATAGAGCTGCTCCGTAAGAGTAATTTGCTTGTGGGGAAAACGTTGGCTGAGATAGCTAAGGTTATAAAGCCCGGAGTTACTACAAAGGAGTTGGATAAAGTGGCGGAAGAGTTCATTAGAGATAATGGTGCTGTCCCTACTTTTAAAGGTTTTCCCAATCAATATGGTGAACCGTTTCCAGCTTCAATTTGTACTTCTGTGAATGAACAGGTTGTACATGGTATTCCGAGTGATGATGTGGTACTGAAAGAAGGGGATGTTGTTTCTGTTGATTGTGGTACTTACATGAACGGCTTTTGCGGTGACTCTGCTTATACGTTTTGTGTGGGAGAAGTTGATGAAGAAGTTCGCAAATTACTGAAAGTTACTAAGGAGGCATTATATATAGGAATACAGAATGCAGTTCAAGGCAAGCGGTTGGGTGATATAGGATATGCTATACAACAACATTGTGAGTCTAATTCTTATGGTGTAGTGCGCGAGTTTGTCGGTCATGGAATCGGTAAGGAAATGCACGAAGATCCTCAAGTTCCTAATTACGGTAAACGTGGTTATGGAACTATGCTGAAAAAAGGATTGTGCATTGCAATCGAACCGATGATTACCTTGGGTAATCGGCAAATTGTAATGGAACGTGACGGTTGGACAGTGAGAACCAAGGACTGCAAATATGCTGCTCATTTTGAACATACCATAGCAGTTGGAAGCGGTGAGGCTGATATATTGTCATCATTCAAATTCATTGAAGAAGTATTAGGAGATAAAGCAATTTAAGAAGTTAATATGGCAAAGCAATCTGCAATAGAACAAGATGGAGTTATAGTTGAAGCATTGTCTAATGCAATGTTTCGTGTTGAATTAGAAAACGGACATGAGATTACTGCACATATTTCCGGTAAGATGAGGATGCATTACATCAAAATCCTGCCGGGTGATAAAGTAAGAGTCGAAATGTCTCCTTACGATTTATCGAAAGGAAGAATTGTATTTAGATATAAATAAAATTAAGATATGAAAGTAAGAGCATCCTTAAAGAAACGTACGCCAGAGTGTAAGATCGTTAGACGTAATGGCCGTTTGTATGTTATTAACAAGAAAAATCCTAAGTATAAACAACGTCAAGGATAATATTATTATTTTTGCAAAAAAAATAATTTAGTATATGGCTATAAGAATAGTTGGTGTCGATTTGCCTCAAAACAAGAGAGGTGAAGTTGCGTTGACCTATGTATATGGAATAGGTCGTAGTAGTTCAGCAAAGATTTTGGATAAAGCAGGTGTTGACAGAGACCTGAAAGTAAAAGACTGGACGGATGATCAGGCTGCCAAGATTCGTGAGATCATTGGTGCAGAGTATAAAGTAGAAGGTGATCTTCGCTCTGAAGTTCAATTGAACATCAAGCGTTTAATGGATATCGGTTGCTACCGTGGTGTACGTCACCGTATCGGTCTCCCTGTTAGAGGCCAGAGTACAAAGAACAACGCTCGTACTCGTAAGGGAAGAAAGAAAACCGTTGCTAATAAGAAAAAAGCTACTAAATAATAATTGTTGATATGGCAAAAAAAACAGTTGCAGCAAAAAAGAGAAATGTAAAGGTAGATGCTAATGGACAGTTGCATGTTCATTCATCTTTCAACAACATTATTGTTTCTCTGGCTAATAGTGAAGGTCAGATTATTTCTTGGTCTTCTGCCGGAAAGATGGGATTTAGAGGTTCTAAGAAGAACACTCCTTATGCAGCACAAATGGCTGCTCAAGACTGTGCTAAGATAGCATATGATCTTGGCTTGAGAAAGGTAAAAGCATATGTGAAGGGTCCAGGTAACGGACGTGAGTCTGCTATTAGAACTATCCACGGTGCAGGTATCGAAGTTACTGAGATCATTGACGTAACTCCGCTTCCACATAATGGTTGTCGTCCTCCGAAAAGACGTAGAGTTTAAGATTTACCTTTAATAAAAATGAAACTTGATATTGTTATTGGATTGTAATTTCTTCTCTACAATCGCGGCTGCAACAAATTAAGTTCATGAATAACAATTAAATATTTAAAAAGAAATGGCTAGATATACTGGACCAAAATCAAGAATAGCCCGTAAATTCGGTGAAGGTATCTTTGGAGCAGATAAAGTATTGTCAAAGAAAAACTATCCTCCCGGACAGCATGGTAATTCAAGAAAGAGAAAGACTTCTGAATATGGTGTTCAACTTCGTGAGAAACAGAAAGCCAAATACACCTATGGAGTTTTGGAAAAACAATTCCGCAACCTGTTTGAGAAGGCAGCTACCGCTAAAGGTATTACCGGTGAGGTGCTTCTTCAATTATTGGAAGGTCGTCTTGACAATGTAGTATTCCGTTTGGGTATTGCTCCGACTCGTGCAGCTGCTCGTCAGTTGGTTAGTCACAAGCATATCACTGTAGATGGTGAAGTGGTAAACATTCCTTCATATGCAGTAAAACCGGGTCAGGTTATTGGCGTTCGTGAAAGATCTAAATCTTTGGAAGTTATCGCTAACTCATTGGCTGGCTTTAATCACAGCAAGTATCCTTGGTTGGAATGGGATGACAATGCTAAAGTAGGTAAGTTGTTGCACATACCTGAAAGAGCAGACATTCCTGAAAACATTAAAGAGCATTTGATTGTAGAATTGTATTCTAAATAATAATTAATTTCATGGCGATATTAGCATTTCAAAAACCTGATAAAGTATTAATGTTGGAAGCGGACTCTAAATTCGGGAAATTCGAATTTCGTCCGTTGGAGCCTGGTTTCGGTATTACCGTAGGTAATGCACTGCGCCGCATCCTGCTTTCTTCATTGGAAGGTTTTGCCATCACTACTATCAAAATAGACGGTGTTGAGCATGAATTCTCCAGTGTTCCAGGAGTAAAAGAGGATGTTACTAACATTATCTTGAATCTGAAACAAGTGAGATTCAAGCAAGTAGTTGAAGAATTCGAGAGCGAGAAAGTAAGTATTACAATCGAGAATTCAAGTGAATTTAAAGCAGGTGACATAGGTAAGTATTTGACTGGATTTGAAGTGTTAAATCCTGAATTAGTTATTTGTCATTTAGATTCAAAATCAACTATGCAGATAGATATTACGATCAACAAAGGTCGTGGTTATGTTCCTGCTGACGAAAACCGCGAATATTGCACCGACGTGAACGTAATTCCTATCGATTCTATTTATACTCCGATACGTAATGTTAAGTATCAGGTAGAGAACTTCCGTGTTGAGCAGAAGACTGACTACGAAAAGCTGGTGCTTGAGATTACTACGGATGGTTCCATTCACCCGAAAGAAGCTCTGAAAGAAGCTGCTAAAATTCTGATTTATCACTTCATGCTCTTCTCTGATGAGAAGATTACGCTGGAAACTAATGATGTTGACGGTAATGAAGAGTTTGATGAGGAAGTATTGCACATGCGTCAGTTGCTGAAGACCAAGCTTGTTGATATGGATCTCTCGGTTCGTGCTCTCAACTGTTTGAAGGCTGCGGATGTAGAGACTTTGGGCGACTTGGTACAATTCAACAAGACCGATCTGCTGAAATTCAGAAATTTCGGAAAGAAATCGCTTACCGAGCTTGATGATTTGCTGGAAAGTCTGAATCTGTCGTTTGGAACTGATATTTCTAAATATAAATTAGATAAAGAATAAAAAATGAGACATAATAAAAAATTCAACCATTTGGGTCGTACTGCCTCTCATAGAAACGCTATGTTGGCTAATATGGCGTGTTCTTTGATCAAGCACAAAAGAATCACTACGACCGTTGCAAAGGCTAAAGCTTTGAAGAAGTTCGTTGAGCCTTTGATTACAAGAGCTAAGGATGATACGACAAACTCTCGTCGTGTTGTATTTAGCAATTTGCAAGACAAGTATGCTGTAACTGAGTTGTTCAAAGAAATCTCTGTGAAGATTGCTGATCGTCCGGGTGGTTACACTCGCATCATCAAGACTGGTAACCGTTTGGGTGACAATGCAGAAATGTGCTTCATTGAACTCGTTGACTACAACGAAAACATGGCTAAGGAAAAAGTTGCTAAGAAAGCTACCCGTACCCGCCGTTCAAAGAAGACTGCTGCTGAAGCTGCTCCCGCTGCTGAAACTGCGCCGGTTGCTGAAGCTCCTGCTGCTGAAGAAGCAAAAGCAGAATAATTCAACTATTCTTTTTATATATAGAAAGCCGTCCCAGCGATTGGGGCGGCTTTTTTGTTTATACTTTTATTTACATGAACAAACATTAAAAGATGTATGAGCAAAACAAATCTATGAAATAAACTGTTATATTTGCAGGTGTTTATGGGCAGATATTTAAAATTCATAGGTTTTCTGGTGCTTGCGTTTATTGTATGGCAAACATCGGGTGCTGCATTTGCCGACGGTAGTTCGGCAGGTGTGGAGGAGTCTGTGGATATCCGAACAGCGCCTGTTGCTGCACATCATCAGGAGGAGGCATGCTTCACTTCGCCCCGTTTGCCATATTTGCCGGTTGCGGAGTTGGCAAGCAACAACGGGCATGTGCAGTTGCTTACCATGTCCCGTATCCAGCGTTCTTATATTACCGAATATATCTTTTCCTTAAAGGACTGGGTGGACAAGATTGCCCAGCGTGAAGCGGTTCTATCGTTGCATAGAGAGAAGCTTTTTGATGCTACCGCTTACTATCGTTGCCAGCCTGTGTGCGAGTATTACATTTTCGCACTGCGGCGGATTCTGATTTAATGTATTATTGTCATTGTTTTTTCCCTTGAGTACGGGCATATAATGCTTGTATGGGGGGGGAGATTGTACTCATTATTCACTATTTCAATATTCATTAATTCATAAAACTATTTATATTATGGCAACTCAAACTATCGACGCGACTCTTTTTGCGTCTTCACATCCTGATATTGCAAAGCGTACAAGTGTTTCCGGACTTATTATTTCTGTGGGGATGATGCTGGTGGGCATTCTTATTTTCGCATCTATTTTTGAGATGAGCGATAAGTCCTCTACTTTGAGTATGGGGCTGATGGTGCTGGGTACGGCATTGATTCTGTTGGGGGTGTTCCGTTTGTTCTGGAAATCAAAAGAAATCGTTTATCTGCCGACGGGAAGTGTGGCGAAGGAACGCAGTCTGTTTTTCGATTTGAAGCATATAGGAAAACTGACCGAGATGCTCGAAAGCGGTAAGCTCGACGGTGAAGCCGGTGTCAAGAGTGAGTCGAGTGGTAATGTACGTCTGGACGTTATGATTTCGCAAGACAATAAATTTGCTGCACTTCAATTGTTTCAGTTTGTGCCTTACACTTACACTCCGGTGACCTCAGTGTGCTACTTTACGGGTAATGAAGCTGCGGCGGTTTCGGCATTCTTGTCCAGATGCAAGGCGATGTAAGCGGATGCTGCGGGTAAGGAACCGTTAGGATATGGAGTGGGGATTAGTCGGTGACGGCAATCCCCATTTTTTTCATAAGGAAGCACGCATTCATGTTCTGCGCTACGCCAGGGCGGAGGCGGTAAGAGAATGTCAGCTCGTTGTCGGTGATATCAGCTTCGAAGCGGTAGTTGCAGATATTTTCGGGGAAGAGGTCGATGAGGGTGCCCAGCAATAAGTCGTGCGTGGCGATGATGCCGTTTGCCTGTAAGGCCATGAACTGCTTGATGAGTGCGAAAGACCCTTTCTGCTTATCCATTGAGTTTGTTCCTTTCAGTATTTCGTCGAGGATGATGAAGAGTTCCTCGCCCGATTGCAGCTTGTCGATGATGAGTTTCAGGCGTTTGAGTTCGGCAAAGAAGTAGGACTCGTTGTCGGTCAGGGAGTCGCTGGTGCGCAGGCTGGTGATGAGACGGGCGGGATACGCCTCCATCTCTTCCGCGCAGACGGGCATGCCGGTGCAGGCAAGCAGGTAGTTGATGCCTATCGTGCGCAGATAGGTGCTCTTTCCTGCCATGTTG
This sequence comes from Bacteroides eggerthii, assembly GCF_025146565.1. Lineage (NCBI taxonomy): Bacteria > Pseudomonadati > Bacteroidota > Bacteroidia > Bacteroidales > Bacteroidaceae > Bacteroides > Bacteroides eggerthii. The sequence goes on along the minus strand of NZ_CP102258.1, from coordinate 244,370 downwards.
GCGCCGGTGATGATGATGAAGAAAGGGCGTTTCTCCATGTCGATGTCGTTGCGGACACAGCGGTCGCGGTGCATCAGGGGATGTCCCAGGGCTTTTGCGCGAAGCATGAAACGGGTGTTGTTGCCGGTGTTTTCCGTATCAGCTTTCTTCGTATTGGAAGAGATGTTGACTTTGGCGGCAATCATATCGGCCTTGTCGAGCAGGGTGGGATAAGAATAGTCCGGATGATTATAGGCGAAGGTTGCCAGTGAGTTGAGGGCATCCATCTGTCCGAGGGCGCTGAGCCAATGCGGCAGTTCGCGGGAATATTGCTCTTTCCAGGTTTCGATGCGCATTATCTGTCGCAGTTCCCAGAAAAACAGACCGTTGAGAATGACGTACATGAATACGTTGTTGCGTTGGTCCAGCTCGTTCATCAGTTTGCTCAGCCGGCTGATGGCGAGGGAGGCTTTCCGTTGTTCGCCGCCAATTTCTTCTTTGATGCGTTTCAGCAGGTTGCATTGCATGGGTTGGGCTTCCATCAGTTTGAGCAGTCCGGCATACGTACCGAGGATTTGTAGCTTCTTGCCGTACACAGCCTGTATTTTGGTGATCTTTCCGGTAAAGGCGAATCCGGCGGTGACAAAGAGCGTCCAGATCACTCCCCACATGCTTGCGGGCAGATAACCGGTAAGCATAAGGAGCAGACAGATGCCGTTGATGCCGGTGACGGTTGCCGGCAGAAGTCGTAAGAACTTATTCTTGCGGAATACGCCGGGGCTTGCCGCCCATGCTTTCAGTTCGGTTTCGTCGGCTGCTGTGCCTTTGTGCAGCATGCCGAGGATGCGGAAGTGCTGGCGGAATTGCAGTTCGGGAGCCAGTTCGCGTACGGCTGCCTGTCGTTCCAGTATATCCTCTTTCTTTTCGAGATGCTGTCCCAGCCAGTTTGCCAACAGGCGTTTTCCCGGTTCGGTGCAGGTGCGGTTGACGTACTGGAACAATGAATGTGTGCCGAATACGTCCAGATCGTAGGCATACAGGTGGGCGGGGTCGACAAACTCCTCGCCGGCATCGAAGCAGGACGTATCGTAATCCAGCGCGGCCAACTCCTGCCGGTTCACCTCTGCTCTCTTTTCCTGATAGTCTTTGCGGCGAAACAGGTTGTTGTGGTACTTTATCAGAAGGATGAACGGCAGCAGGGTGACGAGTGCGATTCCTGCCAGTATCGTCCAACTTTCCTCCCGGAAGTAGATAATCCCTGCGATTCCTGCCACGAACAGCAGCAACCGTAAGGAGCCGGTATGGTAAATTGCTTGCTGTATTTTGTTCGACTCTTGTTGTGCTTCCTCCGCAATGCGGCTGTATGTTGATTTTATTTTTTCAATGCTTTCCATTTATTCCCATGCTTTATAGATTGGCAAAGGTAAGTAAATATATGGTTTTCTTCTCCTAAGAAGATGTGAAATGCCAACGGTTGGTATTCAAAATACCACAGTTTGGTATTCGAAGTACCACAGTTTGGTACGAGGGCTACCACAGCTTGGTACAAGGACTACCACAGTTTGGTACGGCGTGTACCAAAGGTTGGTATTCGATTGGTATCTGTATCTCGTTTGTAATCAGTAGTGTATCCCGGCAGTTCCAACAAGGGGGTCCCGCATTTCTGCTTTAGATGTTTTTGTCTGCGACAGAGAGGGTTGGGCAAGGCCGGTGCAGACATACGGAAATCATTTTATGGGCGATACGATGTTTTTTTCCTCTCTATGTTTGCTGAATAAGGATAAAAAATGTACCTTTCGCCTGGGTAAGTAAAGTTTCAGAAAGAAAGGGAAATGATATGAAAGTACGTTGGTTGTTAGGGATATTGGCATTATTGGGCTTGCCTTGTTCGGCTCAGCAGATAATGTATTCCAACTTGAAAGCGTTGGTGGAAGGCCGCGGAGATACGGTCACGATATTGAAAGTGGAGAAGCGTTCCAAGAACCAGATTTATCTGATGGGCGGTGCGGATTATCGTATAGAGGCGGAAGACAACTCCGGCTTGTGCCGTTATTTGAAATCACGTTGTTATGCGGTGCGGATGGATACGTCGCTCTACGTCAACTGCAAGAAGATGCGCTATAAGCGTTACCGTTTCGGCGGTTGGTATGCGCCTGCCATGTGGGTGAAAGGTAAGATTTATTTCTGTGCGCAACCTGTGGGGCAGGTCGCTGCAAGCACCGCAACCCCGCCCGATGCAACGAAGCTGGGCGGTGAAGTGGGGGATGCCATCAATGCTTCGGGGCTGGTCTTTGCGCGTGTGTATTATGAGTTGAATCCGGAAACGGGACGCTCGGAGTTTGTGGGCAGGGAGAAGATGCTGGAACTGCTGGCGGACTATCCTGCGCTGCAAGAAGCATTTGAAAAAGAAACGAGCGAGTCGGCGGAGGTCATCGGGAGATATTTGAGACAGCTCGAGTCTGAACCGACTTGTTCCACCGAATCAGCCCAAGCCCTTATCGAACTGACCAAGAAAGCGAGAAACGGTCATCTGCCTTCACAACAGGAGTGGGAAATATTGTTTGCCACCGATGGATATAAGCAGTTTTTTGACCGCCCTGTGGGGAAATCGCTGAAAAAAACTTTTAAGGCTTCTTATGAAATTGTTTTCGACCGGAATTTAAAGGCTGTTAAGGATAGTATCTTGTCCGTTCCCCTTCAGACGATGAAGAACAATGAAGATATCGTACGTTATTTTTGTATTCAAAATCTCAGCCGGTTTGGCGATGACCTTGATAGGCTCGATGACTATTTGGCAGGTTCTGCCCTCTCCGGCGCTTTTGTCCGTGGCAACAAGCAAGCCTTGAAATACTTACCGGACAGTTTTGCGATGTGACATCCCGATCACAGTAAATTCTACATTCTCTTGTTTACCCCCGAAGCCTGGTCGCTCAGCGGCAATGTATTTATGGATTTGAATTGTGTTTATAGTCAGGATGAAGAATCCCTGGCCAATCTGATAGGTCACGAACTGCATCACAGCTATCGTTGGGGCTATCTTCGAGAGAAATACAAAGACAGTGGAAGTCCTGTTGCGGCCGCGTTGAGCATGATGCAGTCGGAGGGTTGCGCTGATATTCTGAACAAGTTCGAGGGTCCTTATTCTATGAAAGACGCCGGGCTTTTCGGTGAAGATGTGTTGAAACAGATGAACGAAAACTACTACAATACGCCGAAGCTACTGCAAAAGATAGATTCTTTGACGGTGGGTTACTCGAAAGGAACAGTGGACGCCGATGTCTATGGGCAGGTTGCCAAGTTACCGGTTAACGGCGGACATCCGAATGGCTTTTATATGGCGACGCTCATCAAGCACCAACTCGGATTGCAGGCGATTGTCGACAATTCTGTGGAGCCGGTGATGTTTGTGGAAACCTATAACAAGGCTGCACGGAAAGCAGGTGATGAATATGTCTTTACTGATGAATTTGTGGCTTATGTAAAACAACAGTATAAGTTAATGGAGAAGTAATTTTTCTGACTTTATGATAAATAATCCCGGTGTTCTATTGTGAATACCGGGATTTATTTTTATATTGCGGCAGATACAGAGTCGCATCTGCTGACAATTTGTAACTATTCACCTTATTATACTATGGAGATTACCTTAAGCAAAACACTGCCCCCTTATCCCGCCTTCGTAGAAGGCATCCGGCGGGCTCCCGACCGCGGCTACACCCTCGACCCGGCACAAACGGCTACGGCATTGAAGAATGCCCTGCGCTACATCCCTAAAGAACTGCACGAAACGCTTGCACCGGAGTTCATGGAAGAACTCCGCACGCGCGGACGCATCTACGGTTACCGTTACCGTCCGCAAGGCGACCTCAAGGCAAAGCCCATTGACGAATACAAAGGACGCTGCATCGAGGGCAAGGCCTTTCAGGTGATGATAGACAATAACCTCTGTTTCGACATCGCCCTCTATCCCTACGAACTCGTCACCTATGGCGAAACGGGACAGGTGTGCCAAAACTGGATGCAATACCGCCTGATAAAACAATACCTCGAAGTCCTCACCTGCGACCAGACGCTCGTCATCGAAAGCGGGCATCCGCTGGGGCTCTTCAAGTCGAAGCCCGAAGCGCCGCGCGTCATCATTACGAACGCCATCATGGTGGGGCTTTATGACAACCAGCAGGACTGGCACACAGCCATGCAGATGGGCGTTGCCAATTACGGGCAGATGACTGCCGGCGGGTGGATGTACATCGGTCCGCAGGGCATCGTGCATGGCACTTTCAATACCCTCCTGAACGCCGGGCGATTGAAACTCGGCATTCCGCAAGACGGCGACTTGCGCGGACGGCTTTTTGTATCCTCCGGTCTGGGCGGCATGAGTGGCGCCCAACCCAAAGCTGCCGAAATGTCGGGAGCTGCCGCTATCATAGCCGAAGTGGACGCTTCACGTATCGACACCCGTCATCGTCAGGGATGGGTGGGGCACGTGACGGATTCGCTGCCGCATGCCTTCTCACTGGCCAAAGAGGCCATGGACAGTCGCACCCCCATTTCCATTGCCTATCATGGCAATGTGGTGGATCTCTTGGAATATGCCGCAAAAGAACAGGTACACATAGATCTGCTATCCGACCAGACATCCTGCCATGCCGCCTACGACGGCGGCTACTGTCCCGCAGGGCTGACCTTTGAGGAGCGCACCCGGATGCTGCACGAGAACCCGGCGGAATTCCGCCGTAAGGTGGATGCTACGCTGAAACGCCATTTCCTTGCCATAAAAGAGCTCGTGGGGCGGGGCACGTACTTCTTCGATTACGGCAACTCCTTTATGAAAGCCGTCTACGATGCCGGCGTCACCGAAATAGCGCGCAACGGCAGTGATAAGAACGGGTTCATCTTCCCCAGCTATGTGGAGGACATCATGGGGCCCGAACTCTTTGATTACGGTTACGGACCTTTCCGCTGGGTATGTCTCAGTGGCAGGCACGAAGACCTGGTGAAGACCGACCGGGCGGCCATGGAGTGTATCGATCCCACGCGCCGCGGACAGGACTTGGATAATTACAATTGGATTCGCGATGCCGAAAAGAATAATCTGGTGGTGGGCACGCAGGCGCGTATCCTCTATCAGGATGCCGAAGGACGCATGAAGATTGCACTCCGCTTCAACGAGATGGTGCGCCGGGGCGAGGTAGGCCCGATTATGCTGGGACGCGACCACCACGATGTCAGCGGTACGGATTCCCCTTTCCGCGAGACATCCAACATCAAGGACGGCAGCAACGTAATGGCGGACATGGCTGTGCAATGCTTTGCCGGTAACTGTGCGCGGGGCATGAGCCTTGTGGCGCTGCACAATGGCGGCGGAGTGGGCATAGGCAAAGCCATCAACGGCGGCTTCGGCATGGTGTGCGACGGCTCCGAAAGGGTGGACGAAATTCTGCGTTCCGCCATGCTTTGGGATGTTATGGGCGGCGTGGCACGCCGTTCGTGGGCACGCAACGAGCATGCAATGGAAACCAGCGAGGAGTTCAACCGCACCCATTCGGATGGCTACCACATCACGATTCCTTACGTGGCGGATGAAGAACTGATTGATAGATATATAAAACAATAATAACAGGCTTGTTATAGGGGAAATAAGGGTATAAGAGATTGGGTCTGTTCTTTTGTTCTTATGTCTGAGAGAAAGAATATGCCAATCTAAAAATAATATATCTGTATCCTCGTGTTAGCAAACTAAAAACATAACCATTATGAACCGAATCGTAGAATGTGTCCCCAATTTCAGTGAGGGACGCGACTTGCAGAAAATAGACCGGATTGTAGCCCCGTTTCGTGGCAGGCAGGGTGTCAAGTTGTTGGATTACAGTAACGATGAAGACCACAACCGCCTCGTCGTCACCGTAGTGGGCGAGCCCGAACCGCTGCGCGATGCTGTGCTTGAGGCCATCGGCGTGGCAGTGGAGCTCATCGACCTGAACAAGCATCAGGGACAGCATCCCCGTATGGGTGCGGTGGACGTTGTGCCCTTCATTCCTATTAAGAATGTAACGATGGAAGAAGCCGTTGCGCTCTCCAAGGAAGTGGGCGGGGAAGTGGCGAAACGTTATAACCTGCCTGTGTTCCTTTACGAGAAATCCGCATCAGCCCCTCACCGGGAAAACCTTGCGGCTGTCCGGAAAGGTGAGTTCGAGGGTATGGCGGAGAAAATAAAACTCCCCGAATGGCAGCCCGACTTCGGCCCCGCCGAGCGGCATCCCACTGCGGGAACGGTGGCGGTTGGCGCGCGTATGCCGCTGGTGGCCTATAACATCAACCTGAATACGCCGAGTCTGGAGATTGCGCACGATATTGCCAAGAAGATACGCTTCATCGGCGGCGGCCTGCGCTATTGCAAGGCCATGGGAGTGGAGTTGAAAGATCGGGGAATCACGCAGGTGTCTATCAATATGACCGACTATACCCGTACCGCCCTTTATCGCGCCTTCGAACTGGTACGCATCGAAGCGCGGCGCTACGGTGTCAGCATCGTGGGCAGTGAGATTATCGGCCTTGTGCCCATGGAAGCGCTGATTGATACGGCTTCCTATTACCTCGGACTGGAGAACTTCTCGATGCAGCAGGTGCTCGAAGCCCGGATAATGGAGTGAGTGCCCGACGTGTGAATAGCACACAACTGTCTTTCAGTGATCAATGTTCTGAACTTTAAATGAAACAGAAACAAATATGACGGAGAATCTTATCATCTTCAACGCTCGTGTCGTCACTCCCATCGGCTTTTCCGCCCGTTGTGGCAGGGAAATGGAAGAGATCTGCATCATGGATGACGCTACGGTGGAAGTCACCGGCGGCGTCATCACCTACGTAGGCCCTAATCGTGGCGAGGACCGCGACGGATACTATCAGCGCTACTGGCACTACAACGCCCGGGGCAAATGCCTTCTGCCCGGCTTTGTGGACTCGCATACGCACTTCGTTTTTGGCGGAGAGCGTGCCGAGGAGTTCTCATGGCGCTTGAAGGGCGAAAGCTACATGTCCATTATGGAGCGCGGAGGAGGCATTGTCAGCACAGTGGCTGCCACCCGCAACAGCAACTTCATCCAGTTGCGCGGCAAGGCGGAGGGCTTCTTGAAGCAGATGAGCGTCATGGGAGTGACCACCGTCGAGGGAAAAAGCGGTTACGGCTTGGACAAGGAGACCGAGCTGCTGCAACTCCGCGTCATGCGCAGCCTGAACAATGACGAGCACAAGCGGGTGGACATCGTTTCCACTTTTCTTGGCGCACATGCAGTGCCGCAGGAGTATGTCGGGCGTACGGACGATTATGTGGATTTCATCATTCGCGAAGTGATGCCCGCCGTCGTTCAGAACCGGTTGGCAGAGTTTTGCGATGTCTTTTGCGAGCAGGGCGTGTTCTCCATCGGGCAGTCCCGCCGCCTGCTGACTGCCGCTCGTGATATGGGATTGGCGCTGAAGCTCCATGCCGATGAAATAGTGCCGCTGGGCGGTGCGGGACTGGCTGCGGAACTTTCCGCCGTATCCGCCGACCACCTGCTGCATGCTTCCGATGCCGACATCCATGCCATGGCGGACAAAGGCGTGGTTGCCACCTTGCTCCCTCTTACCGCCTTTGCCCTGAAAGAACCTTATGCCCGCGGGCGTGAGATGATTGACGCCGGCTGTGCCGTAGCACTGGCCACCGACCTTAATCCCGGCAGTTGCTTCTCCGGTTCCATCCCGCTCACTATCGCACTGGCTTGCATCTATATGAAGATGAGTGTCGAGGAGAGCATTACCGCCCTTACCCTGAACGGCGCCGCCGCCTTGAATCGTGCCGGCAGCATCGGCAGCATAGAGGTGGGAAAGAAAGGGGACTTCGTGGTGCTGAATACGGATAATTATCATTTCCTGCCCTATTATGTGGGCATGAATTGTGTGCACGCTACGGTGAAGGAGGGCGTACTCCACCCGGTGCTTTAGCGGTGCGTTAATAGCGAATTGATACCTAATTGTGTAATACCTAATAATAATTTAATCCCATGTTAGTCGATTTAACAGTCAAAGAGTTTTTGAATAAAGTGGCGGGCAGCGACCCCGTCCCCGGCGGCGGAAGCATTGCCGCATTGAATGGCGCCATTGCTTCGGCTTTGGCGGCAATGGTAGCCAATCTCACTGTCGGCAAGAAAGGCTATGAGGCGCACGAGGAGCTGATGCAGCATATTGCGGGAGTGGCATCGCAGGAGAAAGACACCTTCATCGAAGACATTGACCGCGACTCCGAAGCGTACGACAGTGTATTTGCCTGCTTCAAGATGCCGAAAGCCACCGACGAGGAGAAAGCCGCCCGCAGCGCCGCCATTCAGGAAGCCACCAAGTTTGCAGCCCTCGTGCCCATGCAGGTGGCACGTAATGCCTACGAGCTGATGACTGTCATCATGGATGTGGCACGCCTGGGCAACCGTAATGCCGTAACCGATGCCTGCGTGGCGATGATGTCCGCCCGCTCTGCCGTATTGGGGGCGTTGATGAATGTGCGCATCAACCTCGGTTCGCTCAAAGATAAAGAGTTCGTTGCCAAGCTGCAGGCCGAAGCCTGTGAGCTGGAACGCCTTGCCTGTGCCAAAGAGAAAGAATTGTTGGACGAAATCAATGAGGAGCTCAAAGTATGAAGAATGTCTACTATGTCGGTTCGGGCGAGCTGACCTTCGACCTTATCGAACGCATCATCAACGAGAACCTGAAACTTGAGTTGGCTCCCGAAGCCAAAGAACGCATACAGAAATGCCGCGACTATCTGGATAAGAAAACCGCCGAATCCGCCGAACCTCTCTACGGGATCACCACCGGCTTCGGCTCCCTGTGCAGCAAAAGCATCTCGCCCGACGAACTGGGCACCTTGCAGGAGAACCTCATCAAAAGCCATGCTTGCAGCGTGGGCGAGGAGATCCGTCCCGTCATCATCAAACTGATGATGCTGCTCAAGGCGCATGCACTTTCATTGGGGCACAGCGGCGTGCAGGTCATTACCGTACAGCGCATCCTCGACTTCTTCAACAACGATGTGATGCCTATTGTCTACGACCGCGGCTCCTTGGGAGCATCGGGCGACCTTGCTCCGCTTGCCAATCTTTTCCTGCCTCTTATCGGTGTGGGTGACGTGTACTATAAAGGTCGGAAGCGCGAGGCTATCAGCGTACTCGATGAATTCGGCTGGGAGCCCGTCAAACTGATGAGCAAGGAAGGCCTTGCCTTGCTGAACGGTACGCAATTCATGAGCGCCAACGGTGTCTTTGCCATTCTTAAAGCTTTCCGCCTCTCCAAGAAAGCCGACCTGATAGCCGCCCTCTCCCTGGAAGCCTTTGACGGTCGCATCGACCCGTTCATGGATTGCATCCAGCAAATCCGTCCCCACAAAGGACAAATCGAAACGGGCGAGAACTTCCGCAAACTGCTGGAGGGCAGCGAACTCATCGCCCGCCCCGGCAAGCATGTGCAGGATCCGTATTCTTTCCGTTGCATTCCGCAGGTGCATGGCGCAACGAAGGATGCTATCCGGTATGTCTCTTCGGTTTTGCTGACGGAGATTAATTCTGTGACGGACAATCCTACCATCTTTCCGGATGAAGACCGTATCATCTCCGGCGGAAACTTTCATGGGCAGCCGTTGGCTATCTCGTACGATTTCTTAGGGATCGCCCTTGCCGAACTGGGAAACATCTCCGAACGCCGTATCGCCCAGCTCATCATGGGACTGCGGGGACTGCCGGAGTTTCTGGTTGCCAATCCCGGCCTGAACTCCGGGTTTATGATTCCTCAATATGCCGCCGCCTCTATGGTGAGCCAGAACAAGATGTACTGCTATGCTGCCAGCAGCGACTCTATCGTGTCCAGCAACGGACAGGAGGACCATGTCAGTATGGGAGCCAACGCAGCCACGAAGCTCTACCGTATCATGGACAACTTGGAACACATCCTTGCCATCGAACTGATGAATGCTGCACAGGGCATTGATTTCCGCCGCCCGCAAAAAACCTCGCCGCTCTTGGAAGGCTTCCTGCGCGAATACCGCAAAGAGGTTCCTTTTGTGAAAGACGACATTGTGATGTACAAGGAAATTCATAAAACAGTGGCGTTCCTGAGCCGGACCAAGTTTGATTATTAGGAATCTTCCCAATAAATCTGCGAGAACACTAATTTTTATTAATCGTTTAACAAAAGAAAGAAAACTTAATTGGTGAATTAAGTTTTCTTTCTATATTTGCTTCGTTTTATTTCCAAAATGAATAAAAAGAGTTTTTGAAATTTAAAAGGAAGAGAAATGAGCGAATATACCAAGCACCTTACTCCTCGTCCGGAACTGAGAGAACGGATCATTGAAACTGCGGTGAAGGCCTTTGCTGCGCAAGGTATCAAAAGTATTACGATGGATGACATCGCAACTTCGTTGGGCATCTCCAAGCGTACTCTGTATGAGGTGTTTCCTGATAAGGAGACCTTGCTGGAAGAGTGTATCCTGAGAGGTCAGAAAGAGGGGGATGAATATCTGAAGAATGTGCTTGCTACATCCGAGAATGTATTGGAAGTCCTGTTGAAATGCTACCAGCGCAGTATCGAAAAGTTCCATGCCACCAACAAGAAGTTTTTTGAGGACATCAAGAAGTATCCCAAAGCCTATAAGCTGATGACCAAACGGCATGATCAGGACTCGGAAGAAACGGTGAACTTTTTCAAGGAAGGCGTGAAGCAGGGCATCTTCCGCGATGATGTGAATTTTGCCATTATCAATCTGTTGGTAAGGGAGCAGATTGACTTGCTGATGAATACGGATATTTGCAAGGAGTATTCGTTCCTTGAAGTTTATGAGTCTATCATGTTCACTTTCCTCCGGGGAATTTCTACGGAGAAAGGGGCGCATGAGTTGGAGGTGTTCATCCGGGAATACCGCAAAAAGATAATCTCCGGAAATAGCGAGACAGAGAACAAATAGAAAACGATTAATTCTTTTATGAAGATGCAGAGATTTTTTGAGGGTAAGAAATGGGTATTGGCCGTTGCCATAGTGTTGGTTGGTGCTTATGCACGAGCACAAGGGACGAAAGATACTTTGACCCTGAACCTTGCCAAAGCCATAGAGATTGCTTTGAGCGACAATCCTACTATTAAAGTGGCGGAAGAGGAGATTGCACTGAAAAAGGTGAGCCATAAGGAAACCTGGCAAAACCTGTTGCCCGAAGCGAGCATTTCGGGAAGTATGAGCCACACTATTACGGCGCCGCAGTTCAGTATCGGCGACCAGACTGTGAAAATGGGTAAAGACAAGGCGAACACAGCCACAGGAGCGTTGAACATAAGTCTGCCCCTGTTTGCACCGGCAGTGTATCGCGCCATGTCGATGACAAAAACGGACATTGAGCTGGCGGTAGAGAAGTCACGTGCCTCCAAACAGGATTTGGTGAATCAGGTGACCAAGGCCTACTATCAGTTGATGTTGTCGCAGGACTCATACGATGTTCTGCAAAAAAGCTATAAGCTGGCAGAAGACAATTATAACATAGTCAACGCTAAATACCGGCAGGGTGCGGTGAGTGAATTTGACAAAATCAGCGCCGAGGTACAGATGCGCAGCGTGAAGCCGAGTGTCATTTCGGCCGGAAACGCTGTGACGCTCTCCAAATTGCAACTCAAAGTATTGATGGGTATAACGGCCGATCTGGATATTAAGATAGACGACAGTCTGGCGGCTTATGAGGGAGTTGTGTTTGCCAATCAATTGGATAATGCGACGCACGAAGGCTTGGTGAACAATACCACGATGAAGCAACTGGAGTTGAACCGCCTGATGCTTCAGAAGAACATCAAGTCCTTGCGCACCAACTTCATGCCGACACTGGCTTTGGGCTATTCTTATCAGTATCAGTCCATGAACAACGACAGTTGGAATGTATTCAACTACAACTACGGAAGCAGTTCTTCGCTGGTGTTCAGTTTGAGTATTCCTTTATACAAGGCAAGCAACTTTACAAAACTGAAATCCAACCGCATCCAGATGCGCCAGTTGGACCAGAACCGCATCGATACGGAACGCAAGCTGAATATGCAGATTACCAGCTATCAGGATAATATGGCAGCCAGCTCGGAACAGGTGTCCAGCAACAAGGAGAATGTGATGCAGGCCGAAAAGGCGGTGCAGATTGCCGGCAAACGCTACGAGGTGGGCAAAGGAACTGTGCTTGAACTGAACACCTCGCAAGTGCAGCTCACTGAGGCCGAGTTGACTTACAACCAATCCATATACGATTATTTGGTGGCTAAAGCCGATCTTGACCAAGTGTTGGGAAGAGATTACATAAGCAAAGATCAGAAATAAAAATCAGAACAACGATATGAAGAAAAGTTTTCAAATGATTGCCCTGCTTGCAGTAGCACTGTTGGGCGCTTGCAGCGGCGGGAAGGACAAGGCTGTCGCTGAACATGTGGATGAAAAGCCGAGAGTGAAGCTGGCGGATGTGAAAGCGCGTCCGGTAGAACAGATCCATGAATACACCGCTACTGTCGAAGCAGAGGTGAAGAACAATATAGCTCCTTCGTCTCCGGTGCGTATAGACAGGATATTGGTGGAAGTGGGCGACCGCGTATCCAAAGGCCAGAAGCTGGTCAGCATGGATGAGGCCAACCTGAAACAAACCAAGTTCCAGTTGGATAACCAGGAGATTGAGTTCAAGCGTATGGACGAACTGTACAAAGTGGGCGGTGCATCCAAGTCGGAATGGGATGCAGCCAAAATGGCTTTGGACATAAAGGAGACGGCCTATCGCAACCTATTGGAAAACACCTCGTTGCTCAGCCCTATAAACGGTGTTGTAACAGCCCGTAATTATGACAACGGCGACATGTACAGCGGCGGGGAACCTGTGTTGGTGGTGGAACAGATCACTCCGGTGAAACTGCTCATCAACGTTTCCGAAACCTATTTCACCCAAGTGAAGAAAGGCGCTCCCGTAGCAGTGAAGCTGGATGTCTATGGCGACGAACCGTTTGAAGGCTACATCAGCTTGGTTTATCCTACGGTAGACCCGAATACACGCACCTTCCCTGTAGAGATTAAACTCTCCAATAAGGACCAGCGCGTGCGTCCCGGAATGTTTGCCCGCGCCACACTTAATTTCGGCTCCAAGGACAATGTGGTTGTGCCCGACTTGGCCATCGTGAAACAATCCGGTTCGGGCGACCGCTACGTGTATGTCTACAAAGACGGCAAAGTAACCTATAATAAGGTGGAACTCGGACGCCGCATGGGTGCTGAATACGAGTTGATTTCCGGTGTGCCCGACAATTCACAGGTAGTTATAGCCGGACAGACCAAGCTGGTGAACGGCATGGAAGTAGAAGTAGAGAAATAATCACTAAACACTAATAACATGAGTTTATACGAAGGTGCGGTTAAGAAACCGATTATGACTTCGCTCTGCTTTCTGGCAGTGGTGATATTTGGTCTGTTCTCTTTGTCCAAATTGCCTATCGACTTGTATCCGGACATTGATACGAATACGATTATGGTGATGACGGCCTATCCGGGAGCCAGTGCTTCGGATATCGAGAACAATGTGACCCGTCCGTTGGAGAATGTTTTGAACTCTGTCAGTGATTTGAAGCACATCACTTCCCGTTCTTCGGAGAATATGTCGCTGATTACACTGGAGTTTGAGTTCGGTAATGATATTGACGTGTTGACGAATGATGTGCGTGACAAGCTGGATATGGTAAGTTCCGAACTTCCCGATGATGTGGAGAACCCTATCATCTTTAAGTTCAGTACGGATATGATCCCTATCGTGCTGCTGTCCGTACAGGCCAACGAGAGCCAGTCGGCACTTTATAAGATACTGGATGATCGTGTGGTAAATCCCTTGGCGCGTATTCCCGGTGTGGGTACGGTATCCATCAGCGGTGCGCCGCAGCGTGAAATCCAAGTGTATTGCGACCCTTATAAGCTGGAAGCATACAACCTGAGCATCGAAACAATCAGTTCCATTATCGGGGCCGAGAACAGGAATATACCGGGCGGTAACTTCGACATCGGTAATGAAACCTATTCATTGCGTGTGGAGGGTGAGTTCGACGATTCCGGCGAGTTGGCGAATGTGGTTGTAGGTACGTATAATGGCGCTACGGTCTATCTGCGTGATGTTGCCAAGATAGTGGACACCGTAGAAGAGCGTGCGCAGGAAACCTATAATAACGGTGTGCAAGGCGCCATGATCGTCGTTCAGAAGCAGTCGGGAGCCAATTCGGTGGAAATCTCCAAAAAGGTGCAGGATGCATTGCCCCGTTTGCAGAAGAACCTGCCGAGCGACGTGAAGCTTGGGGTCATTGTAGATACCTCTGAAAACATCCTGAACACCATCGACAGTTTGACGGAGACGGTTATGTATGCCTTGCTCTTCGTTGTGATTGTGGTGTTCTTGTTCTTAGGACGCTGGCGTGCCACGCTGATCATCTGTATCACGATTCCGCTTTCCCTGATTGCTTCATTCATATATCTGGCAATTTCGGGGAATACGATTAATATCATTTCGCTTTCATCGCTTTCCATTGCTATCGGTATGGTGGTGGACGATGCCATTGTGGTATTGGAGAATGTCACGACACACATCGAGCGCGGCTCCGACCCGAAGCAGGCGTCTGTGCATGGCACGAACGAGGTGGCTATCTCCGTTGTGGCTTCTACACTGACGATGATTGCCGTATTCTTCCCGTTGACGATGGTGACCGGTATGTCCGGTGTACTGTTCAAGCAGTTGGGCTGGATGATGTGTGCCATTATGTTTGTATCCACTGTCTCCGCTTTGACGCTGACGCCGATGCTTTGTTCGCAACTGCTCCGTTTGCAGCGCAAGCAGTCTAAGGTGTTCCGGATATTCTTCGGCCCGATAGAACATGCATTGGACGGATTGGACAACTGGTATGCGCGTATGCTCAACTGGGCAGTCCGTCATCGTATGGTGGTTCTTGTAGGTTGCGTGGTATTCTTTATTCTGAGTTTGCTTTGTGCAAAGACCATCGGTACGGAGTTCTTCCCGGCGCAGGATAACGCCCGTATCGCTGTGCAATTGGAACTGCCTATCGGAACCCGTAAGGAAGTGGCGCAGGAGGTATCGGAGAAGCTGACCAGACAGTGGCTTGAGAAGTATAAAGGTATTATGAAGGTATGTAACTATACGGTGGGACAGGCCGACTCGGATAATACCTGGGCATCCATGCAGGACAACGGTTCGCACATCATCTCCTTCAACGTCAGTCTGGTAGACCCGGACGAGCGTAATGTTACGTTGGAAACTGTCTGTGATGAAATGCGCGAAGACCTGAAGGCCTATCCGGAATTCAGTAAGGCGCAGGTCATTTTCGGAGGTAGCAATACGGGTATGTCTGCCCAGGCATCTGCCGATTTTGAAGTGTACGGTTACAGCATGGAAGAAACCGACAGCGTTGCCGCCCGCCTGAAACGTGAACTGCTGAAGGTGAAAGGTGTGTCCGAGGTCAACATCAGCCGTAGTGATTACCAGCCTGAGTATCAGGTAGACTTTGATCGTGAGAAGCTGGCGCTTCATGGACTGAACTTGTCTACCGCCGCTACCTATCTGCGTAACCGTATCAATGGTGCGACGGCTTCCAAATATCGTGAAGACGGTGATGAGTACGACATCAAGGTGCGCTATGCTCCAGAATACCGCACCAGCCTTGAAAGCATCGAGAATATATTGGTCTATAATGCCAAAGGCGAAGGGGTGCGTATCAAAGACCTGGGAAAGGTTGTAGAACGTTTTGCTCCGCCTACTATCGAGCGTAAAGACCGCGAGCGTATCGTGACGGTATCCGCCGTTATCTCCGGCGCTCCGTTGGGCGATGTGGTGGCTGCGGGCAATGCGATTATAGATAAGTTGGAGAAACCCTCGGACATAACCATTCAAGTGTCGGGTTCCTTTGAGGACCAGCAGGATTCGTTCCGCGATTTGGGAACATTGGGTGTCTTGATCATTGTGCTTGTGTTCATCGTGATGGCCGCCCAGTTCGAGTCCCTTACTTATCCGTTTATCCTGATCCTCTCGGTGCCGTTCGCTATGAGTGGCGTGTTGATGGCATTGTTCATCACCAACACTACGTTGAGTGTAATGAGTTTGCTGGGTAGCATCATGTTGATCGGTATCGTGGTGAAGAACGGTATCGTGCTCATCGACTACACTATCCTTTGCCGCGAACGCGGGCAGTCGGTGCTGAATGCCGTAGTTACGGCCGGCAAGAGCCGTCTCCGTCCGGTGTTGATGACTACCATGACTACCATTCTCGGTATGATTCCGATGGCCGTCAGCACAGGGCAGGGTTCTGAGATGTGGAGTCCCATGGCGATTGCCGTAATCGGCGGTCTGGCGGTTTCCACGATCCTCACTTTGATTTATGTTCCTACGATGTACTGTATCTTTGGCGGGGTGGGCATCAAACGCCAGCGCCGTAAGATGCACAAGCAACTGGATGCTTACTTTGAGGAACAGAAACAGACCAATAATTAATCAGTTGACATTTAATAGTTGAATAATGAAATCAGTATTAATCACATTCGATCAAGCATACTATGAGCGTATCATCGCTACGCTCGACAGGCTGAATTGCAGGGGCTTCACTTACTGGGAGCAAGTTCGCGGACGCGGTTCCAAAACCGGAGAGCCTCATTATGGCAGTCATGCCTGGCCTTCCATGTGTTCCGCCGTCCTGACGATGGTGGAGGATGAGAGGGTGGACCCTCTGCTGGAAGTCCTTCACAACATGGACAAGCAGACCGAGCAACTGGGGCTTCGGGCATTCGTCTGGAACATTGAGAAGACCATTTAAGATCTCTGTTGCATAAAAAGCGTTTATCCCTGCAGGAAATATCTTTTTCCTGCAGGGATAATTCTTTTTGGCAGGAAGATATTTATTTTCATCCGATTCTCTATCTTTGCGACCGGATTGGTTATGGAAAAGAGTGTTTTGAAACATACAGGCTGGTTGATGTTTATTGTGGTGGCCGTACTTCTGCTGATGGGATTGTTGCCGGGAACCACGATAGGCACTCATGTGCTGAGGCGTGTGGACATACTGGGTGATGTACGCCTTTCCCCGGAAGCGGTGAGCGAGCCGGATACCCTGTTGCCGCCACCCCCGAAAGTGAAGCCCGCCTTTGTGGACACTTGCCGCAGCGGAATGACCTGCATTGAAGATTACAGTGACTCCACCCTGCGCGGAATGACGCCTTTCTATCGCGCGTTGGATGAGCTGGCCGCAAACCCCCGTCTGGTGCGCATCGCCTACTTCGGCGATTCTTTCATAGAAGCGGACATTCTTACGGCTGACCTGCGTGCCATGTTGCAGGAACGTTATGGCGGATGCGGGGTGGGCTTTGTGACAATCACTTCCATGACCAGCGGTTACCGCCCTACGGTGCGGCATAGCTTTAACGGCTGGCAGAGCCATTCCATTATGGATTCGGTGTTCTTCGACCGTAGCAAACAGGGAATTTCGGGACACTACTTCATTCCCAATCCCGGTGCTTATGTAGAACTTCGCGGGCAGAAGAACTATGCGTCCCGGCTTGATACCTGCGAACATGCTTCCATCTTCTTTTACAATAAAGGCGAGGTTACTCTCTCGGCATCCGTAAATAAAGGGGAGGCGCAGACTGAGACTTTTTCTCCTACGGGAGAACTCCGGGAGATGGATGTGACAGGCCGCATCGGCTCTGTACGCTGGAAAGTGGAAAGTGCCGACTCCACCTTATTCTATGGCTTGGCCATGGACGGTACACAAGGAATTGTTGTTGATAACTTCTCGCTTCGGGGTAGTTCCGGCTTGTCCTTGCGCTCCGTACCTGTCTGGATGATGCGCGAATTTAATGAACAGCGCCCTTACGATTTGATAATTCTTCAGTACGGGCTGAATGTCGCTACGGAGCGCGGACGGAATTATGACCGTTATCGTGACGGTATGGCAACCACCATCGCCCATTTGAAGAGTGCCTTTCCACAAGCCGGCATCCTTGTTGTCAGTGTGGGCGACCGCGAGTATAAGACCGAAGAAGGCGACCTGCGCACCATGCCCGGCATTAAGAATCTTGTCCGTTACCAGCAGAACCTGGCAGCCGACAGTGGAGTGGCGTTTTGGAATATGTTCGAGGCAATGGGAGGCGAGGGCAGTATGGCGGACATGGTGCATGCCAAGCCGTCTTTGGCCAACTACGATTATACGCATATCAACTTTCGTGGCGGCAAACATCTGGCAGAATTGCTTTATGAGGCATTGGTCTACGGCAAAGAACAGTACGACAGGAGGCGTGCCTATGAAGCGGAGCCATAAGGAAAACTCACGATGGAGCAGTTTGCGCTTCACTGTCTGCTACGCGGTGTTTGTAATGCTTCTCCTGCCGGTGCAGCGGCTCTGTGCGCAAGATGCGCTTCCCGGCTGTCCCCGGCTTCAAAAGACGGTATCCGATTGCGACACGCTTACGGCTTACGGCCAACGTACGGACACTCTGCCCGTTCCTTTCATCAGCCTGCCTCCGGCTTTCCGCCAACTCGGAGAGAATGAACTGATAGACAGTGTCGGCATCTTGAAACCTTTCTGGGAGAAGATGCGTATGCTCCGCCTGGGTGCATCTGCCGATACGATACGTATTGTTCATGTGGGCGACAGTCATATCCGCGGTCATATCTTCCCGCAGACTACGGGCGAACTGCTCCGAAAGACATTCGGTGCGCTGACTTATACGGACATGGGAATAAACGGTGCGTTCTGTGTCACCTTTACCCGTCCGGTGCGTGTGGCGGACATCGCAGCGTTGCATCCCGACCTTGTGATTCTCTCTTTCGGGACAAACGAGAGCCACAACCGGCGATACAACTCAAAGTTGCACTATCAGCAGATGGATGAACTGGTACGTATGCTACGCGACAGCCTGTCCGGCGTCCCGATGCTGATGACCACTCCGCCCGGTTCATACGAGAGCTTCCGCCAGCGCCGCCGCCGGCGTACCTATAAGATTAATCCCCGTACCTCTGTTGCCGTACAGACCATCCGGCGTTTTGCCGATGCCAACGGGTTGGCTGTGTGGGATATGTACGATGTTTTCGGAGGCGTTCGTCGCGCCTGTCTCAACTGGCAGGAGGCGAAACTGATGCGTCCCGACCATGTGCATTATCTTCCGGAAGGATATGTATTGCAAGGTGAGATGTTCTATCAAGCCTTGCTGAAAGCGTATAACGACTATTGCAGTCGATGATTGAGTATAATCTAAATTAAGCCGTAACCGACAGATGTGGAATATTGACGAACTTCTGAACAAACTGGATATAGACTTCACCCGCCTGCATGACCTGCTGGTGTACGACCCGCATGCGCCGATGATATTCAGCAGCGGTATCTTCCTGTGGCTGTTTGCCGCTTTCATCGTGTTCTATCTGCTTTTGCAGCGTCGCACTACTGCCCGCCTGATGTTCGTCACCCTGTTTTCTTACTATTTCTACTATAAAAGCAGCGGCACTTATTTCTTCCTGCTTGCCATTGTTACGGTAAGCGACTTTTTCATTGCCCGGCTCATGGAACGGGCCACCGTACGCTGGCAGCGTAAAACGTGGGTGGCGGTCAGTCTGCTGATAAACCTGGGACTGTTGTGCTACTTTAAATATACGAATTTCCTCTGCGGGTTCTTTGCTTCGCTGACAGGCGGCACGTTTACCGCAATGGACATATTTCTTCCTGTCGGCATCTCTTTCTTCACTTTCCAGTCGCTGAGCTATACGATCGATGTGTATCGCAAAGAGATAACGCCCCTCACCAACCTGTTGGACTATGCTTTCTATGTATCTTTCTTCCCGCAGTTGGTGGCAGGTCCCATCGTGCGTGCACGCGACTTTATCCCGCAGATCCGCCGTCCGCTGTTTGTCTCTAAGGAGATGTTCGGAAAGGGAATCTTCCTGATTGTAAGCGGTCTTTTCAAGAAAGCGGTTATTTCGGATTATATCAGCATCAACTTTGTGGAGCGTATCTTTGATAATCCTACTCTGTATTCGGGCGTGGAAAACCTCATGGGTGTTTACGGCTATGCGCTTCAAATCTATTGCGACTTCTCCGGATATAGCGATATGGCTATCGGCATTGCTTTGCTGCTGGGCTTTCATTTCAACATGAACTTTGACTCGCCCTATAAGTCGGCATCCATAACGGAGTTCTGGCGCCGCTGGCATATCTCGCTTTCCAGTTGGCTGCGCGATTACCTCTATATATCCCTGGGCGGCAACCGTAAGGGGAAGATACGGCAATACGCCAATCTCATCATCACCATGTTTTTGGGTGGCTTGTGGCATGGCGCATCCTGGAATTTTGTTTTTTGGGGGATGTTGCATGGTGTTGCGCTGGCAGCCCATAAGTTCTGGATGGGCATCACCGGCAGGAAAAAGGGAGAGCGCAGTCATGGCATCCGCCGCTTCTTCGGCATCGTAATCACGTTCCACTTCGTTTGTTTCTGTTGGATATTCTTCCGCAATGCCGATTTCTCCACTTCGCTGGATATGCTGAACCAGATATTCACAGCTTTCCGTCCCCGGCTTTTCACCCAACTGGTGGAGGGCTATTGGGAAGTGTTTGCCTTGATGTCGCTCGGCTTTTTCCTCCATTTCGTACCGGACAGTTGGGAACATGCCTGCTGCAAAGCTGTCATCCGGCTTCCGCTTATAGGGAAAGCGCTGTTGCTGGTTGCCATGATCTACCTTGTAATTCAAATGAAGAGCTCGGAGATACAGCCGTTCATTTATTTCCAGTTCTAAGGGTGATACTGCTTGTGTCATGCTGTGAAATGTCTTGATGCGTATTCCTTTCATTGTTAGTATGCTGCCGGTATTATTCTTTCCTACCGGACTAATGTGTTTAAATAGCATGTGTCATGATACATACAGTAAACTTTATGAAACGTCCGGCACAATAGTATATGGAGTAAGTCTGTATCTTTGTGAGGTAAATGAATCTGATTACTATGATTTTTTAAAACAATAACCATGAAACAAAAACTTATCTATTGGCTGCCGCTTCTACTACTGGTAGGATGTAGCCAGCCTACGTACAAAACTACTTCGTTGGCTCCCGAAAAGCGAGCGGAACTTTTATTGAAAGAACTGACTTTGGAAGAAAAGGTAGCGTTGATGATGGACAACTCCCAGGCAGTGGAGCGTCTGGGCATCAAACCCTATAACTGGTGGAACGAGGCGCTGCATGGCGTGGCGCGTGCCGGACTGGCTACGGTTTTTCCCCAACCGATAGGGATGGCGGCGTCTTTCTCGCCGGAATCGGTATATGAAGTGTTCAGTGCCGTATCGGATGAGGCGCGTGCAAAGAATGCAAATTACGCATCACAGGGAAGTTATGCGCGTTATCAAGGGCTTACCATGTGGACGCCCACAGTGAATATCTATCGTGACCCGCGTTGGGGCCGCGGCATCGAAACCTACGGTGAGGATCCTTATCTCACCAGCCGTATGGGGGTTATGGTGGTGAAAGGCCTGCAAGGAACCAATGACGGCAAGTACGACAAGCTGCATGCTTGTGCCAAGCACTTCGCCGTACACTCCGGACCCGAGTGGAACCGCCACTCTTTCAACGTAGAGGACCTCAGTGCGCGCGATTTGTATGAAACCTATCTGCCGCCCTTTGAGGCTTTGGTGAAAGAGGCCAAAGTGAAGGAGGTGATGTGTGCCTATAATAGTTTTGAGGGAGAACCTTGTTGTGGCAGCAACCGTTTGCTGATGCAAATCCTTCGCAACGATTGGGGCTTCGACGGTATCATCCTTTCCGACTGCGGGGCCATTGCCGATTTCTATAATGAACATGGGCATAAGGCGTATCCTGATGCCGAGTCTGCTTCGGCTGCAGCTGTGTTGAACGGTACGGACCTGGAGTGTGGCTCCAGTTACAAGGCATTGGTAAAGGCTGTCCGCGCAGGTCAGATCAATGAGAAAGACATTGATAAGGCAGTCATGCGCCTGCTGGAAGCCCGTTTTGCTTTGGGAGAAATGGATGATCCGGACAACGTATCTTGGACAAAGATTCCTTTCTCTGTGGTGGCTTCGGCCGAACACGATTCGTTGGCTTTGAACATGGCCCGCAAATCCATGACATTACTTCAGAACACAGGCAATATCCTCCCTCTGAAGCGTGGCGGGCTGACCGTAGCCGTTATGGGGCCCAATGCCAATGACTCTGTGATGCAGTGGGGAAATTACAACGGCATGCCGCCGCACACAGTCACCATTCTGGGCGGTATACGCAAGGCTTTGGGTGCGGATGATAAACTGATTTATGAACAGGGGTGCAGCTGGGTGGAAAGAACATTGATCCAAAGTGTATTCAGCCAGTGCAAATCGGCAGCCGGACAAGGATTTACTGCACGTTACTGGAACAACGTAAAGCATGAAGGCGATCCGGTGACCACTACGCAGGTGACCACTCCTTTCCGCTTCTGCACATCGGGAGCTACGGTCTTTGCACCGGGCGTAAACCTGACGGACTTCTCTGCGACTTATAATAGTGTGCTCACTCCTGAGCAATCGGGTGAGGTAGTATTCGAGATCTATACATACGGTTCCGGTCGTCTGCGCATCAATGGTGAGGAAGTGAAACGTTTCTCCAATATGCATGGCGGCAGATCGCTGAACTATACCTTGCAGGTAAAAGCGGGCACTCCTTATGAGATTGAGCTCGACTTTGAATATTTCAGAAGCGACGCACAGTTGAACTTCGACATAGGCTTTAAGCAAAAAGTGGACATCAATGCGTCTGTTGCCCGCGTGAAAGATGCTGATATTGTAGTCTTCGCCAGCGGTGTTTCTCCTGTTTTGGAAGGTGAGGAAATGGGAGTGAATCTTCCGGGCTTCAAGGGCGGCGACCGTACAGACATTGAACTGCCGGCCATTCAACGCGAATTGATTAGTGCCCTGCATCGTGCCGGCAAGAAGATTATTCTGGTGAATTGTTCCGGTTCGCCCATTGCTTTGGAACCGGAAACCAAGAATTGTGAAGCTATTCTGCAGGCTTGGTATCCCGGTCAGCAAGGTGGAACGGCTGTGGCAGAGGTGCTGTTTGGCGATTATAACCCGGGAGGACGCCTGCCGGTGACTTTCTACCGCAATATGTCCCAGCTTCCCGACTTCGAGGATTATAACATGACAGGACGTACCTACCGCTATATGACCCAACAACCGTTGTTCCCCTTCGGTTATGGATTGAGCTATACGACTTTCGATTATGGAAAGCTGTCATTGGACAAAGAGCAGATCAAACAGGGAGAGCCTTTGAAGTTGGCTGTCAGCGTTACAAACAGCGGTCAGCGCGACGGTGAAGAGGTTGTACAGGTTTATCTCAAGAAGCAAGATGATGCAGAAGGACCGGGCAAGACCCTGCGTGCTTTCAAGCGCGTCTATATACCTGCCGGAAAGAGTGTCAACGTTGAGTTTGACCTGAAGGACAAAGAGTTGGAATGGTGGGATGCCCAAAGCAATACGATGCGGGTCTGTGCGGGCAAGTATGACATAATGGTGGGAAGAAGCTCACAGGATCAGGACTTGCAACGCGGAAGTTTTGTAATAGAATAGTTCTTTGAATTTTTCAGAGTCCGTAATTTGAACTGTGTCAGCTAAGGAAAAGAATAAAATATTAACTTTGCTAACACAGTTTATTTTATGAGTGAAGAATTTGATTTTGAAAGTATCAAGAACAAGGCTCTTGAACAGTTGAAGTCTGGTAAACCCTTGTTAGGTAAGGACGGTGCTTTTGCTCCGTTGTTGGAGAGTATATTAAATGCTGCCCTTGAAGGTGAGATGGACGCTCATCTTTCTGAGGATGAACGCATGAGTGGCAACCGTCGTAATGGCAAGATGCAAAAACAAGTACAGACTTCGATGGGAGAAGTCACCGTATCTACCCCTCGTGACCGTAACTCCACCTTTGAACCCCAGTTCATAAAAAAGCGTGAAACCATTCTTGCAGAAGGTGTTGCAGACCGTATCATCGGACTTTATGCTTTGGGAAACAGCACACGTGAGATAAGTGACTGGATGGAGGAGAACTTGGGTAATCGTGTGTCTGCTGAGACAATTAGCGCCATCACCGATCGTGTACTTCCGGAAATAAAGGCATGGCGTTCCCGTAGCCTGGACAGCGTTTATCCGATAGTCTGGATGGATGCCATCCATTATAAGGTAATGGACGAGAGAGGCTGTGCCGTAACCCGTGCGATTTACAATGTACTGGCTCTGGACAGCGAGGGACATAAGGATCTGTTAGGGATGTATATCTCTAAGAATGAGGGCGCGAACTTCTGGCTGAATGTATTGACAGACTTGCAGACCCGTGGTGTCTGTGACATACTCATAGCTTGTGTTGACGGATTGAAAGGCTTCCCAGACGCTATCCAAAGTGTGTTTCCTGATACTATTGTCCAGCTCTGTATTGTCCATCAGATACGTAACTCCATCAAGTATGTCGGCAGCAAGCACCAAAAAGAGTTCATGAGGGATCTGAAACATGTCTATGGTGCGGTAAATAAGGAATCCGCTGAGACAGGACTTTTTAATCTGGAAGAAAAATGGGGTGAGAAATACCCTATCGTTATCAAGTCTTGGCAGGATAACTGGGAAAGGCTTACTGAATACTTCCAGTTTACGTCGGATATACGACGTATGATTTATACCACGAATACAGTCGAGGGCTATCACCGCCAAGTGCGGAAAGTGACAAAAAACAAGGGCGTGTTCCCTAACGACACCGCCCTTGAAAAGTTGGTTTATCTCGCTTACCGCAACATACGCAAGAAATGGACCATGCCCATAGCCAACTGGGCGGCCATCGCACAACAATTAGCGATAAAGTTTGGAGACAGATTTAAATTGTTGTAACTTTACGCTCGTCGGGAGTGCTGGTGCACCCCCTTGGCGCTGGCCGATCCCCGACCGATGAGCTTGGAAGAAAACGCCGCATGACACAGTTTATTTTACGTCTCCATTTTTCATAATAAGAAAGTGAGAGTGTGTCGGGAGGCCTGATACACTCTCACTTTCTTATTATATGTGTTAAGGCTGTACAGTGAGACATAAAAAAAGGCTATCTCTCCCAGACAGCCAATCTTTTTGTTAACCTTAAATCTAATACTATGAAAAACACATTGCAAAGGTAGTCTCTTTCCTGTTATTTCCAAATTTTCCCTTCTATTCTGCTGTTTTTATAACATGGTTTAGTTGAATGTCATCTCTGTTAACATTTAACATAATGTTTTCTTGTTTTTAACCGATGATGCGTCAACTTCCGAGCCATAACCTCCACTATCACGAGGGCTGTATCGCTTCCGATGCACCTGACTTGCTGCTCGAAGTCCTTCTCTATGTGCATAAGTCTTGGCAGGGGGATTGTCATAGTGAGACTCCGTTATGATTCCGGATCCCTCCGTATAATCATGTGAGAAACTACACTTTTCCGTCCTTAATCCATTGCTTGGTAGATGTTTACACTGTCATAACTGTAGATATTTACTTTTCTTGCATAACTTCCATCCGATATCTTTGCGCAAGCGTTGCGGATAAAGGTAGCGAAGGGCTTTGTGCAGTGTGTATAAATTTAAGTGACTGGCAAAGATAATGAATTCAGAGAATCATGCATCGTCGTGCCGGTGCAAAACGGATGGTCTGTTTACTTCAAACACATCATCCGTTTGCCCCGAACGCATCATCTGTTTCCTTCAAACGCATCATCCGTTTTCCTCAAACGTATTATCCTTTTGTTTTTTCCTTTTTTATGCTCCTTCCCCTGCTTTTTCTCTTTCTTTCCGCGCCTCTTCCTTTCTTTTTTCGGTTGCCCGGTAGATATACGGTAGTATATCTTATCTTCTTATTATTTATATTGTGTCCGTTTGTTGGTTGTAGGGGTGGTTGTTGGGCCTGTTCAAGTTGCTGATAACAAGCGTAATAGGGTGGCTATTTGGGTGTCCGTTTTGTGGTTGTAATGACTAAACCGCTGTTATGTGGCTTTTTACAGGTAATGTCCGGCTTGAAACCGCCCGTTTTTCCTCTCCATGCACGCCGACATGCGCTTTCCCCCCATATACACCTGCCCCCCCCCGTCTTACCCGTCCGTCCTTACGCCCGCCCATTCGCCCGCCCGTACGTGCGTGTGTATATATATTGTGTGTCTTCCTTCCCCCTTTGTTTTCCTTTAAAAAATCATGTTCTGCAACCTGTTTGTCAATCAGTCATTTATGAAAAAGTTTTGATATTTCCGGTAAAAAAGGCTTTGTATATTTGGTGCGTATTCCCAAATCCGCTACTTTTGCATCCGCTTTCGAGAACGAGGGCGGCGATAGTTTGACATTCTGACAGAAACGGAGTAGGAACCCTTTCCTTTTTTCTTGTTATTTGGTGCTGTTTGTTTCATGAATACCGCCTTTAAAAAGGAAAATGAAAAAAAACTTCAGATTTATTTGGAGTATATGAAATAAAGTTCTTACCTTTGCACCCGCTTTCAAAATGAGAGCAGCGTTGTTTGACAATCTTTTTGAAACCCGGGCGGTAACGACAGTTCTTTTTCTTTGTTCTTCCTTTCGCAAGAGAGATGATTTGAAGAAAGAAAAAAAAAAAAAAAACTTCCGAAAATATTTGGAAGATATGAAATAAAGTCCTTACCTTTGCATCCGCTTTTGAAAAGAAAAGCAATCGTAAAACAAGCGATCTTTGAACAGATTTACATAAACAATACAAGTAGTACAAGAGCAGGTACATTCTTAATTTTTTAAGATATGTATCTGGGTAAAAAAAGAACCGTCAATACTTATTAATATATAGGTAATTGAAAAGCTTTTTTAAATTCGAGCGTCCTGAACAGAGCAAGAACCACTCCTATGGAGTGATTAACAATACTTTTACAATGAAGAGTTTGATCCTGGCTCAGGATGAACGCTAGCTACAGGCTTAACACATGCAAGTCGAGGGGCAGCATGATTGAAGCTTGCTTCAATCGATGGCGACCGGCGCACGGGTGAGTAACACGTATCCAACCTGCCGATAACTCGGGGATAGCCTTTCGAAAGAAAGATTAATACCCGATAGTATAGTTTTTCCGCATGGTTTCACTATTAAAGAATTTCGGTTATCGATGGGGATGCGTTCCATTAGATAGTTGGCGGGGTAACGGCCCACCAAGTCAACGATGGATAGGGGTTCTGAGAGGAAGGTCCCCCACATTGGAACTGAGACACGGTCCAAACTCCTACGGGAGGCAGCAGTGAGGAATATTGGTCAATGGACGAGAGTCTGAACCAGCCAAGTAGCGTGAAGGATGACTGCCCTATGGGTTGTAAACTTCTTTTATACGGGAATAAAGTGGAGTATGCATACTCCTTTGTATGTACCGTATGAATAAGGATCGGCTAACTCGTGCCAGCAGCCGCGGTAATACGGAGGATCCGAGCGTTATCCGGATTTATTGGGTTTAAAGGGAGCGTAGGCGGGTGCTTAAGTCAGTTGTGAAAGTTTGCGGCTCAACCGTAAAATTGCAGTTGATACTGGGCGCCTTGAGTGCAGCATAGGTAGGCGGAATTCGTGGTGTAGCGGTGAAATGCTTAGATATCACGAAGAACTCCGATTGCGAAGGCAGCTTACTGGACTGTAACTGACGCTGATGCTCGAAAGTGTGGGTATCAAACAGGATTAGATACCCTGGTAGTCCACACAGTAAACGATGAATACTCGCTGTTGGCGATACACAGTCAGCGGCCAAGCGAAAGCATTAAGTATTCCACCTGGGGAGTACGCCGGCAACGGTGAAACTCAAAGGAATTGACGGGGGCCCGCACAAGCGGAGGAACATGTGGTTTAATTCGATGATACGCGAGGAACCTTACCCGGGCTTAAATTGCAGCGGAATGTAGTGGAAACATTACAGCCTTCGGGCCGCTGTGAAGGTGCTGCATGGTTGTCGTCAGCTCGTGCCGTGAGGTGTCGGCTTAAGTGCCATAACGAGCGCAACCCTTATCTATAGTTACTATCAGGTCATGCTGAGGACTCTATGGAGACTGCCGTCGTAAGATGTGAGGAAGGTGGGGATGACGTCAAATCAGCACGGCCCTTACGTCCGGGGCTACACACGTGTTACAATGGGGGGTACAGAAGGCAGCTACCTGGCGACAGGATGCTAATCCCGAAAACCTCTCTCAGTTCGGATTGGAGTCTGCAACCCGACTCCATGAAGCTGGATTCGCTAGTAATCGCGCATCAGCCACGGCGCGGTGAATACGTTCCCGGGCCTTGTACACACCGCCCGTCAAGCCATGAAAGCCGGGGGTACCTGAAGTACGTAACCGCAAGGAGCGTCCTAGGGTAAAACTGGTGATTGGGGCTAAGTCGTAACAAGGTAGCCGTACCGGAAGGTGCGGCTGGAACACCTCCTTTCTGGAGCGACGCTCTTACGAATAAAGAAGCTGGTTCTTGAAGTTTGCTTCCATAAGAACCTCTTGTACTGCGAAGATTGTTTATTAATATAAAGAGAAAGTAGAAGCCGAGCCTTAGGGTGAGGGTTTGACTGACAGTCCTATAGCTCAGTTGGTTAGAGCGCTACACTGATAATGTAGAGGTCGGCAGTTCAACTCTGCCTGGGACTACTTCGGAAACGAAGGGGATTAGCTCAGCTGGCTAGAGCACCTGCTTTGCACGCAGGGGGTCAACGGTTCGAATCCGTTATTCTCCACTCTTGTCATATTAACGGTGGCGTTGTCACTTAACAGCTGACAGTTCATTGTTAATCCCTGATAAAACGATCTTTGACATGATGTAACGTAAAAAAGTAAAGTTAAAGCTGAAAGTATATATCGACCATACGTTGTCGGTAAGACTAAAAGTAAGCAAGGGCGCATGGCGGATGCCTTGGCTCTCGGAGGCGATGAAGGACGTGATAAGCTGCGATAAGCTTCGGGTAGGTGCAAATAACCTTTGATCCGGAGATTTCCGAATGGGACAACCCGGTTGGTTGAAGACCAATCATTCTGCATAGCAGAAGGCTAACGCAGGGAACTGAAACATCTTAGTACCTGCAGGAAAAGAAAATAAATAATGATTCCCCTAGTAGTGGCGAGCGAACGGGGACCAGCCCAAACCACCTATGTTACGGCATATGTGGGGTTGTAGGACCACGATGTGGCATGAAAGTTGGTGAGCAGAATGTTCTGGAAAGTACAGCCATAGAGCATGATAGCTGCGTATGCGAAGCCAACCCAAGCCTAGTGGTATCCTGAGTAGCGCGGAGCACGAGGAATTCTGCGTGAATCTGCCGGGACCATCCGGTAAGGCTAAATACTCCCGAGAGACCGATAGTGAACCAGTACTGTGAAGGAAAGGTGAAAAGCACTTCGAACAGAAGAGTGAAATAGTTCCTGAAACCATGCGCCTACAAGCGGTCGGAGCTCGCAAGAGTGACGGCGTGCCTTTTGCATAATGAACCTACGAGTTACTTTTTCCGGCAAGGTTAAGGATCTTGAGATCTGCAGCCGAAGCGAAAGCGAGTCTTAACAGGGCGTATAGTCGGAAGGAGTAGACGCGAAACCAAGTGATCTACCCTTGAGCAGGTTGAAGGATGGGTAACACCATCTGGAGGACCGAACCAATAAGCGTTGAAAAGCTTCTGGATGACTTGAGGGTGGGGGTGAAAGGCTAATCAAACTTGGAGATAGCTCGTACTCCCCGAAATGCATTTAGGTGCAGCCTTGACTTATACTGACATGAGGTAGAGCGACTGATAAGATGCGAGGGCTTCACCGCCTATCAAGTCTTGACAAACTCCGAATGCGTGTCAGTTCTATGTCAGGAGTGAGGGCATGGGTGCTAAGGTCCATGTCCTAAAGGAGAACAATCCGGACCAACAGCTAAGGTCCCGAAATGAATACTAAGTTGAACTAACGAAGTCAGATTGCTAAGACAGCTAGGATGTTGGCTTGGAAGCAGCCATTCATTTAAAAGTGCGTAACAGCTCACTAGTCGAGGAGTTTGGCGTGGATAATAATCGGGCATTAAGTATTCTACCGAAGCTTTGGGATGTGTAAACATCGGTAGGGGAGCATTCCACTCTGCGTCGAAGGTGAAGCGTGAGCTTTGCTGGAGCGTGTGGAAAAGCAAATGTAGGTATAAGTAACGATAAAGGGGTGAGAAACCCCTCGCCGAAAGACTAAGGTTTCCTGATCAACGCTAATCGGATCAGGGTTAGTCGGGTCCTAAGGCTCAGCCGAACGGCGAGGCCGATGGCAGAACAGGTTAATATTCCTGTACTACCTTTAGGAGTGATGTGGAGACGGAGCAGTGACAGCGCCGCCATCTGACGGAATAGATGGTTGAAGGGTGTAGATGTTGATTCCTGTAGGCAAATCCGCAGGAAGAGTCGAACCTGATAGTATACAGCGTTCTTCGAACAATGTAATAGTGCGTGTAAACATACTTCCAAGAAAATCCGCTAAACTTAATCCTAACGGTACCCGTACCGTAAACGGACACACGTAGTCGGGTTGAATATACTAAGGCGCTTGAGTGATTCACGGTTAAGGAACTAGGCAAACTGACCCTGTAACTTCGGGATAAAGGGTCCTCATCAGTGATGGTGAGGCGCAGAGAATCGGTCCAGGCAACTGTTTAACAAAAACACAGGGCTGTGCAAAATAGAAATATGAAGTATACAGCCTGACACCTGCCCGGTGCTGGAAGGTTAAGAGGAGATGTCATCGCAAGAGAAGCATTGAATTGAAGCCCCAGTAAACGGCGGCCGTAACTATAACGGTCCTAAGGTAGCGAAATTCCTTGTCGGGTAAGTTCCGACCTGCACGAATGGTGTAATGATCTGGACGCTGTCTCAACCGTGAGCTCAGTGAAATTGTAGTATCGGTGAAGATGCCGATTACCCGCGATGGGACGAAAAGACCCCGTGAACCTTTACTATAGCTTAACATTGAATTTGGGTAATTGATGTGTAGGATAGGCCGGAGGCTTCGAAGCAGGTACGCCAGTATTTGTGGAGCCGCTGTTGAAATACGGCCCTTTGATTATTTGAGTTCTAACTCGCCGTTGCGAGGACACTGTTTGGTGGGTAGTTTGACTGGGGTGGTCGCCTCCAAAAGCGTAACGGAGGCTTCTAAAAGGTGCCCTCACGACGATTGGTAACCGTCGGTAGAGTGTAATGGCATAAGGGCGCTTGACTGGGAGACTTACAAGTCGATCAGGTAGGAAACTAGAGCATAGTGATCCGGTGTTTCTGTATGGAAAGGACATCGCTCAAAGGATAAAAGGTACTCCGGGGATAACAGGCTGATCCCTCCCAAGAGCTCATATCGACGGAGGGGTTTGGCACCTCGATGTCGGCTCGTCACATCCTGGGGCTGGAGAAGGTCCCAAGGGTTGGGCTGTTCGCCCATTAAAGTGGCACGCGAGCTGGGTTCAGAACGTCGTGAGACAGTTCGGTCTCTATCTATCGTGGGCGTATGAAATTTGCGTGGCTCTGACACTAGTACGAGAGGACCGTGTTGGACTGACCTCTGGTTTACCGGTTGTGCCGCCAGGTGCATTGCCGGGTATCTAAGTCGGGATTGGATAAGTGCTGAAAGCATCTAAGTACGAAGCCAGCCACAAGATTAGATTTCTTAGGGTCGTCAAAGACGATGACGTTGATAGGATGCAGGTGTACAGGCAGCGATGTCATAGCCGAGCATTACTAATTGCCCGTTCACTTTTGGTTTTACCCAGTATGGGTGGTATATACGTTCAGCGTACCGGTTTTCGTAGTATTGCCGGTGGTTGCTTTACTTTTTTCACATCATGTCTGCCTTATTCAGGTGACTATAGCACTGAGGTTCCACCTCTTCCCATTCCGAACAGAGAAGTTAAGCTCAGTCACGCCGATGGTACTGCGTAACAGTGGGAGAGTAGGTAGTCGCCGTTTTTGATGAAGCCCTTGTATCGGAAGATACAGGGGCTTTTTTTGTATCCGGATATTACCCTTTCATCTGTCTTTTTTCCGTTTTCACTCCTTCTTTCTTTTTTCTTTGTTATCTTATTGTTATCTTTACAGAACAAAATTGGTGAAAAACGATGTTTTTTAGGAAAATGGGCAACTTTTATTTCATTCTTTTTGTCTAATATCAAATCTATTGCCAATCGGAACAGGGTGAAATGAATATAAAAAGTGAATATTTTGTCCTAAATACTACATAATGAGGATAATTATTTGTATCTTTGTCGCCCGAATAAATAAAAAGAAGCTTTGGGAAAGTTTGATAAATACAAAATCGATTTGAAAGGTATGCAGGCAGATTCATGCAGATATGAATTTGTATTGGATAATCTTTTCTTCGCTAATATTGATAGCCCTGAAGTACAGAAGGGTAAAGTCAATGTTGTTTTGGTTGTAAAGAAAACATCTCGTGCTTTCGAATTGAACTTTCAGACAGACGGAATAGTGTGGGTTCCATGCGACCGTTGTCTGGATGATATGGAGCAGCCTGTCTCTTCCACAGACAAGTTGCTGGTGAAGTTTGGACATGAATATGCTGAGGAAGGAGACAACCTCATTGTGATCCCGGAGGAAGAGGGAGAGATCAATGTGGCATGGTTCATGTATGAGTTTATAGCTTTGGCCATTCCGATGAAGCATGTGCATGCTCCGGGTAAGTGCAACAAGGCGATGAGTAGCAAGCTGAGCAAGCATTTACGCACTACTCCGGATGATGAAATGGATGAAGATGCCTTTGTGCCGGATGAAGCAGGTAATGAGCTTGTAAATGATGATACGGAAACTGCGGTAGACCCGCGTTGGGACGAATTAAAGAAAATATTAGATAACAATTAAAGATTAAAGAAAATGGCACATCCTAAGAGAAGACAGTCAAAAACAAGAACTGCAAAGAGAAGAACTCATGATAAAGCAGTAGCTCCTACACTGGCTATTTGCCCGAATTGCGGTGAATGGCATGTATATCACACTGTATGTGGTGCATGTGGCTACTATCGTGGTAAGCTGGCAGTAGAGAAAGAGGCTGCTGTTTAATTTAGCAGTTTGACTAAACTTATACTTGAATATCGGACGTCTAAAAAGATTTGCAACATTCAATGAGCAAACCTTTTTAGACTGCCGTTGTTTAGGTGTTTTTATAAGTAAACAAATTTAATGGAAAAAATAAATGCAGTAATTACAGGAGTCGGCGGCTATGTACCTGATTATATCTTGACGAATGATGAGATATCAAAAATGGTGGATACCAATGATGAATGGATTATGACCCGTATCGGAGTTAAGGAAAGACATATCCTCAACGAAGAAGGATTGGGAACATCGTACATGGCGCGCAAAGCAGCAAAGCAGTTGATGCAGCGTACGGGTTCTAATCCGGATGATGTTGATTTGGTGATTGTAGCTACTTCTACTCCGGACTATCAATTTCCTTCTATTGCATCTATCTTGTGTGATAAGCTTGGACTGAAGAATGCTTTTGCATTCGACATGTCGGCGGCTTGTTGCGGTTTCCTCTATATGATGGAGACGGCTGCGAATTTTATCCGTTCGGGTAGATACAAGAAGGTTATTATTGTTGGTGCTGATAAGATGTCATCGATTGTGAATTATACCGACCGCGCCACTTGCCCGATTTTTGGTGATGGTGCAGCGGCATTCATGTTGGAACCGACAACAGAAGAATTAGGCATTATGGATGCCATGTTGAGAACAGATGGAAAAGGTCTGCCTTTCTTGCATCTGAAAGCCGGTGGTTCTGTTTGTCCTCCTTCTTATTTCACGATAGACAATCACATGCATTATCTTTATCAGGAGGGGCGTACAGTATTTAAATACGCTGTATCAAATATGTCGGATATAAGCGCAGCAATTGCAGAAAAGAATAATCTGACGAAAGACACTATCGACTGGGTGGTTCCTCATCAGGCCAATCTGCGTATCATTGATGCTGTGGCGCACCGTCTGGAAGTTCCTCATGAAAAGGTGCTGATTAATATCGATCGTTATGGCAATACAAGTGCCGGTACGCTTCCGCTTTGTATTTGGGACTTTGAAGAGAAACTGAAGAAAGGTGATAATCTTATCTTTACGGCATTCGGCGCCGGGTTTACCTGGGGAGCTGTTTACGTGAAATGGGGCTATGACGGAAAGAAACAGTAATGTAAACGTTTACTGATAAGATATGATAAAAAGACGCATCCTATTTCGATTCGATGCGTTTTTTTGTCTCAATTTAAATACGTGAGGATTATGCATAAAGCAGGTTTTGTCAACATTGTGGGAAATCCCAATGTAGGTAAGTCTACATTGATGAATGCACTGGTAGGTGAGCGTATCTCAATAGCTACCTTCAAGGCGCAGACCACCCGCCACCGGATTATGGGTATATATAATACGGATGATATGCAGATTGTGTTTTCGGATACGCCGGGAGTACTGAAACCGACTTATAAATTGCAGGAGTCTATGCTGAACTTTTCTACCTCGGCACTGACTGATGCGGATGTATTGCTGTATGTGACAGACGTGGTGGAGACACCTGACAAGCATAATGATTTTGTGGAGAAAGTGAGCCACATGGAAGTGCCGGTGCTGCTGCTTGTCAATAAGATTGATTTGAGTAATCAGGAGAAGCTGGTGGAACTGGTGGAAGCATGGAAGGAATTGCTGCCGAATGCAGAGATTATCCCTATTTCGGCTGCCACCAAGTTTAATGTGGATTATGTGATGAAGCGGATCAAGGAATTATTGCCGGATTCTCCCCCTTATTTTGATAAAGACCAATGGACGGATAAACCGGCCCGTTTCTTCGTAAACGAGATTATTCGTGAAAAGATATTGTTGTATTATGACAAGGAAATACCCTATTCGGTAGAGGTCGTTGTAGAGCAATTCAAAGAAGAGGAAAAGAAGATACATATTAATGCTGTGATATACGTTGAGCGTGATTCGCAGAAAGGCATTATCATCGGTAAGCAAGGAAAGGCTTTGAAAAAAGTGGCCACTGAAGCTCGCCGCGATTTGGAGAGGTTCTTCGGGAAAACAATTTTTCTGGAGACGTTTGTGAAAGTTGATAAGGATTGGCGTAGTTCGGACAAGGAGCTGCGTAACTTTGGTTATCAGCTGGACTAATATTCATACGACTGTGACAGTCGCAAAAAAACAAAGAATGTACCTATGGGAAATTTAGTTGCAATCGTAGGACGCCCCAATGTGGGAAAGTCTACATTATTTAATCGCCTGACTAAAACAAGGCAGGCGATTGTTAACGAAGAGGCAGGAACAACACGCGACCGCCAATACGGTAAATCCGAATGGTTGGGACGTGAATTCTCGGTTGTAGATACCGGTGGTTGGGTAGTGAACTCTGACGATATTTTTGAGGAGGAGATACGCAAGCAGGTATTAATGGCTGTGGATGAAGCGGACGTAATTCTGTTTGTGGTGGATGTTATGAACGGAGTGACGGACCTTGATTTACAGGTAGCTTCTATTTTGCGTCGTGCCAAGAAACCTGTTTTGCTGGTTGCGAACAAGACCGATAATAATGAGTTGCAATATAATGCTCCTGAATTTTACAGTTTGGGCTTGGGAGATCCGTATTGTATTTCTGCTGTGACCGGTAGCGGTACGGGAGACTTGATGGATCTTATCGTTGAGAACTTCAAGAAGGAGTCCGATGAAATTTTGGATGAGGATATTCCTCGTTTTGCGGTTGTAGGGCGTCCGAATGCAGGAAAGTCTTCCATAGTCAATGCGTTTATCGGCGAGGACCGCAATATTGTGACGGAGATAGCCGGGACAACGCGCGATTCAATCTATACCCGCTACAATAAGTTTGGCTTTGACTTCTATTTGGTGGATACGGCAGGTATCCGTAAGAAGAACAAGGTGAACGAGGATTTGGAGTATTACTCGGTAATCCGTTCCATTCGTTCTATCGAAAATTCGGATGTGTGTATTTTGATGCTTGATGCTACGCGTGGTATCGAGAGCCAGGACCTGAATATCTTCTCATTGATTCAGAAGAACTCCAAAGGACTGGTAGTGGTGGTGAACAAATGGGACTTGGTGGAAGATAAGACTGTGAAAGTTATGAAGACTTTTGAGAACGCTATCCGCAGCCGTTTTGCTCCTTTCGTGGATTTCCCGATAATCTTTGCTTCGGCATTGACGAAACAGCGCATCCTGAAAGTACTGGAAGAGGCGCGTACAGTGTATGAAAACCGTATGATACGTATACCGACTGCCCGCCTGAACGAGGAAATGCTGCCGCTTATCGAGGCTTATCCGCCTCCTGCCATCAAAGGAAAGTATATTAAAATTAAATATATTACGCAGTTGCCGAATACGCAGATCCCGTCTTTTGTCTATTTTGCAAATCTGCCGCAATATGTGAAGGAGCCATACAAACGCTTTCTTGAGAACAAAATGCGTGAGAAATGGAACCTGACGGGGACCCCGATAAATATATATATACGACAGAAATAAAGCTACTTGTACGTATTAGATAAAATAGTTGAAAGACTGACTCTTGGTTGTCAGTCTTTTTTTTTATTTTAATATAAAGAAATATCAACAAAAAGTAGGCTGGTGTGAATATTATAATTATATTTGTCTACACTCTAATTATTACATAAATGAAACTGCTTGGGACATTATGTATGCTTTTGTTGTTCTTGCTGACAGGAAGTCGGCAGGTGGGCGAAGCTGAGAAAAATTCTGCATTATGTTGTCAAGCTGCGATGACTTTGCAAAACAACCAGGATGGACATCCGGTTGTTTCCGAATACCTTTATGAGGAAGAAGCACAACAGAAGTTGATGTATCGTCGTATTCTTTATGTTTCTGTACTGGGATTGCTTCTTGTGCTCTTGTTGGTACTATTGTATGTACGGCAACGGCAGAAAGTGCGTATTATAAAACTGGCACAGGCCGCCAGTGAAAAAGAGCGTCAGTTTCTTGCTTTACAGAAGGAGACTGAACAGCGTCTGACACGTAAATATATTGATGGTCTGGAGAGTGAGCGGGAACGGATAGCGGAGGATTTGCACGATGATGTCTGTAATAATCTGCTGGCATTTGAAATGAGTATGCGTTCGTTGTTCGAAGAAAGTAATGCATCCATGATAGATGAGCAGTTGGATAGGCTGAAAGAGGTTCGGGAACACTTGCGGAATATATCGCATGAATTGATGCCGCCGGTTTTCCAATATGCCACTATTGATGAAATGCTTGCCGACTACATATTGCATATAGCGTTGCCCGGACAAGAAGCGAGAATAGAATACCATTCTACCGGGGGAGTGGACTGGAAACAGGTTCCACAGGAGATAGGCTTTGAATATTATCGTATTGTGCAGGAGACTGTTGGTAACGCAATAAGGCATGCGGAGGCTACATGTATTTGTGTTGACTTGTCATTGGAAGGCAAACGCCTTTCACTGTTGGTGACGGATGACGGAAAAGGGTTTGTTCCCGATAGAAAGAGCAGAGGAGTAGGACTGAGAACAATTCAGCAACGTGCAGAGATCATTGGAGGTAAAATAAAATTGGATACCATGCCGGGAGCGGGTGTCCGTATAGAAATATCGGTTTACATTTGAAAAGCGATTTATGGAGAAAAAAGTAAAGGCGGAAGTCTTGGCGGTCGATGACCACTGTCTGATATTGGAGGGCATTAGCAAGATAGTGAATAAAATGCCTGATGCGATAGTGACCAATGTTGCTACATCGGGCAGAGCGGCTTTGGAGCTGATTGGCAGACACAACTATGATGTGTGTATTTTGGATGTGAGTATGCCTGATATGTCCGGCTTTGATTTGATAACGAAGATCCGCGAGCAGAATGAAAATGCGCGTATCATTGTTTATACCATGCATGAGGAAATCTGGATTATAAACAGGCTGGTGCAATGCAAGGTGAATGGGATTGTACTGAAGACTTCATCGGCATCGGAACTGATTAGTGCTATACGCAGTGTGTTATTGGGAGAATCGTATCTTTGCTCCCGCATTGCTTTAATCCGTAAGAAATCACATTGCACATCGACCGTTTTGCAATCTAAGGATATCCCTACAAAGCGTGAGTAGGATGTGTTGCAGGCGGTTGCAAAGGGACTGAATACGCACGAAATCGCTCATTTGTTGGGTATCTCGGAAAATACGGTAGAGACTTTTCGTAAGAAATTGCTGAGTAAATTTGGAGCAAAAAATGCGATAGATCTAGTTGTGAAGGCTGTTTCACAAGGGTGGGTCAGCGTACAGTAGCAGGAGAAAATATAACTTTAACGGTTTTCCGTTACTTTTTTATTGAATAGTTTATCTAACTTTGCGGCTACAATTGAAATTGCTGCTACATAGTATTGTTGCGGTAATAAAATATATCGTGATGATATACATCAATTTTATTAACTGGTTTTATGAAGATAAGTGTCCGGGGCAGTAGTTCCGGACACTTTTTTTATGGATAATAGCGAAAAGAGGGCAGGTTTTAACCTTCTATGTTCTGTATCTCCACTTCCTTAACCTTGCGGAAAAGGTCGGAGGCAAAGATGAAATTATTCAGGCGTTCGTTGGTAGAGGTAAAGATGTCATCTTTACTGCCTTCCCATTCTTTATGCCCTTCGTAGATATAGATGATTTTCTCTCCGATGCCCATTACGGAATTCATATCGTGGGTATTGATGAGGGTAGTCATGTTGTATTCTCGGGTGATATCCTGTATCAGTTCGTCGATGACGAGAGATGTTTTAGGGTCCAGACCGGAGTTGGGTTCGTCGCAAAAGAGATATTGCGGGTTCAGGGCAATTGCTCGTGCAATGGCTACACGCTTCTGCATGCCGCCGCTGATTTCACCCGGGAATTTATCTTTGGCTTCGATGAGGTTCACACGCTCCAGACAGAACATGGCGCGGCGGGTCCGGTCGCGCAAGGTGTCCGAACTGAACATGTTGAGAGGAAACATTACGTTGTCCAGCACAGTCATTGAGTCGAACAAGGCGGCGCTCTGGAATATCATTCCCATTTCGCGGCGCAACGCTTTCTTCTCTTTCTTTCCCATTGTGAGGAAATTGCGGTGGTCGTATAATAATTCTCCCTTTTCGGGGATCAGCAGGCCTACAATGCATTTCATCAGTACGGTCTTTCCCGAACCGCTTTGCCCGATGATAAGGTTGGTCTTTCCATTCTCGAATGTGGCATTGATATCTGTCAGTACCTCTTTCTCTTCAAATGACTTGCAAAGTCCTTTCAACTCAATCATTCTTGCTTAATTTTGAATTTAGAATATACTTGTTAGCCCATTAATAGTTGTGTCAATATGAGGTCGGCAAACAGTATCAGTACGCTGCTGCATACTACTGAATCCGTCGATGCCTTGCCGACTTCGATAGAACCGCCTTCAACCGTATAGCCGAAAAATGCCGATACGCTGGCAATGATGAAAGCAAAGAACAGCGATTTGATGATGCCGCACCAGATAAACCATTCTACAAACATATATTGCAGCCCGTATTCCAAATCTACCGCCGACATGATACCGCCGAACCAACAAGTACAGAATGCACCTATGATTCCGGCGAATATGCTGAACGTTACCATCAGCGGAATAGTTGATACCATTGCTGCGATTTTGGGCAATATGAGGTAGTTGGCGGAATTGACACCCATAATTTCAAGAGCATCTATTTGCTGGGTAACCCGCATTGTTCCGAGTTCGGAAGCTATATTGGAGCCCACTTTGCCTGCCAATATCAGGCACATGATGGAAGAAGAAAACTCCAGTAACATGATTTCGCGGGTGACGTACCCCACTGTCCAGCGTGGCATGAAAGGGCTTTCTATGTTCAGCTTGATTTGTATGGTGATAACGGCTCCGATGAAAAACGATATCAGTAACACGATACCAATAGAGTTTACGCCAAGCTGTTCTATTTCATTGATGTATTGGCGGAAAAACATACGCATACGTTCCGGACGGGCAAAAACACGTCCCATCAGCATAATGTATTTTCCTACTGTTCTAAGTGCTTTAATCATGACTCGTAAGTATTTGTCTGCAAATGTACACTATTTCAGCTTATTTTTGCTACATTTGCGCCAGTTTCACCACAGATTACGCCGAATGGCACAGAATTTATTCGCAAAACGTGATAGTACTGCTGTAATCTGCGGAAGAAACAATAAACTTGTAGACCGATATGAATTTGTGTAATCTGTGGTGATATAGCGTTATGGAAGAAGAAAGTAAAATGGTGCTCCGGACAGAAGATTTGGTGAAAAAGTACGGTAAGCGTACAGTAGTGAGCCATGTTTCTATTAACGTAAAGCAAGGGGAGATTGTTGGGTTGCTGGGGCCGAATGGCGCCGGAAAGACAACCTCGTTCTATATGACCGTAGGATTGATAACTCCCAACGAAGGACGTATCTTTTTAGATGATCTGGATATAACGAAATATCCCGTATACAAGCGTGCGCAGACAGGTATCGGTTACTTGGCGCAGGAAGCGTCCGTATTCCGTCAGATGAGCGTGGAAGACAATATTGCTGCTGTATTGGAAATGACGGACAAACCGTTGGACTATCAGAAAGACAAGTTGGAGAGCCTGATTGCGGAGTTTCGCTTGCAGAAAGTTCGCAAGAACAAAGGTAATCAGTTGTCCGGTGGCGAACGGCGGCGTACGGAGATTGCCCGTTGCCTTGCCATTGACCCGAAGTTTATAATGCTGGATGAACCGTTTGCCGGAGTAGACCCTATTGCGGTGGAGGATATTCAACAGATTGTGTGGAAACTGAAAGACCGGAATATCGGTATTCTGATTACCGACCACAATGTGCAGGAAACATTGAGCATCACCGACCGCGCTTACCTGCTGTTTGAGGGGAAGATCCTGTTTCAGGGTACGCCGGAAGAACTCGCTGAGAACAAGATTGTACGTGAAAAATATTTGAGTAACAGTTTCGTGCTTCGTCGCAAGGATTTTATGGTATAGAGGTGGAAACCGAATCTAAAAAAGCCGCATCAAGTAATGCTTACTTAATGCGGCTTTGTTTTTTCTCCTTTAATCTATATGATTAGTATTTCGGAGGTCTTGCTTCCTTTACTACCATCTGGCGGCCGAAGAATTCAGCACCATCCAGTTCAGAGATAGCTTTGGCGGCAGCTGCGCTGTCTTCCATTTCTACGAATGCAATGCCTCTGAAACGTCCGGTTGCACGGTCCATGATAAATTTAACAGAAGATACTGTGCCGTAGTCTTCCATAACCTTCTGCAGGTCATCTTCCTTAACGCGGTAGTTAAGGTTCCCAACATAAATGTTCATAATGAAAAATGTAAATAAATAAAAATAAATAAAACTCTCTTTAGAAAGATGGCTGAATAATAAAAAGATCACAACGACAGAGAGTTTACAAAAACGTTTTTTCAACGGAAGTAAAAACCATGTAATGGAAATCGAGAAACTAATGTGCCATCATTCCGCGACAAAGGAACGCATTAATTTCGGAACTGCAATACTTTTTCTCATTTTTTTTATTTCTCTTGTCATAAGGCGGGAAGAATGGCCTACGGTACGACGGCTACCACCCTTTGGTATGAGGGCTACCATGGTGTGGTATTCCTGCTACCAAACGGTGGTATTGGAAAGATCTCCCGAAGGTATCGCACTAAGGAAACGGGATGGAAAAGTTTTGGCAGTAGGGGAGGCAGAGGAAATAATTGCCTGTGTTTTTTGATAATTAAAAGATTAACGCTAATTTTGCACGCTCAAATTGGAGAATGAAATAAAGTATAAATCAAATAAATAATTGTCAGAATGAACGTTTCATTGCAAAACATTGACAAAGTAAGCGCTTTGCTTACTGTAAAGCTTGAGAAAGCAGACTATCAGGAAAAGGTAGACAAATCATTGAAGAACTTACGTCAGAAAGCTCAGATCCCCGGTTTCCGTAAAGGCATGGTTCCAATGAGCCTGGTGAAGAAAATGTATGGTAAGTCAGTATTGGCTGAAGAGGTTAATAAACTCCTTTCTGATTCTGTATATAAGTATATTCAAGATAATAAAGTGAGTATCCTGGGCGAACCGTTGCCTAATGAAGATAAGCAGAAAGATATTGACTTCGATACAATGGAAGAATTTGAATTCCTGTTCGACGTCGCTTTGGCTCCGGAATTCAAGGCTGAGGTTTCTGCTGATGATAAGGTGGATTACTATACAATTGATGTAACCGAGGAAATGGTTAATAATCAAGTGAAGGCTTATACGCAACGTAGCGGCAAATACGAAAAAGTGGATGCTTACGCTGATAACGACATGCTGAAAGGCTTGCTCGCCGAACTGGATGCGGAAGGTAATACTAAAGAAGGCGGTATTCAGGTAGAAGGTGCTGTCATGATGCCGGCTTATATGAAGAACGATGAGCAGAAAGCTATCTTCGCCAACGCAAAGGTTAATGATGTGCTTGTATTCAATCCTTACACCGCATGGGACGGTAATGCTGCAGAACTCGCTTCTTTGCTGAAGATTGATAAGGAAGCGGTAGCCGAGATGAAATCAAATTTCAGTTTCCAGGTAGAAGAAATCACCCGTTTCGTGGAAGGCGAATTGAATCAGGAAATTTTCGATCAGGTATTCGGCAAGGATGTGGTTAAGAGTGAAGAAGAATTCCGCGCTAAAGTGAAAGAAGTGATTGCCAATCAGTTTGTGGCCGACGGCGATTATAAGTTCTTGTTGGACGTACGCAAAATGTTGATGGAAAAAGTTGGAAAACTGGAATTCCCGGATGCATTGTTGAAGCGTATCATGCGTTTGAACAATCAGGATAAAGACGAAAAGTTTGTGGAAGACAACTATGACAAGAGCATAGAGGAACTGACATGGCATCTGATTAAAGAACAGCTGGTGAAAGCTAACGATATCAAAGTTGAGCAGGACGACATCCTCAACATGGCAAAAGAAGCTACTCGTGCGCAGTTTGCACAGTACGGAATGTTGAGTGTGCCCGAAGAAATCCTTGATAACTATGCGAAAGAAATGCTGAAGAAGAAAGAAAGCATCGAAGGCTTGGTGAACCGGGTTGTTGAAACGAAGTTGGCTTCTGCTTTGAAGACTCAGGTAAAGTTGGAGAACAAAAATATTTCAGCCGAAGACTTCAATAAGATGTTTGAATAAGATTTTGGCGGGAAACCGTTGATTTTTATAAAGAAACACAGAGTTTGACAAACTATAACTCTGTGTTTTTTTGTGTCTCTGTGTTCTTTTTCGTTTCTTTGCATTCACATTAAAATTAAAAAAGACAGAAAGAAAAAATGGATGATTTTAGAAAATACGCTACCAAGCATTTAGGTATGAATAGTTTGGTATTGGATGATGTGATTAAATCACAAGCCGGGTATTTAAATCCTTATATCCTGGAAGAACGTCAACTGAATGTAACCCAGTTGGATGTATTCTCCCGCCTGATGATGGATCGTATTATTTTTCTCGGTACGCAGATAGATGATTATACGGCAAATACTTTGCAAGCTCAGCTGCTGTATCTGGATTCTGTGGATCCGGGCAAGGACATCTCTATCTATATCAATTCGCCGGGCGGTTCGGTATATGCCGGATTGGGTATTTACGACACCATGCAGTTCATCAGCAGCGACGTTGCTACCATCTGCACTGGTATGGCTGCCAGTATGGCTGCAGTACTGTTGGTGGCCGGGGCTGAAGGTAAACGCTCTGCGTTGACTCACTCGCGCGTGATGATTCATCAGCCGATGGGCGGTGCGCAAGGACAGGCGTCGGACATTGAAATCACAGCACGTGAAATCCAAAAATTAAAGAAAGAACTTTATACTATCATAGCCGACCACTCACATACTCCTTTCGATAAAGTGTGGGCCGATTCCGATCGCGACTACTGGATGACGGCGCAAGAGGCCAAAGAGTACGGCATGATAGACCAAGTCTATACGAAGAAATAAATATGGCAGACTCTAAACGAAATAAAAACAGATGCAGTTTCTGCGGACGTTCGGAAGATGAGGTCGGCTTCCTCATAACGGGAATGAACGGCTACATCTGCGACAGCTGTGCCACCCAGGCTTATGAGATTACTCAAGAAGCTTTGGGGTCTAAGAAAGGTGCAGTCGCAACAAAACTCAATCTGAAAGAACTACCCAAACCGGTAGAGATAAAGAATTTTCTTGACCAGTACATAATCGGTCAGGATGATGCAAAACGTTTTCTGGCAGTATCTGTTTATAACCATTATAAACGTTTGCTGCAAAAGGCGGGTGACGATGATGTGGAGATTGAAAAGTCCAATATCATCATGGTGGGCAGTACCGGAACCGGTAAAACGCTGCTTGCCCGTACCATTGCCAAACTGCTTCATGTGCCTTTTACCATTGTAGATGCAACGGTGTTGACGGAAGCCGGTTATGTGGGTGAGGACATTGAAAGTATCCTTACCCGTCTTCTGCAAGTGGCGGACTATAATGTGGCCGAGGCAGAACAAGGCATTGTGTTTATAGATGAAATCGACAAGATAGCCCGTAAAGGCGACAATCCCTCCATCACCCGCGATGTAAGCGGCGAAGGTGTGCAGCAGGGGTTGTTGAAATTGTTGGAAGGCTCCGTTGTGAATG
The DNA here is from genome assembly GCF_025146565.1 of Bacteroides eggerthii. Lineage (NCBI taxonomy): Bacteria > Pseudomonadati > Bacteroidota > Bacteroidia > Bacteroidales > Bacteroidaceae > Bacteroides > Bacteroides eggerthii. Next base: position 199,650 of record NZ_CP102258.1, on the reverse strand, counting down.
TCCCGCCCCAGGGGGGACGTAAGCACCCCGACCAGAAGATGATTCCGGTGAATACCAAAAATATACTGTTCATTTGCGGAGGTGCTTTCGACGGTATCGAGAAGAAGATAGCGCAGCGTCTCAATACGAATGTTGTAGGATATGGCGCTGTACGTAATACGGCTGCCATTGATAAGAATAATATGATGCAGTACATTGCTCCGCAGGATTTGAAGTCATTCGGCTTGATTCCTGAAATAATCGGACGTTTGCCGGTGTTGACTTATCTGAATCCTTTGGACCGTACGGCATTGCGTGCTATTCTGACAGAACCGAAGAATTCCATTATCAAGCAATATATTAAGCTGTTTGAAATGGATGGAGTGGAACTGACTTTCGAAGATGCGGTATTTGAATACATTGTGGATAAAGCTGTTGAATACAAGTTGGGAGCTCGTGGCTTGCGTTCCATAGTCGAAACTATTATGATGGATGTGATGTTTGAAGTCCCTTCCGAACATAAAAAAAGTCTTGTAGTAACTTTGGATTATGCTCGCCGTCAGTTGGAAAAAACGAATATGGCAAAACTTCAAAGTGCTTAAAATCAAAAGGTAATACAAATAAAGTTGACTTTTTTGTGTTTTATTGAAAAATATTCGGCGGATTATGCTTGAAATTTAAGAAGTTGTTTATAACTTTGTTAGAGTTCTTAAAAACAAGAAATGCTTTATAGTGGCATTATTAATAGCTTAACTCAATAAACAACCTAATGAATCATGGCAGGGAAGAAGATTAATTTGACAGACCAGCTGAAGAACTACTTCGGGTTCGACACTTTTAAGGGAAATCAAGAAGCAATCATACAAAATCTGTTGGCAGGTAATGATACTTTCGTGTTGATGCCTACCGGCGGTGGAAAATCTTTATGCTATCAGTTGCCTTCTTTGTTAATGGAGGGAACGGGCATTGTGATTTCCCCTTTGATTGCCTTGATGAAAAACCAGGTCGACGCGATGCGTAATTTCAGCGAGGAGGATGGAATAGCCCATTTCATTAATTCTTCCCTTAACAAAAGCGCGATAGATCAGGTGAAGTCCGACATTCTTGCCGGAAGGACGAAATTGTTGTATGTAGCCCCGGAGTCTTTGACCAAAGAAGAAAACGTGGAGTTTCTGAAAACTGTGAAGATTTCTTTCTATGCCGTAGATGAGGCCCACTGTATTTCAGAATGGGGGCACGACTTCCGTCCGGAATATCGCCGTATTCGTCCTATTATCAATGAAATTGGAAAAGCTCCGCTTATAGCATTGACTGCGACAGCTACGCCAAAGGTGCAGCACGATATCCAGAAGAATCTGGGTATGGTGGATGCACAAGTGTTCAAGTCGTCTTTCAATCGCCCGAACCTTTATTACGAGGTGCGTCCTAAGACTGCAAACGTGGATAAGGACATCATCAAGTTTATCAAGAATAACCCGGAAAAGTCAGGCATTATCTATTGCCTGAGCCGGAAGAAAGTGGAAGAACTTGCTGAAATACTTCAGGCAAACGGGATTAATGCCCGCGCCTATCATGCCGGAATGGATTCGGCTACACGAACACAGAACCAAGATGATTTCCTGATGGAAAAAATTGATGTGATTGTGGCTACCATTGCTTTCGGTATGGGGATTGACAAGCCTGATGTGCGTTATGTGATTCACTATGATATCCCGAAAAGTCTGGAAGGATATTATCAGGAAACCGGACGTGCCGGAAGAGACGGAGGCGAAGGGCAGTGTATTACTTTCTATACTAATAAAGACCTGCAAAAACTGGAAAAGTTTATGCAAGGCAAGCCTGTTGCAGAGCAGGAAATAGGCAAGCAGCTTCTGCTGGAAACAGCTGCATATGCCGAATCATCCGTATGCCGCCGAAAAACGCTGTTGCACTATTTCGGCGAGGAGTATATGGAGGAAAATTGTGGAAATTGTGACAACTGTTTAAATCCGAAAAAACAAGTGGAAGCTCAGGAATTATTGTGTACCGTAATAGAAGCTATTCTTGCGGTGAAAGAAAATTTTAAAGCAGACTATATTATAGATATTATACAAGGAAAAGAAACTTCAGAAGTGCAGGCACATTTGCATGAAGATCTGGAAGTATTCGGTTCCGGTATGGGAGAAGAAGACAAAACTTGGAATGCTGTTATCCGACAGGCGCTGATTGCCGGATATTTGACTAAAGAAGTTGAAAACTATGGCTTGCTGAAGGTAACGGAAGACGGAAAGAAATTCTTGAAGCATCCTAAATCCTTTAAGATTACGGAGGATAATGATTTTGAGGAGGTGGAAGAAGAAGCTCCGGCACGTGGTGGCGGTGCTTGTGCAGTGGACCCCGCGCTTTATTCTATGCTGAAAGACTTGCGTAAGAAACTCTCCAAGAAATTGGAAGTACCTCCCTATGTTATTTTCCAGGATCCCTCCTTGGAGGCAATGGCAACTATCTATCCGGTGACTTTGGATGAGTTGCAGAACATTCCGGGAGTAGGAGCCGGTAAGGCGAAACGCTATGGGGAAGAGTTCTGTAAGCTGATTAAACGTCATTGTGAGGAAAATGAGATTGAACGTCCTGAAGACTTGCGTGTGCGTACCGTAGCCAACAAGTCCAAGATGAAGGTCGCCATCATTCAAGCTATCGACCGTAAGGTGGCCTTAGACGATATTGCTATGTCGAAAGGTATCGAATTTGAGGAATTGCTGGATGAGATAGAAGCTATTGTCTATTCCGGTACAAAGCTCAATATCGACTATTTCTTGGAAGACATTATGGATGAAGATCATCTGCTGGACATATATGATTATTTTAAAGAATCTACCACAGATAATATTGACGATGCCTTGGATGAGCTGGGAGATGATTTCACAGAAGAAGAAGTGCGTTTGGTGCGCATTAAGTTCATCTCCGAGATGGCGAATTAACCTTCGGGCTGTGATTTAAAAAAAAGAAAAAAATATTGCGTGTAAATATACGAAATGGAATAAAAACCGTATATTTGCACGCAATAAATTTTAAACGCATAGCCCTATGTCATTTATTGCTGATAAGATTGTAATGGATGGATTGACTTACGATGACGTTTTGTTGATCCCTGCTTACTCTGAGGTACTCCCTAAAACAGTCGAACTCTCGACTAAGTTCTCACGCAACATTGAGTTAAAAATCCCGTTTGTAACAGCTGCTATGGACACTGTTACCGAAGCGAAAATGGCCATTGCCATTGCTCGTGAAGGTGGTATCGGTGTTATCCATAAGAATATGTCTATTGAGGAACAAGCTCGTCAGGTTGCTATTGTAAAGCGTGCCGAAAATGGTATGATTTATGATCCGGTGACTATCAAGAGAGGATCTTCGGTAGCCGATGCATTGGGCTTGATGGCCGAGTATAAGATTGGCGGTATTCCGGTAGTAGATGATGAAGGACATTTGGTGGGAATTGTTACCAACCGCGACCTTCGTTTTGAGAAAGACCATAACAAGCGTATTGATGAGGTGATGACGAAAAGTAACATCGTTACTACCAATCAGACAACCGACTTGGAAGCTGCTGCCCAAATCCTGCAGGAACATAAAATAGAAAAGTTACCGGTAGTTGATAAAGATAATAAATTGGTAGGTTTGATTACCTACAAGGATATTACTAAGGCAAAAGACAAGCCGATGGCCTGCAAAGATAGCAAAGGCCGTCTTCGTGTGGCTGCCGGGGTAGGCGTGACAGTGGATACGCTGGACCGTATGCAGGCATTGGTGGATGCAGGTGCGGACGCCATTGTGATTGATACGGCGCATGGGCACTCTATGTTTGTAATCGAGAAGTTGAAAGAGGCTAAGAAACGTTTCCCGAACATTGATATAGTAGTAGGTAATATTGCAACCGGAGAGGCCGCGAAAGCATTGGTTGAGGCTGGTGCCGACGGTGTGAAAGTGGGTATCGGTCCGGGTTCTATCTGTACCACTCGCGTAGTTGCCGGTGTGGGTGTTCCCCAGTTGTCTGCCGTATACGATGTGGCAAAAGCATTGAAAGGTACGGGTATTCCTCTGATTGCCGATGGCGGTTTGCGTTACTCCGGCGATGTGGTGAAGGCTTTGGCTGCCGGTGGTTATTCTGTAATGATTGGCTCATTGGTGGCCGGAACGGAAGAGTCTCCGGGCGAAACGATTATCTTCAACGGGCGTAAATTCAAGTCTTATCGCGGTATGGGCTCTTTGGAGGCTATGGAACATGGTTCTAAAGACCGTTACTTCCAGAGTGGAACAAGTGATGTGAAGAAGCTCGTACCGGAGGGTATCGCTGCTCGTGTTCCTTATAAGGGTACTCTATATGAGGTTATCTACCAGTTGACCGGTGGTTTGCGTGCAGGTATGGGGTATTGCGGTGCGGCTAATATCGAAAAGCTGCACGATGCCAAATTTACCCGTATCACTAATGCCGGCGTGCTTGAAAGCCATCCGCATGATGTTGCAATCACCAGCGAGGCGCCGAATTACAGCCGTCCTGAATAAAGGAAACATACACACTTAACGATAATGCCCGGAAAGTAAAACTATACTTTTCGGGCATTGTTCTTATTGGACGGAAGATTTATTGAGGAGTACGTATGGTTTTTTCGATGTGAAACGGGCATATTATTTCTGAAATTGTATCTTTGTGCCGTATCTGCATTTGATTTTGTTCGTTTCTTTAAAAAGGTGATTATGATAAAGAGTTGTTTGACGGTGATCTTTCTTTGGTTGGGTTGGAATGTTTTTGCTCAGCAGGATCCGGTGTTGATGCGTATCAATGGAAAGGATGTGCTCCGTTCTGAATTTGAGTATAGCTATAACAGGGATAAATCATTGCTCGCTCTTAAACACGCTACACCGGGAAAATATGTAGAGCATTTTGTGAATTTCAAACTGAAAGTAGGTGATGCTGAAGCTGCCGGTTTGGATACGGCTTTTGCTTTCCGCGAGGAAGTGGAGAACTATCGTGCCCGGCTGGTAAAATCATACCTGACCGATACGATTGAAGCGGATGCTGCTGCCCGCCGGTGGTATGACAGGATGAAGGCTCATCATCGTGGAGGACAGGTACGTGTGCGCCATATTTTCAAATATCTTCCTCAGAATGTTTCCGGTGATGCGCTTCGCGATGCGGTTGCCCGTATGGACTCCATTTATGAGTATCTTCGGAAAAATCCGGGAGACAATGCTTTTGACGCTTGTGTAGAGCGCTTCTCTGATGACAAGCGGTCGTTATGGGTGAGTTGGCTTCAGATGCCGGTGGAATTTGAAGACGTGGCTTTTGAATTGCCGGTGGGTGGCGTGTCGCAGTCTTTTTTTACTCCGCAAGGTATTCATATCGTAAAGGTACTTGAACGTAGAGAGCTGCCGCCTTTTGAAAAGGTGAAGGATGAAATAATGGCTCGTCAGTCCCGGCATGAAGCGGACCGGGGGGTGGAAGTGCAGGTGGAGAAATTAAAGAAAGAATACCGGTACACTCCCGATAAGGCTGGTATGGATGAACTGACGAATTCGGGGCATACCAGCCGCACTCTGTTCACATTGGCAGGAAGGAGCTATACGGGAACCGATTTTGCCCGTTTTGCTGCGGCTTATCCGGCAGATGTGCGCAAGCAGCTGGACGCTTTCATAATGAAAACCGTACTTGATTATGAAAATACATGTTTGGAGCAGAAATATCCGGATTTACGTTGTTTGGTGCAAAACTACAAAGAGCAGGCGCTGTTGAAGAAAATCATAGACAAGGAAATCCGTAAACGGGCTGCGACGGATGAAGCCGGTTTAAAAGCCTATTTTGAGAAGCATCGGTCCGATTATCAGTGGGAAGAACGGAGATATAGAGGAATTGTCCTGCATGGCGTGAGTAAACGTGTTGTCAAGCAGGCGCGTAAGTTCTTGAAAAGCTTGCCGGAAGAAGAATGGAAAGATGCCATACGCTTGACTTTTAATGCCGGTGCGCAACCGCAGATACAAGCCGAACAGGGCGTGTTTGCTCCCGGTGACAATGCGTATGTTGATGATTTGGTGTTTAAGGGTAAGGATGCAACGCCTTTGGTGTCATTTCCTTTTACTGCTGTGTTGGGCAAGAAAGTGAAAGGGCCGGATGACTATCAGGAAGTAAAAGACAGGCTGGTTGCGGATTATCAGACCTACTTGGATGGCCGTTGGGTGGACCGTTTACGCTCTTCGGCTAAGGTTGAAATAAACCAAGAGGTTTTAAAAACCGTTAATAATCACTGATGCAACCGATTAAAGCAGTATCTTCGTACCTTAAAAACAGTAAATATCAGTTGGTAATGCGAACAATCTGTTTGGGGCTTTTAATTCTTCTTGTCTGTGGATCATGCAAGGAACAGCACGATCATGGAGGGCGAACACCGTTAGTGGAATTGGATGGCAACTTCCTTTACCATGAAGATTTGCAAGCGGTACTTCCTGCGGGGCTGTCGAAGGATGACAGCCTGTTGTTTGCAGAGCATTACATACGCAACTGGGCGGAAGAAGTGCTGTTGTATGAGAAGGCGAAAAGCAATATTCCCAACAGTGGTGAGATTGACAAGCTGGTGGAGAACTACCGGAAAGCGTTGATTATGCATACCTATCAGCAGGCATTGATGAATCAGACCCTTTCCAAGGAAATTTCGGAAACGGAACTGACCGATTACTATGAGAAGCATCAGGAACTTTTCAAGGTAGAGCGTCCTTTGATGAAGGGATTGTTCATCAAAGTTCCTCTTAAGGCTCCCCAGTTGGGCAATGTCCGCCGTTGGTACAAAACCGAGACCCGCGAAGCAGTAGAACATTTGGAAAAATACAGTTTGCAGAATGCTGTGAAGTACGAGTACTTTTATGACAAGTGGGTGCCGATAGCCGAAGTGATGGATCTGATACCGCTGAAGGTGTCCGATGCCGGAGAATACCTGAATAAGAACCGTCATGTAGAGCTGAAAGATACTGCTTTCCATTACTTCCTGAATGTGAGTGATTTTCGTACGGTGGGAGAACAGGAACCGTACGAATTCGCCCGTACTCAGGTGAAGGATATGATGCTGAACATGAAGCAGGTGGAGTTTATGGAACAAGTAAAAGAAGACTTGTACCGACGTGCCGAGAAGAGAGAGAAAATTAAATATTATTAGTATAAGACACCAAGAATGAAAAAGTGTATGAACTTTAAGTTTGTAGTTTTATTTGCCTTGACGCTGTTAGCCGGTTCTACCGTTTATGGACAAGACAATGTGATTGACGAGGTAGTGTGGGTAGTAGGCGACGAGGCTATATTGAAGTCCGAAGTGGAAGAAGCGCGTATGAGCGCCTTGTATGAAGGACGTAAGTTCGATCGCGACCCTTATTGCGTGATACCGGAAGAAATAGCTGTGCAAAAGTTGTTCCTGCATCAGGCAGCGCTCGACAGTATTGAAGTCTCCGAAGCCGAGGTTATTCAGCGTGTGGACTATATGACGAATATGTATATCACCAATATCGGTTCACGCGAGAAAATGGAGGAATACTTCAATAAAACTTCCAGTCAGATTCGCGAAACTTTGCGCGACAACGCTCGTGAAGGTCTGAAAGTGCAGAAGATGCAACAGAAGCTGGTTGGTGAAATCAAGATTACGCCTGCCGAGGTGCGCCGTTACTTCAAAGACCTGCCGCAAGACAGTATCCCCTATATTCCGACACAGGTAGAGGTTCAGATTATCACTCAGCAGCCTAAGGTTCCTTTGGAAGAGATAGAGAATGTGAAAAAGCGTTTGCGCGATTTCACTGACCGCATCACAAAGGGTGAGACCAGCTTCTCTACGTTGGCCCGTATGTATTCCGAAGATCGTGCTTCGGCCATTCGCGGTGGTGAGATTGAATTCTCCGGACGTGGCATGTTGGATCCTGCCTATGCTAATGTCGCTTTCAACTTGCAAGATCCCAACAAAGTATCCAAAATCGTGGAGTCTGAGTATGGCTTTCATATCATCCAGTTGATAGAGAAGCGGGGCGATCGTATCAAGACCCGTCACATCTTGTTGAAGCCGCATATTCCGGAAGCAGCCCTGACGGCAGGGATGTTGCGTCTGGATTCTATTGCCGATGACATTCGCAATGGAAAGTTCTCTTTTGAGGAAGCGGCATCGGTGCTTTCGCAGGATAAGGATACACGCAATAATCATGGTCTGTTGCCCAATCCCAATAATAATACTTCCAAGTTCGAGATGCAGGAACTGCCGCCTGAGATAGCAAAAGTGGTGGATAAGATGAAGGTGGGCGAGATTTCCGAAGCATTCACGATGATTCCGCAGAAAACCGGAAAGGAAGAATGTGTTATCGTGAAACTGAAGAGCCGCACTAACGGGCATAAGGCAACTGTTGCCGACGACTACCAGAACCTGAAAGAAATAGTTCTGGAGAAACGTCGCGACCAGATGTTGGACAAATGGATTCGTGAAAAGCAGAAACATACCTACGTCCGCATCAACGAAAATTGGAGAAACTGTACTTTCAAGTATCCGGGATGGATAAAAGACTGATATTTGGTTTGATATGTCTGTTCGGCGTTTGCTTGCTGAGTGCGCAGGACAGGAAAAACGAGTCTGACAGGAAAAAGAAACGTGTAGATTTGCTCTATGCCGATGAAGCGCAGGCGGACAAGCAGTCGCGTCCCGACGTACAGGTGCTGATAGGATCTGTCAGGATGAAGCATGACAGCATGTACATGTTTTGTGACAGTGCTCTGATTTACGAGAAAATCAATTCCGTTGAGGCTTTCGGCAATGTCCGCATGGAACAGGGGGACACCTTGTTTATATATGGTGATTACCTGTATTATGACGGAATGTCGCAGCTTGCCATGTTGCGTGAGAATGTGCGCATGATTAACCGTAACACAGAGCTCACTACGGACAGCCTGAATTACGACCGTCTTTACAACTTAGGCTATTATTTTGATGGCGGTACGTTGACCGATGAAGAAAACGTACTGACTTCCGAATGGGGAGAATACAGCCCGGCCACCAAACTGGCTGTGTTCAACCATGAGGTGAAGTTGGTGAATCCGAAGTTTGTCCTCACTTCCGATACGCTGAAATACAGTACGGAATCTAAAATCGCTACGATTCTGGGACCGTCCGATATTGTCAGCGACAAAAATCATATCTATTCGGAACGCGGGATATATAACACCGTTTCCGAGCAGGCGGAACTGTTGGACCGTTCGGTCCTGACCAACGAAGGTAAGAAACTGGTGGGTGACAGCCTGTTCTACGACCGTAAGCTGGGGTATGGCGAAGCCTTTGATAACGTGCAGATGAATGATACGGTAAACAAGAATATGCTTACCGGTGATTATTGCTTCTACAACGAACTGACGGGTAATGCCATTGCCACCCGGCGTGCCGTTGCCATCGACTATTCTCAGGGCGACAGCCTTTTCATGCATGGTGATACCTTGCGGCTGGTGACCTACAATCTGAATACTGATTCCACTTATCGTGAAATGCGTGTTTATCATAAAGTGCGTGCTTATCGTACGGACGTGCAGGCGGTATGCGACTCTTTGGTCTATAACTCCAAAGATTCCTGCATGACGATGTACACCGATCCGGTCTTGTGGCATGGCGCGCAGCAATTACTTGGGGAAGAGATAAAAGTCTACATGAATGATAGCACCATTGACTGGGCGCATATCATCAATCAGGCATTGGCGGTGGAGCAGAAAGATTCTGTTCACTACAATCAGGTGACAGGCAAAGAGATGAAGGCTTTTTTCATCAATGGAGATATGCGTCGTGTGGATGTAAACGGTAATGTCCTGATTGTTTTCTATCCGGAAGAGAAAGACAGTACGATGATTGGTATGAACTATGCCGAAGGCAGTTTTCTGCGCATTTTCCTGAAAGACCGTAAGATGGAAGAAGCCGCTTTGATAGGCAAGTCCAATGGGGTGTTGTATCCTATGGATCAGATACCGGCGGACAAAATGCGGCTGCCTTCGTTTGTGTGGTTCGATTATATCCGTCCGCTGAATAAGTATGACATCTTTGAATGGCGAGGCAAAAAAGCGGGTGAGACATTGCAGAAAAGTGATCGGAAACCTTTAACTTCGCCAAGAGATATGCACATAAAACGAACTAAAAAATAACGCTATGGGAATGTTTACAATGCGCAAGCCGCGAGGATTTAACCATTCATATATCTATGTGGATGAGCGGAAAGAGAAGCTGGCTAAAATGGAAGAAGATGCCAAACGCGAATTAGGTATGCTGCCGGAGAAGGAGTTTTCGCCTGAAGATATCCGGGGGAAGTTCGTTGAAGGCACCACCCATCTGAAGCGTCGTAAAGAGAGCGGGCGCAAGCCTGTGCATTTGGGGATAATACTGGTTGTCATAGCCCTGCTGATTTATTTGTGGTATGCTATAACCAACGGTATTATCTAAGTTGTTTATATTCTTATTCTTTATATTTTATACTTAATACTTGCCATGAGCGATATCATTCATTTGCTGCCCGATTCGGTTGCGAACCAGATTGCTGCCGGAGAGGTGATCCAGCGTCCGGCATCCGTCATCAAGGAATTGGTAGAAAATGCGATTGATGCAGAAGCCGGAGAGATACATGTGCTGGTAACGGATGCGGGGAAGACCGGCATCCAGGTTATCGACGACGGAAAGGGCATGTCCGAAACGGATGCCCGTTTGTCTTTTGAGCGCCACGCCACTTCCAAGATACGTGAAGCCTCCGATTTGTTTGCTTTGCGCACGATGGGATTTCGTGGAGAAGCGCTGGCATCCATTGCCGCGGTGGCGGAAGTGGAATTGAAGACCCGTCCTGCCGGTGAGGAACTCGGTACGCGGTTGCTGATTGCCGGCTCTAAGGTAGAGAGCCAGGAGGCTGTGTCCTGTCCTAAGGGGAGCAATTTCTCCGTAAAGAACCTGTTTTTCAATGTCCCTGCCCGCCGCAAGTTCCTGAAGGCGAACTCGACGGAGCTGAGCAATATCCTGGCGGAGTTTGAGCGTATTGCTTTGGTGCATCCGGATGTCGCTTTCTATCTGTATAGCAATGATACGGAGTTGTTCAACCTGCCTGTCATGCCATTGCGGCAGCGTATTCTTGCCGTATTCGGCAAAAAGTTGAACCAGCAGTTGTTGTCGGTAGATGTGGATACGACGATGATAAAGGTTTCGGGTTTTGTTGCAAAGCCGGAGACGTCCCGCAAGAAAGGTGCACACCAGTACTTTTTTGTAAACGGGCGTTACATGCGCCACCCCTATTTCCACAAAGCGGTGATGGACGCTTATGAGCAACTGATTCCTGCCGGAGAGCAAATATCCTACTTCATCTATTTTGAAGTTGATCCAGCCAATATAGATGTGAACATTCATCCAACAAAGACAGAAATCAAGTTTGAGAACGAACAGGCCATTTGGCAGATACTTTCGGCTGCCGTTAAGGAGTCGCTTGGAAAGTTCAATGCTGTGCCGTCCATCGATTTCGATACGGAAGGGATGCCCGACATCCCTACATTCGAGCAGAGTCGCCCTATCGAACCGCCTAAAGTTCATTATAATGCGGATTTCAATCCTTTCAAGACTTCGTCCGCTTCGTCCTACGGCGGGGGCAGCTATTCCCGTCAAAGTGTGGAATGGGAAGGGTTATACTCCGGCTTGGAGAAGGCGAGCAAGATGAACGAACCTGCTGCGGAGGAACCTCTTGATTTCGAGACAACCGTTTCAGATGTGACAGAGCCTGCCTCTGAGCTTTCCCAGTCTCCTTCTCTGTATTCCGGTGAGTCCTCTTCCATGGAAAAGGGAGCGCAGCATCTGCAATTCAAAGGACGTTTTATTCTTACTTCCGTAAAATCCGGTTTGATGCTGATAGACCAGCATCGTGCGCATGTGCGGGTGCTGTTCGATCGTTATATGAACCAGATTCGCCAGAAGCAGGGGGTGTCTCAGGGAGTGTTGTTCCCGGAGATCGTCCAGTTGCCGGCTTCCGAAGCGGCGGTGTTGGAGAGCCTGTCGGACGATTTGGCGGCAGTAGGTTTCGACCTGAGTCCTTTGGGCGGGGGCAGTTACGCTATCAACGGCATCCCTTCCGGCATCGAAGGGCTGAATCCGGTGGAGCTGGTGCGTAATATGGTGCATACCGCTATGGAAAAAGGCAGCGATGTGAAAGAAGAAGTCCGGACAATCCTTGCGCTGACATTGGCGCGCGCGGCGGCTATCGTCTACGGGCAGGTGTTGAGCAATGATGAAATGTCCAACCTCGTAGACAGTCTGTTTGCCTGTGCCACGCCTAATTATACGCCCGACGGACGTACGGTACTTTCTACCATTAAAGAAGAAGATATTGAAAAACTGTTTTTGAAGTGATCTTTAAGCAGGCTCTTTAAAAAAAAATCTTTTTTTCAGAACCTTTTAGTTTTGCTGGTGTTAATTAATCAGTTTGAATGATAAAGAATTTAATTAACCAACTTAACTATTTTAGGTATATGAAAAAGATTCTAATGTTGCTGGCATTGGCCGGCGTATCTTCTGCTGCTATGGCGCAGCAAAAACCTGTCGTTGTGGAACAGGTCGACATTATTCAGGTACAGGACAAGTACCAAGTAATCACAAATCCATTTTGGAGCAACTGGTTCTTTTCTATCGGAGGCGGTGCATCGGTGATGTATGGAGATAACGACCAGCAGTTGGGCGACTTCGGCAAGCGCATCAGTCCTACGATGAACATCTCTGTCGGCAAATGGTTTACTCCGGGTCTCGGATTGCGTTTGCAGTATAGTGGTCTTCAGGCAAAAGGTTTCACGATGGATCCGTTTGCCGATTATGTAAAGGGCACTCAACGTGAAAACGGTTCGTACAAGCAACGCTTTGAGTATATGAACTTTCATGGTGATGTGATGTTCAATCTGAATGCCTTGTTTGGCGGTTACAATCAATACCGCGTATATGAAATAATTCCTTATTTGGGTGCCGGTATCACTCATAACTATACCAAGCCCCATCGTCAGGCCCTGTCGGTGAACGCCGGTATTATCAACCGCTTCCGCATTTCGAATGCGATCGACATTAATTTGGAGCTGAGTGCAATGGGGACTGAGGACAAGTTTGACGGAACAGTTGCCGGTAAGGGTTATGACGGTGTGTTCAGTGCAACGCTCGGTCTGACCTACCACTTCCCGAAACGCGGTTTCAACCGTCCGATGCCGCAGTTGATTTCAGCGCTTGAACTCTCTGCCATGCAACAGCAGATTGCTGAAATGGCTGCTGCCAACCAACAGCTCGAATCGGCTCTGACCGCTGCACAGAACAGACCGGTAGAGGTTGCTGAAACCGAAGTTGTCGTTACCGATCCGAATATCGCGCCGCGTACCGTATTCTTCAATATAGGTTCTGCCGAGGTGTCTCCGCGTGAGGTGATGAACATCTCTTATCTGGCCAAACAGATGCAGGAATTCCCGAACGCGACTTACACCGTAAACGGTTATGCCGACTCTGCCACAGGTACTCCTGAGTTCAACAAGGAGTTGAGCTTGAAACGTGCACAGGCAGTGGTGGATGTTTTGGTGAAGGACTACGGAATCTCTGCCGACCGCCTGAAGATTTCTGCCGACGGTGGTGTTGACAAGTTCGGACAGCCCATCCTGAATCGTGTGGTACTGGTGAAATCTGCTAACTAACAGATAAATAATGGAAAAGAACAAGGGCTGTATCCGGTGACGGGTACAGCCCTTTCTTGTATGCTTTTTTACCACAGAGGGTACAGTATTAAAGGAAGAATCCTCCGCGAAACTCTGTCTCCTCTGTGGTGAAACCTTTATTCTGCGCTGAACTTTTTCACTTGTTCCGCAATCAGTTCCGCGTCGTCAAAATAGTTGATTTTCATGGCGCGACGCACATCGTCCAATGTTGCGGCGGCTGTTTCGCGTGCTGTTTCGCAACCTTTTCTCAGCATCTCGTAGATGGCGGGAATGTCCTTTTCGAACTCCTTGCGGCGATTACGAATCGGTTCCAACGTCTCCTGCATGATGTTGTTGAGGAAACCTTTCACTTTCATGTCGCCCAGTCCGCCACGTTGGTAGTGCGCCTTCAATTCTTCCAGAGAGGGGTAGTCGGGCAGGTAACGTTCAAAATGTTCGGGGCGGCAGAAGGCGTCCAGATAAGTAAATACGGTATTGCCCTCAATTTTGCCCGGATCCTGCACGCGCAGGTGGTTGGGGTCGGTGTACATGCTTTTCACTTTCTTCTGCACCTCGTCGGCTGTGTCGGAAAGGTAGATGCAGTTGCCCAGTGACTTGCTCATCTTGGCTTTTCCGTCTGTTCCCGGCAGGCGCAGGCAGGCTGCGTTGTCCGGCAGAAGGATTTCGGGCTCTACCAGTGTGTCGCCGTAGATGAAGTTGAAGCGGCGTACGATTTCGCGGGCCTGCTCAATCATCGGTTCCTGGTCTTCGCCTACGGGAACGGTGGTGGCGCGGAAGGCCGTAATGTCCGCAGCCTGACTGATGGGATAGGTGAAGAAACCTACCGGGATGCTCGTCTCGAAGTTGCGCATTTGGATTTCCGTCTTCACCGTCGGGTTGCGCTGCAGGCGTGATACGGTGACGAGGTCCATATAGTAGAATGTGAGTTCGCACAGTTCCGGTATTTGCGACTGGATGAAGATGGTGCTCTTTGCCGGATCCAGTCCGCATGCCAGATAGTCGAGTGCCACTTCAATAACGTTCTGACGAACTTTCTCAGGGTTCTCCATGTTGTCTGTCAATGCTTGTGCATCGGCTATGAACACGAATGTCTTGTCATACAGTCCGGAGTTCTGCAACTCCACTCTGCGTCTCAATGAGCCTACATAATGTCCGATGTGCAGGCGTCCTGTGGGCCGGTCGCCCGTAAGGATGATTTTTTCTTTTGCCATATCTGTATTTATTATTTTTTCCTTATAAAATCCTGTCTGTTGTAACGGAATGCAAAGATACCATTATTTTCATCTAATGCAGTGCATTGCCCTAAAAATTAAACGGCGGAAGCCATGCTCTGTGCCGGGAGCCTTGTCCGTTCCATGAATATCGGGCATTTCTTTCATTATATTGCTGTGCAGACATCTTTCCCTTGTATTATGAAGTTCTTATTGTGGCGATGCAGTCTTAGAATCAAGCTTTCATTTTCAAGAATGAAAGTTTGATTTTTATAAATGAAAGCTTAATTCCTATAAATGAAAGCTTGATTCTAAGACTGCATTGTTACAAATGTAACTATTCTTTTCGGATAAGAAATTTATTTCTTTGATTAATTTGCTCAAATCGTAAATAAGTCGTTACTTTGCACAAATTTTAAAGACAGTTATGCAATCGCAGGAAATGAGAAGTACATACAACCTTCGTTCGAATGAATTTCATTCGTTAGCCGTCGGTTTCTCTTTTTCCGAAAACAATATTTTTAGTTCTTTGGTAATGCGTTAATCCTTAATCGGGGTAACGCATTTTTTTTGTATAGGTGGGAAGAACGTAAAAAGTGAACTTACATAGATAACAAAAGAGATATGGAAAAGAATTTGAAGAAAGTGCTTGTTTTGGGCTCAGGTGCGCTCAAGATCGGTCAGGCGGGAGAGTTTGACTATTCCGGCTCGCAGGCTTTGAAGGCTTTGCGTGAAGAGGGTATAAGTTCGGTATTGGTGAACCCGAACATTGCTACAATCCAAACATCGGAAGGTATTGCCGATCAGGTTTATTTCTTGCCGGTGACTCCTTATTTTGTAGAGGAAATCATCAAGAAAGAACATCCGGATGGCATTTTGTTAGCTTTTGGCGGACAGACCGCACTGAACTGTGGTGCGGAACTCTATACCAACGGCGTTTTAGATAAATACGGCGTACGTGTGCTGGGAACCTCCGTAGAGGCTATCATGTACACCGAAGACCGCGACCTTTTTGTGAAGAAGCTGGACGAAATAGAGATGAAGACGCCCGTCAGCCAAGCTGTGGAAAGCATGGAAGACGCCCTCGCCGCAGCCCGCAAAATCGGTTATCCCGTAATGGTGCGTTCGGCTTATGCCTTGGGCGGACTGGGCAGCGGTATCTGTGCCAACGAGGAGGAATTCCTGAAACTGGCCGAGAGCTCTTTTGCTTTCTCCAAGCAGATTCTGGTGGAAGAGTCCTTGAAGGGCTGGAAAGAGATTGAATTTGAGGTGATCCGCGATGCCAACGACCACTGCTTCACCGTAGCAAGCATGGAAAACTTCGATCCGCTGGGCATCCATACGGGTGAGTCCATCGTGGTTGCGCCTACCTGCTCGCTTACCGACGAACAGGTGAAAATGTTGCAGGAACTTTCTACGAAATGTATCCGCCACCTCGGCATCGTGGGCGAATGTAATATACAGTATGCATTCAATGCCGAAACCAACGACTACCGCGTGATTGAGGTGAATGCCCGTCTGTCGCGTTCTTCCGCACTGGCATCCAAGGCCACCGGCTATCCGCTTGCTTTCGTTGCCGCCAAGATTGCGCTGGGCTATACGCTCGACCAGATCGGCGAAATGGGAACTCCCAATTCGGCTTACGAGGCTCCGCAACTGGATTACCTGATCTGCAAAATCCCGCGTTGGGACTTGACGAAGTTTGCGGGGGTATCACGCGAAATCGGTTCGAGCATGAAGTCAGTGGGCGAAATCATGTCTATCGGCCGCTCTTTCGAAGAAATCATCCAAAAGGGCTTGCGTATGATAGGACAAGGCATGCATGGCTTTGTGGGCAACGACGGTGTGGAATTCGATGATTTGGACCATGAACTGTCTCACCCCACCGACCTGCGTGTATTTGCCATTGCCCAGGCTTTGGAGAAGGGGTATAGCATTGACCGCATCTTCGAACTGACAAAGATCGATCCCTGGTTCCTCGGCAAATTGAAGAATATCGTAGATTATAAAAATAAACTTTCACAATATAATAAGGTGGAAGACATTCCGGCTGACGTGCTGCGCGAAGCAAAGGTACTCGGCTTCTCCGACTTCCAGATTGCGCGTTTCGTGCTGAGCCCGGAAGGCAATATGGAGAAAGAGAACCTTATGGTACGCGCCCGCCGCAAGGAGTTGGGTATTCTCCCGGCTGTGAAGCGCATCAATACCGTTGCTTCCGAACATCCGGAACTGACGAACTACCTCTATATGACGTATGCCGTACAGGGATATGATGTGAACTACTATAAAAACGAGAAGTCGGTAGTTGTACTGGGATCGGGCGCTTACCGCATCGGCTCTTCCGTAGAGTTCGACTGGTGTTCTGTGAACGCTATCCAAACGGCACGCAAGCTGGGTTACAAGTCAATCATGATTAACTACAACCCTGAAACGGTGTCCACCGACTACGACATGTGCGACCGCCTGTACTTCGATGAACTTTCTTTTGAACGTGTACTCGACGTCATCGACCTTGAACAGCCGCGCGGCGTAATCGTGTCCGTAGGCGGACAGATTCCGAACAACCTTGCCATGAAGCTCCACCGCCAGTCGGTGCCTGTGCTGGGTACTTCTCCCATCTCTATCGACCGCGCAGAAAACCGCAACAAATTCTCTGCCATGCTCGACCAGCTTGGCATTGACCAGCCGGCATGGCAGGAGCTGACCAGCCTGGAAGACGTGAAGGGATTCGTTGAAAAAGTGGGTTATCCTGTATTGGTGCGTCCGTCGTATGTGCTCTCCGGCGCTGCGATGAATGTGTGCTACGATGAAGAAGAACTGGAAAACTTCCTGAAAATGGCCGCCGAGGTTTCTAAGGAGTATCCGGTGGTGGTGTCTCAGTTCTTGCAGAATACAAAGGAGATTGAGTTTGATGCTGTGGCACAGAACGGTGAGGTGGTGGAATATGCCATTTCCGAGCACGTGGAGTTTGCCGGTGTGCACTCCGGTGACGCTACGCTGGTGTTCCCGGCGCAGAAGATCTACTTTGCTACGGCACGCCGTATCAAGAAGATCAGCCGTCAGATAGCAAAGGAACTTAACATTTCCGGTCCTTTCAACATCCAGTTCCTGGCACGTAACAACGAGGTGAAGGTCATCGAATGTAACTTGCGTGCTTCGCGTAGCTTCCCGTTCGTGTCTAAAGTGCTGAAACGCAACTTCATCGAGACTGCTACGAAGATCATGCTGGATGCTCCCTATTCCCGTCCGGACAAGTCGGCGTTCGACATCGACTGGATCGGCGTAAAGGCGTCTCAGTTCTCCTTCTCACGTCTGCATAAGGCAGACCCGGTATTGGGCGTGGACATGTCCTCTACGGGCGAGGTGGGCTGTATCGGCGACGACTTCTCCGAAGCATTGCTGAACTCCATGATTGCCACCGGCTTCAAGATTCCTTCTTTGGAGAAAGGTGTTATGTTCTCTTCCGGTGCAATGAAATCGAAAGTGGATCTGCTGGATGCCAGCCGTATGCTCTTTGCCAAGGGGTATAAAATCTACGCTACGGCAGGTACCGCCGCGTTCCTCAACGCACATGGCGTGAACACCGAGGCTGTGTTCTGGCCGGATGAACGTGCCGATGCGGAAAACAATGTAATGACGATGATTGCCGAACATAAGTTCGACCTGATTGTGAATATTCCGAAGAACCATTCTAAGCGCGAGCTGACCAACGGTTACAAGATTCGCCGCGGCGCTATCGACCATAACATTCCTTTGATTACGAATGCCCGTCTGGCAGGTGCTTTCATTGAAGCGTTCTGCGAGATGAAAATGGAAGATATTCAGATTAAGAGCTGGCAGGAATATAAATAATTCTGCTGATATACGATTGTAATGGGGCGGACATCCTTTAGCCGGGATGTCCGCTTTCCATAAATTGATGATTGGTGCATGCCGAAGAATATATATAATGGATATGAATGAAGTAGATAAAATGCGGAGTTCGCAACTGGCGAATACCTCTTCCCCGGAAATCCAGGAACGTTTTAAACGTGCAAAGAAACTGCTGTTGAAGCTGAACCGCATGGACGGGTATGATGAGGAGTTTCGGAGGGTATTGGAGGATTTGATACCCGGTATTCCCGCCTCTGCCACAATCTGGCCGCCTTTCTGTTGCGATCATGGCGACGGCATCCGTCTCGGGGAACATGTGTTTATCAATTCCAACTGTACGTTTTTGGACGGGGGATATATCACGATCGGAGCGTATACGCTGGTCGGTCCCAATGTACAGATTTATACCCCTCAGCATCCGCTTGATTATTTGGAGCGGCGTGTGGAGCAGGAATATGCCTATCCGGTGACGATTGGTGAGGATTGCTGGATTGGCGGAGGCGCTGTTATTTGTCCCGGAGTGACGATTGGCGACCGGTGTATTATCGGCGCGGGGAGCGTGGTGACCAAAGATATTCCGTCCGATTGTGTGGCGGTGGGTAATCCGGCAAAAGTGATCCGCAAAAATGAAGTAAAAAAAGAATAAAGCTAATTGCTTGAATTTCAGTAATACTTAGTGGTGTGTGAAAAAAACTTGCAAAATAGATGGCTAAAGTTTTGGTAGTTTCAAAATAAGCTGTACCTTTGCATCGCTTTTGAAACGGAAGTGTACGGGCGTTTAGCTCAGCTGGTTCAGAGCATCTGCCTTACAAGCAGAGGGTCGGCGGTTCGAATCCGTCAACGCCCACACAAAAAAAACAAACACTTTCGTTCATCAAAAGGGCGTTTAGCTCAGCTGGTTCAGAGCATCTGCCTTACAAGCAGAGGGTCGGCGGTTCGAATCCGTCAACGCCCACAGGTTTTGAAACTTTTTTACGGCTTTGCATCGTAAGATGTGAAGCCGTTTTTTTTTTGTCTTACAGGCTCATTTTTTTTAATTTATTTCCTCTTTATGCCTGATTACTCGGAAAAAAGCCGTAATTTTGCAGCCCGATAATTATCATATAATACGACGTATGGAACTTGATTTACTTACCGCAATCTCTCCGATTGACGGTCGTTACAGGGGCAAGACAGATGCTTTGGCTGCCTATTTCTCAGAATTTGCACTGATAAAATATCGTGTACAGGTTGAAGTGGAATATTTTATCACCTTGTGTGAACTGCCTTTGCCGCAGTTGAAAGGGGTGGACAAGGGTGTATTCGAGACATTAAGAAATATCTACCGTAACTTTTCCGAAGCCGATGCCGGACGCATCAAGGAGATTGAAAGCGTGACTAACCACGACGTGAAGGCTGTGGAATATTTCCTGAAAGAAGAATTTGACAAGTTGGGCGGTATGGACGACTATAAAGAGTTTATCCATTTCGGACTGACTTCGCAAGATATTAACAATACCTCTATTCCTTTGTCTGTAAAAGAAGCACTGGAACAGGTGTATTATCCCCAGATAGAAGAGCTGATTGCCCAGCTCCGCACATACGCGGAAGAGTGGGCGAACATCCCGATGCTTGCCAAAACGCATGGGCAGCCGGCTTCTCCTACCCGTTTGGGAAAAGAGGTGATGGTGTTTGTGTATCGTCTGGAGCGCCAGTTGGCCGCATTGAAAGCATGTCCGTTAACCGCTAAATTTGGTGGAGCTACGGGTAATTACAACGCGCATCATGTGGCCTATCCGGAATATGACTGGAAGGCTTTCGGCAACAGGTTTGTCGCTGAGAAGCTGGGGCTGGAGCGTGAGGAATATACAACCCAGATATCCAATTATGATAATCTGTCGGCAGTTTTCGACGCGATGAAACGTATCAATACGGTGATGATCGATATGAATCGCGACTTCTGGCAATATATCTCCATGGAATACTTCAAACAGAAGATTAAAGCCGGGGAGGTTGGTTCAAGTGCGATGCCGCATAAGGTGAATCCCATTGACTTTGAGAATGCCGAAGGCAACCTGGGCATAGCAAATGCCATCCTTGAGCATCTGGCGGTGAAATTGCCGGTGTCACGTCTGCAGCGCGACCTGACCGACTCCACCGTATTGCGTAACGTGGGTGTTCCGTTCGGGCATATTATAATCGCTATCCAAAGCTCACTGAAAGGATTGCGTAAGCTGTTGCTGAACGAAACGGCTATCTACCGCGATCTGGATAATTGCTGGAGTGTGGTGGCCGAGGCCATTCAGACAATCCTGCGCCGCGAGGCATATCCGCATCCTTATGAAGCGCTGAAAGCGTTGACACGTACCAATCAGGCGATTACGGAGAGCTCAATCAAGGAATTCATAGAAGAATTGAATGTGAGCGAGGACATAAAGAAGGAATTGCGTGCGATTACTCCCCATACGTATACGGGACTTTAAGAAGTGACAAGAGAAGCCCGGAAGAATCTCAACTTTTTGTTCCGGGGATTGTTTATAAGCTAACGTAAAAGAAGGTAATTAGAGATAAAGAAAGAATGGCCGTGAGGCCAGTAGGTTTAATTTTATTCGAATAAAAAACAATGAGTACAGAAAATGAAACTTGGCGTGATGCCTCTTCTTCAGAAGAGAATTCAGGCGCCGGCCGTGATGGTAACCAATTTAACAGAGAGGGAGGTTACAACCGTCCGTCTTATAATCGTGAAAATGGGGACCGCCCTTATCGTCCGAGATTTAATAATGAAAATGGGGATCGCCCGCAACGTGCTTATAGCAGCGACCGTTCTTATCGCCCGCGTTTTAACCCGAATGGAGAGAATGGCGACCGCCCTCAGCGTTCTTATGGCAACAATGCCGGTGGCGACCGTCCTTACCGTCCCCGCTACAACAGCGAAGGCGGCGACCGTCCCCAGCGCTCTTACGGCAACAATGCCAGTGGCGACCGTCCTTATCGTCCCCGCTACAACAGCGAAGGCGGCGACCGTCCCCAGCGTTCTTATGGCAACAATGCCGGTGGCGACCGTCCTTACCGTCCCCGCTACAACAGCGAAGGCGGCGACCGTCCTCAGCGTTCTTATGGCAACAATGCCGGTGGCGACCGTCCTTACCGTCCCCGTTACAACAGCGAAGGCGGCGATCGTCCTCAGCGCTCTTACGGCAACAATGCCGGTGGCGACCGTCCTTACCGCCCCCGCTACAATGGCGAAGGTGGTGACCGTCCCCAGCGTCCTTATGGCAACAGGGATAGTTACAGCCGTCCGATCCGTCGTACGGCGGATTATGATCCCAATGCCAAGTATAGCAAGAAGAAGCAGATAGAATACAAGGAGCAGTTTGTCGATCCGAATGAACCGATCCGTTTGAATAAGTTTCTGGCGAATGCCGGTGTGTGTTCACGTCGCGAGGCGGATGAGTTTATTACAGCCGGTGTGGTGTCTGTGAACGGAGAAGTGGTGACCGAATTAGGTACGAAGATCAAACGCGGTGATGAGGTGAAGTTCCACGATCAGGCTGTCAGCATCGAACGCAAGATATATGTTCTGCTGAACAAACCGAAAGATACGGTGACGACTTCCGATGATCCGCAGGCACGCCGCACCGTAATGGACTTGGTGAAAGGCGCTTGCAGCGAGCGTATCTATCCGGTGGGCCGTCTGGACCGTAATACTACGGGCGTGCTGTTGCTCACCAATGACGGTGACTTGGCTTCTAAGCTGACTCATCCCAAATATCTGAAAAAGAAAATATATCATGTGCACTTGGATAAAAATCTGACCAAGGCCGATATGGAGCAGATTGCGGCCGGTATCCAGCTGGACGACGGTGAGATTCAGGCAGATGCTATCAGCTACACAGATGATTTTAAGAAAGATGAAGTGGGCATAGAAATTCATTCCGGTAAGAACCGTATCGTGCGCCGTATTTTTGAGTCGCTGGGATATAAGGTGGTAAAACTGGATCGTGTGTTTTTTGCCGGCTTAACCAAGAAAGGCTTGCGTCGCGGTGAATGGCGTTATCTCACAGAACAAGAGGTGAACTTCCTGCGCATGGGTTCTTTCGAATAATATATATATAATCAAGGTATAATAACTGTTTTATGGAAAAGATCAGTAGAACAAAGATTGTTGACCTGCTGAAGCGTGAAGATTTTGGCGCTATGGTCAACGTGAAAGGCTGGGTTCGCACCCGCAGAGGTAGTAAGCAAGTTAATTTTATCGCGCTGAATGACGGTTCTACAATAAATAATGTGCAGATTGTGGTGGATCTGGCAAATTTCGACGAGGAGATGCTGAAGGATATTACCACAGGTGCTTGTCTGAGCGTGAACGGTGTGTTGACGGAGTCGGTGGGTTCCGGTCAGAAAGCTGAAATCCAGGCTCGCGAAATAGAAGTGCTGGGTACTTGCGACAATACGTATCCTTTGCAGAAGAAAGGACATTCCATGGAGTTCCTTCGTGAGATTGCCCACCTGCGTCCGCGTACGAACACGTTCGGCGCTGTATTCCGTATTCGTCACAATATGGCCATTGCCATTCATGAATTCTTCCATAAGAAAGGGTTCTTCTATTTCCATACGCCTATCATTACAGGTTCCGACTGCGAAGGCGCCGGACAAATGTTCCAGGTCACTACGATGAACCTCTATGATTTGAAGAAAGATGAGAACGGTTCCATTATCTACGATGACGACTTCTTCGGAAAACAGGCAAGCCTGACGGTTTCCGGCCAGTTGGAAGGCGAGCTTGCGGCTACGGCACTGGGTGCTATCTATACGTTCGGACCCACGTTCCGCGCGGAAAACTCCAATACTCCCCGTCACTTGGCGGAGTTCTGGATGGTTGAGCCGGAAGTTGCGTTCAATGATATTACCGATAACATGGATCTGGCGGAAGAATTCATCAAATTCTGTGTGCAGTGGGCCTTGGACAACTGTGCCGATGATGTGAAGTTCCTGAATGATATGTTTGATAAGGGCTTGGTGGAGCGTCTGCAAGGTGTTTTGAAAGAGAGCTTCGTTCGCTTGCCCTATACGGAAGGTATCAGGATACTGGAAGAGGCCGTTGCCAAAGGTCATAAGTTTGAGTTCCCTGTATACTGGGGGGTTGACTTGGCTTCCGAGCACGAGCGCTATCTGGTGGAAGAACACTTCAAACGTCCGGTTATCCTGACGGATTATCCGAAGGAGATCAAGGCGTTCTATATGAAGCAGAACGAAGACGGCAAGACGGTGCGTGCCATGGATGTGCTCTTCCCGAAGATTGGAGAGATAATCGGCGGTTCCGAGCGTGAGGCCGATTATGCCAAGCTGATGAACCGCATCGAAGAGCTTCATATTCCGATGAAGGATATGTGGTGGTATCTTGATACCCGTAAGTTCGGTACATGTCCCCACTCCGGTTTCGGACTTGGATTCGAACGTCTGTTGCTGTTTGTGACCGGTATGACTAATATTCGTGACGTGATACCGTTCCCTCGCACTCCGCGTAACGCAGAATTCTAATCGGCGCAAAGCGAAATATAATATTCGGTGGAAAGACCTGCATAAATAGAAGTTTATGCGGGTCTTTTTTTATAGGATAAATTGTTATTTTCTCAAAATAAATCTTTATATTTGTGTCAGCAGGAATGGCATGACGTTAACCAATATCATACGAATATGAAAAAGAATTATTTCTTTACCATGCTGGCAGTGGTGCTGCTTGCGGTAACAGGAGTCCGGGCGCAGGATAAGGCCGCTTTTGAGCCTGCGCATCTGCAAGGTATTTGGCAGTTATGTCATTATGTGTCTGAAAATCCGGATATTCCCGGAGTGCTGAAGCCGAGTAATACGTTCAAGGTGCTGAGTGACGACGGACGCATCGTTAACTTTACGATACGCCCCGGTACGGACGCCATTATCACAGGATATGGCACGTACCGGCAAATATCGGCGGCTGCCTACAAGGAGAGCATTGAGAAGAATATCCACTTGCCCATGCTGGACAATAAGGATAATATCCTTGAGTTTGAAATGGGTGCGGGCGGTGTGATGTACCTGAAGTATTTTATCGAAAAAGATTTGAACGGAAATGAGCTGAACACCTGGTTTCACGAAACATGGAAACGGGTGACTATGCCGCCGGTGTTTCCGGAAGACATTGTCCGGTAACTGAAGTCCGGCGTCCTTTGGTGTGACTTCCGAAAACCTCTGTCCATAGGCATTTGCGGACACAGGCAAGGAGCTTTTGAATTATCTTCCGGGGTGGTGTGATTATCCCCGGAAGATAATTTCTTTTTATTGTATATCAGCCAAGTGCAATTTAAAAAAAAGAAGAAAACGTTTGCCAGTTATAAGAAAATCCGTACCTTTGCAAGCCGATTATTATCTCATAAGGATAAGCATTTAATTCATAGCGAGTTAATCTCCCTTTGTCCGAGGTGGCTAATTCGTGGTGAAGCAAAACATTTAGTAGTAACATTTAAAAAAACAATTAAGAGTGGATACTTTAAGTTACAAGACCATTTCTGCAAACAAAGCTACAGTGACTAAAGAATGGGTCATTGTTGACGCTACCGACCAAGTATTGGGTCGTCTGGGCGCAAAAGTTGCGAAGCTGTTGAGAGGAAAGTATAAACCAAACTTTACTCCTCACGTAGATTGTGGCGATAATGTGATCATTATCAATGCCGACAAAGTAAAATTAACCGGTAACAAGTGGAATGACAAGGTATATCTGTCATATACAGGCTATCCCGGCGGTCAGAGAGAAATCACTCCTGCTCGTTTGCAGGCAAAACCGAACGGTGATGACAAGTTGCTGAGAAAAGTAGTAAAGGGTATGTTGCCTAAGAATAAACTGGGTGCTCAATTGCTGGGCAATATGTACGTTTATGCAGGCAGCGAGCACAAACATGAAGCTCAGAGCCCGAAAATGATTGATATTAACGCACTTAAATAAGAGATAATGGAAGTAGTAAATGCATTAGGCAGACGTAAAAGTGCAATTGCACGTATTTTCGTAAGCGAAGGTACTGGAAAGATTACTATTAACAAGAGAGACCTCGCAGAGTACTTTCCATCAAGCATTCTTCAGTATGTAGTTAAACAACCGTTGAACAAGCTGGGTGTTGCTGAAAAGTACGACATCAAAGTAAATCTCTGCGGTGGCGGTTTCACCGGTCAGTCTCAGGCATTGCGTCTTGCAATCGCTCGCGCGTTGGTGAAAATCAATGCTGAGGATAAGGCTGCTCTCCGCGCTGAAGGCTTCATGACCCGCGATCCCCGTTCTGTTGAACGTAAGAAACCGGGACAGCCGAAAGCTCGTCGTAGATTCCAGTTCAGTAAACGTTAAGAGTTGGAGAACGGTTGGGGCGGACAAGTTGCTTAATTCTCGACTTTCACCTCTCAACTCTCAACTGAAAAGGCGTTTAGTATCTAAACTACCGGGACTCTTCATTCGGATAGGCTACCCGGCGGTTGGTTTAGAAAAAACAAAAAAGAAAGTAAACGATTTAAAGATTAAAACAAAATGTCAAGAACAAATTTTGATACATTATTGGAAGCCGGTTGTCACTTCGGTCACTTGAAAAGAAAGTGGAACCCTGCAATGGCTCCTTATATCTTCATGGAGCGCAATGGTATTCATATCATTGACCTCAACAAGACGGTTGCTAAAATTGACGAAGCTGCTGAAGCTTTGAAGCAAATCGCTAAATCAGGAAAGAAAGTCCTGTTTGTTGCTACTAAAAAACAAGCTAAGCAGGTGGTTGCCGACAAGGCTGCATCTGTAAATATGCCTTATGTAATCGAGCGCTGGCCGGGTGGTATGTTGACTAACTTCCCGACTATCCGTAAGGCTGTGAAGAAGATGGCTACTATCGACAAGTTGACTAACGATGGTACTTATTCTAACCTCTCTAAGAGAGAAATTCTGCAAATCTCCCGTCAACGTGCTAAGTTGGACAAGACTTTGGGCTCTATCGCTGACCTGACTCGTCTGCCGTCTGCTTTGTTCGTTGTCGACGTAATGAAAGAGAATATTGCTGTTCGCGAAGCTAACCGTTTGGGTATTCCTGTTTTTGGTATCGTTGATACTAACTCCGATCCTACAAACATCGACTTCGTTATTCCGGCAAATGATGACGCTACTAAGTCAGTAGAAGTTATCTTGGATGCTTGCTGCGCTGCTATGCAGGAAGGTCTGGAAGAGCGTAAGGCTGAAAAGGTGGATATGGAAGCTGCCGGTGAAGCTCCTGCCAACAAAGGCAAGAAAAAAGCTGCAAAAGCAAGACTCGACAAGTCTGACGAGGAAGCAATCAACGCTGCAAAAGCTGCTGCTTTCATCAAGGAAGACGAAGAGGCTTAATTCATAGTGGAGAGTTGAGAATTGAAAGTTGAGAGTTACTTTACAGCAATTCTCAATTCTCTATTCTCAGCTCTTTTTCGCTTTATTAGAATGATATTTATTAACTAAAAATATAAAGGAAAGATATTATGGCTGTAAGTATGGCTGATATTACCAAGCTCCGTAAAATGACCGGTGCTGGTATGATGGATTGCAAGAATGCATTGAATGATGCTGAAGGCGATTTCGACAAGGCAATGGAAATTATCCGTAAGAAAGGACAGGCTGTTGCTGCCAAGCGTTCAGACCGCGAGGCTTCTGAAGGTTGCGTTTTGGCTAAGACTACCGGTGACTTTGCCGTTATCATCGCTTTGAAATGCGAAACCGACTTCGTTGCTCAGAATGCTGACTTCGTGAAACTGACTCAGGATATCCTTGATCTTGCTGTTGCCAACAAGTGCAAGACTTTGGATGAAGTGAAGGCATTGCCGATGGGCAATGGCACTGTGCAGGATGCGGTAACCGACCGTAGCGGTATCACAGGTGAAAAAATGGAACTCGACGGTTATATGACCGTAGAGGGTACAACTACCGTTGTTTACAATCACATGAACAGAAACGGCCTTTGCACAATCGTTGCTTTCAACAAGAACGTTGACGAACAGCTGGCTAAGCAAGTGGCTATGCAGATTGCTGCCATGAACCCGTTGGCTATCGATGAGGACGGCGTTTCTGAAGAAGTTAAGCAGAAAGAAATCGAAGTTGCCATTGAAAAGACGAAAGCTGAACAAGTGCAGAAAGCCGTAGAGGCTGCTTTGAAGAAAGCAGGTATCAACCCGGCTCACGTAGACAGTGAAGATCACATGGAAAGCAACATGTCTAAGGGCTGGATTACAGCTGAAGATGTGGCTAAGGCAAAAGAAATCATCGCTACTGTTTCTGCCGAAAAGGCTGCACATCTGCCTGAACAGATGATTCAGAACATCGCCAAGGGCCGTCTGGGTAAATTCCTGAAAGAAGTTTGCTTGCTGAACCAGGAAGATATCATGGATGCCAAGAAGACAGTGAGAGAAGTATTGAAGGACGCTGATCCCGAATTGAAGATCGTTGACTTCAAGCGTTTCACTTTACGCGCTGAATAATTCTATACGAATAGAAATATACGAAAGCGGTCGCATGGAAATGTCCATGGCGACCGCTTTTTTTTGTAATCTTCCCCGGAGGGAGAGGAGCTTAGCCCACAGGCTTTGTCTGTGTATATCCCTCCTTTTTCAGTAGCTCCAGCACTTTTTGTTTGAAATCTCCCTGTACGATGATTTCTCCGTCTTTGGCACTTCCGCCCACGCCGCATTTGCTTTTGAGGAATTTGCCCAGCTCTTTCAGGTCATCCTCCGTACCGGCAAATCCGGTGATGAGGGTCACGACTTTGCCGCCCCGGTTCTTGCGGTCCAATTGCACGCGAAGGCGCTGCTGGGAGGGTGGGAGAGTGGTTTGTTCTTCGTCGTCATCCACTTCGTAGTTGAAGTCGGGATTGGTGGAGTACACTACGTTCAGTCTGTCTTTCCAGTCGTTGTCTTTGGGTTTCTTAGCCATATATGCATGTTTTAATTTTCTGTGAAAAGGAGTTCAAAAGTACGTTTTTACGGGGAACTTTGCAATCATAGGTAGAAATAATGTTAACCTTTTGTCATAGATATGTTAGAGATTAGAAAAAAAGCACTACTTTTGTCAGTCATAATATTGAGAACTTAAAGGGAAGATCATGAATAATCAGCTACAAAAGAAAGACTCCATGAAGGTGCCGGAACCTACCCTGCGCCGGCTTCCTTGGTATCTTTCCAATGTAAAGTTGCTTAGAAAGAGAGGTGAACGCTTTGTTTCCTCCACTCAAATCTCCAAAGAAATCAATATTGATGCTTCTCAGATAGCAAAGGATTTGTCGTATGTCAATATTTCCGGCCGCACGCGTGTGGGGTATGATATAGATACGTTGATTGCTGTGCTGGAGGACTTCTTGGGGTTTACCAATATACACAAGGCTTTTCTTTTCGGTGTCGGAAGTCTGGGCGGTGCGTTGCTGCGCGATTCCGGTTTGAGCCATTTCGGCTTGGAGATTGTGGCGGCATTCGATGTTAATCCGGATCTGGTGGGTACGACATTGAACGGTATTCCTATTTTCCATTCCGATGATTTTGAAAAGAAGATGCGTGAGTACGATGTTAATATCGGTGTGCTGACGGTTCCCATTGAGATAGCCCAGAAGATTACGGATACTATGGTTGCGGGCGGCATCAAGGCTGTGTGGAACTTCACCCCGTTCCGTATTCGTGTGCCGGAGGATATAGTGGTTCAGAACACTTCGTTGTATGCACATCTGGCAGTTATGTTTAACCGTTTGAACTTTAACGAAATCAAGTAATGAAGATTATTGCAGTAGGGATGAACTATGCGCAGCACAACAAAGAGCTGGGGCATACTCAGGTAAATCGGGAGCCTGTTATCTTCATGAAGCCGGACTCGGCTATTCTTAAAGACGGCAAGCCGTTCTTTGTTCCCGATTTTTCTGCCGAGGTGCACTATGAAACGGAAGTTGTTGTACGCATTTGCAGGCTGGGTAAGAATATTGCTCCGAGATTTGCGCACCGTTACTATGATGCGGTGACAGTGGGGATTGACTTCACAGCGCGCGACCTGCAACGAAAGTTTCGTGAGGCGGGTAACCCTTGGGAACTGTGCAAAGGGTTTGACAACTCGGCGGCTATCGGCACGTTCATTCCTTTGGAACAGGCCGGTGGTGACTTGCAGCAACTGAATTTCCATCTCGATATAGACGGTAAAGAAGTGCAGCGTGGGAATACGTCGGATATGCTTTTCAAAGTGGATGACATCATTGCTTATGTCAGCCGTTTCATGACCTTGAAGATTGGCGACCTGTTGTTTACCGGCACTCCGGCGGGTGTAGGGCCTGTCAGCATTGGGCAACATCTGCAGGGTTATTTAGGAGAAGAGAAGTTGCTGGACTTCTATATCCGTTGATTCTTTTTTACACTCTCTCTCTTTCACAAAGGAAAAATAGCGGAATATCTTTGAGGTGATAGGAATAATACCTATTTTAGCACGTTCATTGTATAATCGAGAAATATGAAGATACGTGTAGGTTTTGGCTTTGATGTCCACCGGTTGGTGGCAGGTAGAGAACTTTGGTTGGGTGGCGTGCGTTTAGAGCATGAAAAGGGCCTGTTGGGACATTCGGATGCCGACGTACTTATACATGCTGTTTGCGATGCGTTGCTGGGTGCGGCAAATATGCGGGATATAGGCTATCATTTTCCTGATACGGCGGGAGAGTTCAAAAATATAGACAGTAAGATACTGTTGAAGAAAACGGTGGAACTGATAGCTGCCAAAGGTTATTCCATCGGTAATATTGATGCGACAATCTGTGCCGAACGTCCTAAGTTAAAGGTTCATATACCCGCCATGCAACAGACTCTCTCCACTGTGATGGGGATTGACGAGGATGATATCTCCATAAAGGCCACTACTACGGAGAAGTTGGGCTTTACCGGACGTGAGGAGGGAATATCGGCTTATGCAACCGTATTGATAGTGAAAGATAATCAGGACTGAATTATCCGGGCTGCCGGAACTTTATGTAATAGAGCCGCGTCCACTTGTTTCTGCCAATGGTATATGTGGCAGCAATGCGTGCCGAGGCTATATATACGGTTTCGTCCACCCGGTAGGCGTGTTCCATGGCAGGCAGCTGGCACGAGTACCGGCTCGCTGTGCGGGAGTTGACGCGGAAGGTCACGAGATTGCCGGAAGCGTCTTTCAGCCTTAATACCTGGCGGACATAAAAATACGGGGTGGTACCCTTGACCTGCGTCTTATAAGGATCGTCCTCCAGACGGACATTGAGAACGGTCAATGTGAGATTCTCCACTTTCTCCCCTTCCTTGCCCAGAAAACGTCCGGCAGAGGGCTGTCTGGCTTTTCGTTGCAGGATGTCGATGTATACGGAATGGTATATTCCGGCGATTTGTACGAAACGCTCCTGCTTAGGTATCCGGGGAGTGAACTTAAAAGCTATCCAAGTGAGATAACCGGGATCTATCTGGAGAATCTCGTGCAGATAATGCCCATGATATTTGCCGAAAGAGATAATGTCGTCGCCCCTGTTCTGCATCCGCTTGGCGTTGTATTCCACTAAGAGTAAGGGACGTAGGGAGTAATAGCATAGCGTACTTGCTATCCGCAAGGCTTCGTGTACATCCTCGTTCAAATCGAAGATATAAAAGATGGATTGCCTTTCGGGCAGGGGAGAGTACACCCAAAGGGAATACCGGGGATAATCCGTTCTCGGCAATACCACAAGATAAGCGCCGGCTTCTTTGAAAGAAGCTTTCTTCTGGTTGTATATACTTAGCTTTTTATACAACAAGTCTTGCTCTGCGGCACTGATGCCCGGAATAAGCGGATTGGCCATACATCGTTGCTTTGCTTATTCCAAATATACGGATTTTGCGGTAGATATGCAACTCTTCCGGCAGTTAAAATCTCACCATTAGCTCCAGTACGATTTTGTCTTGTTCGGATTCTTTGGCAATGCTGTTTTTGGCATAGAAATACTTTTCGTAGTTCAGGCGCAGGTCGGTGCGGAATGCTTTGCTGAGGCTGAAAGTGATGCCGCCCGTCAGTCGCTGGCGTTTGTAGTCGGTGGTTGCCAGTGCACCGGTTTCTTCATCGGTGGTTTTGGCATCGCTTTGGTCTGTCATCATGTCGTAGCGCAGCAGAAAAGACATTTTGTTGAACACTTTCCGCAGGGGCAGGTCGTAGTTGATGAAGGTGTTTACTGCCTGTACGTCTTTGAAAGCATTGTCGGAATATTGCTTATACAGGTATTCGCCTTCGATGTGGAAACGGTTGAACTCGTAGTAGGCGCCGATGTCGTACGATTGCACTCTCACTTCTTCCGGCTGGATGCTCTGTACGCTTAGTGTCAGGTTCAGGCCTTCGGTGAAAAGGAACCGGGCTTTGGCGGAGTAATTAACCTCTTTGTGCCATTCTTTTTGGTTGGTGAGTCCCGAACCGTTGTAAAGTCCGCCTTCCACCGTAATGGGCAGGTCGGTAGGCAGGGTGTATCCTAGCGTGACGCCTACATCGCGCACGTTGCCCACCTGTTTGGCGATGAAGGAACGGTTGGCGAAATATTGCTGGTGTGGCGAGCGGTGGGCGTCAATGGTGAACGGTACGCGCATTTGCCCGGCAGTCACCGTCAGTCCCTTTGCAGGGAATAGGCGGGCATAAGCATCCAGCATTTTGATACTTCCCTCGTCCGACAGGTCTATTTCGGCTTTGTAGGCAACAATCGGCAGGATGTTGCCGGTGAGGCTGATACGTGCATTGCGCACTTCGAAACGTCCGGCTCCCATAGTGGTCTGATGTTCGTATTTGGCGCGGATTGTTCCATGCACTTCGGGTAGGTAGTCTTTTGTCTCCAGTTTGTCTTTGTCTATCTTCTTTCCGTCTTCGTTGTTATAGGAACTTTGGGCATTTGCTGTAAGTGGCAGCAGGGTGATGAGCAGTATCAATGCGCTTTTTCTCATGATTTGTTGTTGTCGATTTGTTTACGGCGCAAAGATACGGTCATACGTGTTATGTTTTTATGTCATACATGTTTCGTTTTTGTTACAAAGAACGCGGTTCCCGTCACGCTTAGGGGGTATAGTACAAAGTCTTGCATTTGTAAGAAAAGATATATATGTTTGTAACATCTTTAAAAAGACAACTTATTCAGGAATTAAAAAGGGATAAGTAAATTTATTTAGGGTTTAAAATATATTGAGTTAACTAACTTAGGTATAACAAACGAAGTTGTCAACTTATTTAGTACACTACAATGTGAACTCATGCTAAAAAGGTATGCCTTTTCTCTGTCTTCTACTTAAAAACCTGTATTTTTGTAAACTAAACAATGGATATCCGGGATATGAACAAGGCAGAGAAGCGAGTGTTGGTTGGAATGAGCGGTGGTATTGACAGTACCGCTACATGTTTGATGCTGCGGGAGCAGGGGTACGAAATTGTCGGCCTTACGATGTGGGTGTGGGGCGACGAGCCGTCGGAGGCCCGTCAGCTTGCCCAAAGCATGGGCATTGAGCATTATGTGGCAGATGAGCGCAAGGCTTTCCGCGAAGTGATTGTCCGGAACTTTATTGACGAATACCGGCAGGGGCGGACGCCCAATCCTTGTGTGATGTGCAACCCGTTGTTTAAGTTCCGCATCCTTACGGAATGGGCGGACAGGCTGGATTGCCGGTACATCGCTACCGGACATTATACCCGTTTGGAAGAACGGAACGGGAAAATATATATAGTTGCCGGAGATGATGAAAAGAAAGACCAGTCTTATTTTCTTTGGAGACTGGGGCAGGATGTCTTGAGACGTTGCCTTTTTCCGCTGGGTACATATACAAAATTGCAGGTGCGCGATTATCTGCGTGGCAAAGGCTATGCGCTGAAGGCGGAAGAGGGCGAGAGTATGGAAGTGTGTTTCATAAAAGGGGATTACCGGGACTTTCTGCGCGAATATTCTCCTGAAATAGACAAGGAAGTCGGTCCGGGCTGGTTTGTGAATTCGGAAGGAGTGAAGCTGGGAGAGCATAAAGGTTTTCCTTACTACACCGTCGGACAGCGGAAGGGGCTGGAGATAGCATTGGGCAAGCCGGCTTATGTGTTGAAAATCAATCCGCAGAAGAATACGGTGATGCTGGGCGATGCCGAACAGCTCAAGACGGAATATATGTTGGCGGAGCAAGACAACCTGATCGACGAGGCGGAGGTATTTGGAAATGAGGAGCTGACGGTCCGCATCCGTTATCGCAGCAAGCCCATTGCCTGTTCGGTGAAACGTTTGGAGGACGGGCGGCTGCTGGTGCACTTTCAGACGGAAGCGTCTGCCATTGCTCCCGGACAGTCTGCTGTGTTCTACGTCGGAAAGAGGGTGGTAGGCGGTTCGTTCATTGCCTCGCAACGTGGAATCGGTATGTATTTGGATAATTGAAAATTAAGAGAGACCAATGGGGAAAAGATTTATTATTCTTTCGGCTTTAGCACTGCTTGCGGCAGGTGCATCGGCACAGCCACAGGATACGCTGAAGTATCGTATAAGTTTGAGGGACAAGGCTGCCACCATTTATTCGCTGGAACATCCGGAACAGTTCCTTTCACAGAAAGCCATTGACAGGCGTCGGAAGCAGAATCTGGCGGTCGATTCTACCGACCTTCCGGTCTGTCGTAAATATATTGATGAGATACGCAGGCAGGGAGTGAATGTTGTTGTCACCGGAAAATGGGAGAACTTTGTTACGGTCTCCTGCAACGACTCCGCCTTGATAGGCCGTATTGCCGCGTTGCCCTTTGTACGCGCTACGGAGAAAGTGTGGACTGCCCCTGAAATGGATGGAGAGATAGTAGCGGGCATGCGCGATTCCGTAATTAATGCACCTAAGATATATACCGACAGCATTTATGGCCCTGCCATTACTCAAATCCAACTGAGCAACGGGGACAAACTGCACGATGCCGGATTCAAGGGGCAGGGAATGACCATTGCCGTTATTGATGCCGGATTCCATAATCTGGATAAGATAACAGCGATGCAGAATATTCGTGTATTGGGGACAAAGGACTTTGTCGACCCTCAGGCGGATTTGTTTGCCGGGAGCAGTCATGGACTGAGTGTGCTTTCCTGCATCGGAATGAACCGGCCGGGCATTATGACGGGAACTGCACCCGAAGCCTCTTTCTGGTTGCTTCGCAGTGAGGATGAGGTTTCCGAACATCTGGTGGAGCAGGACTATTGGGCTGCTGCCGTAGAGTTTGCCGACAGTGTGGGGGTGGATGTGCTTAATACTTCGTTGGGATACTACTCTTTCGATGACAAATCGAAGAATTACAGATATCGCGATTTGGACGGACATCACTCCCTGATGTCCCGTCAGGCATCGCGTATAGCCGATAAGGGTATGGTGCTGGTGTGCAGTGCCGGTAATTCGGGAATGGGTTCCTGGAAGAAAATAACCCCGCCGGGAGATGCCGAGAATGTGCTGACGGTGGGAGCTGTGAACAAGCAGGCGTTGCTGGCTCCGTTCTCTTCCATCGGCAATACGGCCGATAACCGGATTAAGCCGGATGTAGTGGCCGTAGGCGAAGGAGCGAACGTGATTCGTACGGACGGAAACCAGGGCAAGGCCAACGGGACTTCTTTTTCTTCGCCGGTCATGTGTGGCATGGTGGCTTGCTTATGGCAGGCGTGCCCCGGACTGACAGCGAAAGAGCTGCTCGAATTAGTCCGCGCTTCCGGTGATCGTGCCGGATATCCGGATAATATCTATGGTTATGGCGTGCCCGATATGTGGAAAGCATATACTGATTATAAAAAAAAGGCGGGTAACCAAGGCCTTTAAGCTGAATGAAGGAAATGGATGCATTGTCGCTATATGACTTGAATGTCCTGGTGCGTCGCAGCTTGGAGCAGTGCCTGCCCGACACTTATTGGATACAGGCGGAGCTAAGCGATGTGCGCACCAACAGTACGGGGCACTGCTACTTGGAATTTGTGCAGAAAGACGCCCGCAGCAACAGCCTGATAGCTAAAGCAAGAGGGACAATCTGGTCGAATGTGTTCCGTTTGTTGAAACCCTATTTTGAGGAAGCCACCGGACAGGCATTTGTGTCGGGCATCAAAGTGCTGGTGCAGGTCACAGTCAGCTTTCACGAACTCTATGGATATAGCCTTACGGTGCAGGACATTGATCCTACCTATACGTTGGGCGACATGGCCCGCCGTCGTAAGGAGATTCTGAAGCAACTGGAAGAAGAAGGGGTGCTTCTGCTCAATAAGGAACTCGACATTCCCCGCCTGCCGCAGCGCGTTGCCGTTATTTCTTCTTCAACGGCTGCCGGGTATGGGGACTTCTGCCACCAGTTGAAGAACAATCCGGGAGGTTTCTACTTCTATACGGAGCTTTTTCCGGCATTGATGCAGGGCGATCGTGTGGAGGAGTCCGTTTTGGTAGCTTTAGACAAGATAAATTCACGTTTGGAGAGTTTTGATGTAGTGGTCATTATCCGGGGCGGCGGGGCGACTTCCGACCTTTCAGGGTTTGACACTTATCTGCTTGCGGCTGCCTGTGCGCAGTTTCCTTTGCCTGTTATAACGGGTATCGGGCATGAACGCGATGATACGGTGCTTGATTCTGTGGCCCATACCCGCGTCAAGACTCCTACTGCTGCCGCGGAATTCCTGATAGGCTGCATGAATGATGCTGCCGAAGAACTGGAGATGCTTGCCGGACGCTTATACGGAGGTGTCCGGGAGTTGTTGGCACAGGAGCACCGGAAGTTGGTGTCGTACAGGAACCGTATCCCTTCGGCCGCTTACAGGTATATATCGGATGCGAAGTTTGCTTTGCTCACAGTCAGCAAGGACATTGTGCAGGCGGCAACGTCTTCCTTGTCCCGTCATCATCACCGGCTCGAACTGCTTCAGCAACGCTTGACGGATGTGTCGCCGGAGAAGCAGCTGGCCCGCGGTTACAGCATAACGCTGAAGAACGGGAGGATTGTAAAGAACGTTTCCTCTCTGAACGAGGGAGATGAAATCACTACCCGTTTGTATCAGGGGGAGCTCATTTCAACAGTAACTAATAAAAATACATAGCCCTATGCCTACACCCAAGAAAAAGGAAACTTATTCCCAAGCAATGGAACGTCTGGAGAAGATTGTCGGCCAGATAGACAATAATGAGTTGGAAATAGACATGCTTGCCGAAAAAATTAAGGAAGCCAATGAAATAATAGCGTTTTGCAGCGACAAACTGACTAAAGCTGATAAGGAAATTGAAAAATTACTGGCAGAGAAGCGGGAATGTGAAGAATAAAAACTATTTTTGTTGCTGATTGTACATAATAGCAACTAATATTTTAAGAGATATGAAAGAACTGGATTGGGCTAATCTGCCGTTCGGCTATATGAAGACAGATTACAATGTGAGAATTTACTATCGTAATGAACAGTGGGGCGCATTGGAAGTATGCAGCGAGGAGACCATTCCTATGCACATGGCTGCCACTTGTCTGCACTATGGTCAGGAAGCTTTTGAGGGATTGAAGGCGTTTCGTGGCAAGGACGGTAAGGTTCGTATTTTCCGTCTGGAGGAGAATGCGGCTCGCTTGCAGTCCACCTGTCGCGGCATCCTGATGCCGGAGTTGCCGACGGAACGTTTTAAAGAGGCTATCCTTAAGGTGGTGAAGCTGAATGAACGTTTTATTCCGCCTTACGAATCGGGAGCTTCCCTCTATATCCGTCCCTTGCTGATAGGCACCGGGGCGCAGGTTGGGGTACACCCGGCCAAAGAATACTTGTTTGTTGTATTCGTAACGCCGGTAGGTCCTTACTTCAAGGGAGGATTCTCAACCAATCCGTACGTTATTATCCGCGAGTTCGACCGCGCCGCGCCTTTGGGCACAGGTATCTATAAGGTAGGCGGTAATTATGCCGCCAGTCTGCGTGCAAATAAGAAAGCGCACGACTTGGGCTATGCCTGCGAGTTCTATCTGGATGCCAAAGAAAAGAAATACATCGACGAGTGCGGTGCTGCCAATTTCTTCGGTATCAAAGACAATACTTACATCACTCCGAAGTCCACTTCCATCCTTCCGTCCATTACGAACAAGAGCCTGATGCAATTGGCCGAAGATATGGGTATGAAGGTAGAGCGCCGTCCGGTGCCGGAAGAAGAACTGCTGACTTTCGAGGAAGCGGGGGCTTGCGGTACGGCTGCCGTTATCAGTCCGATTGAACGCATCGACGATGTAGAGAACGGTAAGTCGTATGTAATTGCCAAAGACGGTAAGCCGGGCCCTGTCTGCACGAAGTTATACAATAAGTTGCGTGGCATTCAATACGGTGACGAGCCCGATACGCATGGTTGGGTAACAATCGTAGAATGACGCATGAGTATAAAGATTACAACCCTTGTTGAAAATTCGGTTTACGGCAAGGGATTACAGGGAGAGCATGGGCTTTCCCTGCTTGTTGATACGGGTGAACATCGCCTGCTGTTCGACACCGGGGCCTCCGACCTTTTTATACGGAATGCCGGAGCACTTGGAATTGACTTGGATGATGTGGACTTTCTGGTACTGTCGCATGGACATCGCGACCATACGGGCGGCTTGCATCACTTTCTTGCAATGAATCACAAGGCGAAGGTGATCTGCAAGAAAGAGCTCTTCTTTCCGAAGTTCAAAGAAGAGCGTGAAAACGGGGTGATGCGTCCGGATGCTTTGGATAGAACCCGTTTCCGCTTTGTGGAAGAAGTCACAGGGCTGTGTCCCGGCGTATTTGTCTTTCCGCAGTGGCCCATTGCCGATGAGGAGGACACGCATTTTGAACATTTCTTCACATTGGTGGAAGGGAAAAAGCAGGCTGACACTTTTACGGACGAATTGGCGTTAGTGCTGAAGCAAGGTGATGAGGTGTCTGTTTTGAGCGCCTGTTCGCATCGGGGAATTACAAATATAGTCCGCAGGGTACAAGAGTATTTTCCGCAGGCCTCACTGAAGCTGGTATTGGGCGGATTTCATATCCGTAATGCTGCAAAAGAGAAGTTTGAAGTGATTGCCCGTTTCTTTGAAGAACGTTTGCCGCAACGGCTGGGTGTGTGTCATTGTACGGGCACCGATAAATATGCATTGTTTCATCAATGCTTTGGCGACCGGACCTTTTATAATTATACCGGTCGGATAGAAATACTTTAAAACATACGAATGGGAAAGAATAAATTAGAGAAGTTTGCCGATATGGCGAGGTATCCGCATGTTTTTGAATATCCGTATTCGGCGGTGGATAATGTTCCGTTTGACATGAAGGGAAACTGGCATCAGCAGTTTTTCAAGAACGATAATCCGATTGTATTGGAACTGGGTTGTGGTCGTGGAGAGTATACAGTGGGGCTGGGACGTATGTTTCCCGATAAGAACTTCATCGGTGTGGATATAAAGGGCGCCCGCATGTGGACGGGGGCTACCGAGTCTTTGGAGGCGGGCATGAAGAATGTCGCTTTCTTGCGCACCAATATTGAAATCATAGACCGTTTCTTTGCGCCGGGTGAGGTGAGCGAGATATGGCTTACTTTCTCCGATCCGCAGATGAAGAAGGCCACCAAACGACTGACGTCCACTTTCTTTATGGAGCGCTACCGCAGGTTCCTGAAAGACGGAGGTACAATTCATGTAAAGACTGACAGTAACTTTATGTTTACCTATACCAAATATATGGTTGAGAAGAACGGGCTGCCGGTAGAGTTTATCACCGACGACCTCTATCACTCCGGTTGGGTGGACGACATTTTGGGTATCCGTACTTATTATGAACAACAGTGGCTGGATCGCGGGCTGACCATTAAGTACATCAAATTCTTGCTTCCGCAGTGTGGGGAATTGCAGGAGCCCGATGTGGAAATAGAGCTGGATGAGTACCGCAGTTACAACCGTAGCAAGCGCAGCGGGCTTCAAACCAGTAAATAGCAAGTAGGAGCTGTAAGTAAGATAGTAATTAGTAAATCGTAAAAAAAACAGTAAATAAAATGACTCTTTATCCTAAATTGATTCTGGATGCACTGGCAACGGTGCGCTATCCTGGCAATAAAAAGAACCTCGTTGAGGCGGAAATGGTTGCCGATAATTTGCGTATTGACGGGATGAAAGTGAGCTTTTCGCTGATTTTCGAGAAGCCGACCGATCCTTTCATGAAGTCGATGGTAAAGGCTGCCGAGACAGCGATACATACTTATGTCTCACCGGAAGTGGAAGTGACGATTACTACGGAAAGCCGTCAGGCTGCACGACCGGAAGTGGGCAAACTGTTACCGCAGGTGAAAAATATAATTGGAGTGTCTTCCGGCAAAGGCGGTGTAGGTAAATCCACTGTTTCGGCTAATCTGGCGGTCTCTTTGGCCAAGCTGGGCTATAAAGTAGGCTTGCTGGATGCCGATATCTTCGGACCTTCCATGCCTAAGATGTTCCAAGTGGAGGATGCGCGGCCGTATGCGGAGAATATTGGCGGGCGGGATTTGATTATCCCTATTGAAAAGTACGGCATCAAACTCTTGTCTATCGGTTTCTTTGTAGACCCCGATCAGGCTACTCTGTGGCGTGGCGGTATGGCAAGCAATGCCCTGAAACAACTGATTGCCGATGCCGACTGGGGTGAGCTGGACTATTTCCTGATAGACCTTCCTCCCGGCACCAGTGATATTCACCTCACCGTAGTGCAGACGCTTGCCATGACAGGGGCCATTGTTGTCAGCACACCGCAGGCGGTGGCATTGGCAGATGCCCGTAAAGGTATCAACATGTTCACAAATGATAAGGTGAATGTGCCCATTCTCGGTCTGGTAGAGAATATGGCTTGGTTCACACCTGCCGAACTTCCGGAGAATAAGTATTATATTTTTGGAAAAGAAGGTGCCAAGCAACTGGCAGAGGAAATGGATGTTCCTCTATTAGGACAGATACCTATTGTGCAAAGCATCTGCGAGAGTGGAGATAAGGGTACTCCCGTAGCTTTGGATGAAAATACGGTGACAGGACGCGCTTTCTTGCAATTGGCAGCCGCCGTTGTCCGTCAGGTAGACCGCCGGAATATGGAAATGGCGCCTACCAAGATTGTAGAAACGCATAAATAAAAAGATTCCGTATTATAAATTTAAAAATAAAGAAGCATGAAGGGCCTAAAAGTATTATTATTTGGCATGTGCATGGCATTGTGTGCATGTTCGTCACAGACATCTACGGTGCAGACAAGCGACAAGGGAACCCGGTGGCAATGGGAAAATGGAACGATTGTTGTTGAAACGCCCGAGCGTCCTGCCGGTCAGAAGAGTGTGATAGGATTGGCACTGCCGAAAATGGAAGCGGTACGTGTGGGATTTGTTGGGTTGGGCATGCGTGGACCCGGAGCGGTGGAGCGTTTTACCCATATCCCCGGCACGCAAGTTGTGGCGCTTTGCGATTATGAACAAGAGCGTGCGGAGCAATGTCAGAAATATCTCGAACAGGCATCCATGCCTAAGGCTGCTGTATATTCCGGCGAAAAGGGGTATGAGGAATTGTGCAAGCGCGATGATATAGACTTGGTTTATATCGCCACAGACTGGTTGCACCATTTCCCCGTAGCCATGTGCGCCATGGAGAATGGAAAGAATGTGGCTATTGAGGTTCCTTCTGCCATGAACCTGAAAGAGTGCTGGGATTTGATCAACATGAGCGAGAAGACCCGTAAGCACTGTATGATTTTGGAAAATTGCTGCTACGACTGGTTTGAGATGAATACGCTGAACATGGCGCAGCATGGGGTATTCGGTGAAGTGATTCGTGCACAAGGCGCCTATATCCATAACTTGAGTCCGTTCTGGAACCATTATTGGAAGAATGGCGAGAGTGACAAGTTGGGCTGGCGGTTGGACTACAACATGAGGCATCGCGGTGACGTGTACGCCACTCATGGCCTTGGCCCTGTGGCACAGGCTCTTGATATTCACCGAGGTGACCGCATGCAGACTTTAGT
This sequence comes from Bacteroides eggerthii, assembly GCF_025146565.1. NCBI lineage: Bacteria > Pseudomonadati > Bacteroidota > Bacteroidia > Bacteroidales > Bacteroidaceae > Bacteroides > Bacteroides eggerthii. The sequence goes on along the minus strand of NZ_CP102258.1, from coordinate 157,870 downwards.
CGCTATGGACACTAAGTCGGTAGTGGGAAAATCTTTGGTTGAGGCGAGAACCGATTCCGCTTGTGGCAATTTCCGTAACGGTGACCATACTACCACCCTGATTCGCACTGCCAATGGCAAAGTGATTGAGATACAGCATAATGTGATGACTCCCCAACCATATAACCGTCTGTACCAGTTGACCGGTTCAAAAGGATTTGCCAATAAATATCCCGTAGAGGGTTATGCACTTGATGCCGACCAACTGACTGCATCGGGCGTAGAACCTAAAGTGGACGACTTGAACTCACATGGTTTCTTGCCGGAAGTGGAAATGGAAGCGCTTGTTGCAAAGTACCAGCATCCTATATTGAAGAAATACGGTGATATGGCAAAGGAAGTTGGTGGTCATGGCGGTATGGACTTCATCATGGATAGCCGTTTGGTTTATTGCCTGCAAAACGGCTTGCCTTTGGATATGGATGTATATGATTTGGCGGAGTGGTGTTGCCTGGCAGAATTGGGCGAGCTTTCTATGGATAACAATTGTGCTCCGGTTGCATTCCCCGATTTTACTCGTGGCGAGTGGAATGTGGTGAAAGGGTATAAACATGCTTATGCAAGTTCCGAAGATGAAGCTGCCGCAATGGAAAAGGCGAAAACGTTTACTGCCAAATTGAAAGAGCAAGGAGCCAAGGAGTGGGTGAAATAAATCCGAAAGTGTAATATTGTATAAATAGCAAGGACAATAAAAGAGGCGTAATGAATATAAATAGCCATTCATTACGCCCTTTCTTTCTACTCTTTCTTCTTAAAAAGCTCTTTCAGGCAAACTGTCTTGTTGTTGATTAACGGATGCGCCCAAAAACCGATGAAAGTGATATAACCTACAAATATAAGTATAATCAGCATACCGGTGCGCAAGGAGGTGGCATCTGCCAGCATACTGATAATCATCGGGCCACCGGCTCCGCCTACAATAGCCGAACACAGAATACCTGCGAACGAACCATGATGTTGAGATGCTGAGTTCAGTGCCAGCGAGAACACGATGGAGTACATCATGGAAATGCTGAAACCGATGGCGGGGAAAGCGATAATAGATGCTTCCTTGTTTCCAAAAAGGGCGGTTATCAATAAGACGATGGTTAATACGCCTGATATTTGGAGAAGGCGTTTACTGTCGATTAGCTTTAACAATATCATGCCTACCAAACACCCCGCCGTCATTAATCCCCAAAAGTAACTTACTGCCTGTGCACCTTCTACTTGAGGGTTTACGTCGTGATACTGCTCAAGGAATGTGCTCATAAAGATTGAAGTTCCCTGTTCCGTACTTACATAACAGAAGATGCCGAGGAAAAACAACCATACGTATTTTTGCTTGAATAGTGCCATGTAGGAGTCTTTAGAACCGCTTTTCTCATCTTCTTTCAATTCGATTTTAGGGAAACGGGAAAGGCCTACGGCAATCAGCATAACCAGCAGAAGAAGAGTGAACACCCAATAGAGAGACACCCAAGGCATATCAGCAGGCGTCATGCCGGCTAAGAGGTCGATGAAGAAATTCTTGCCTTCTTTGTATATGTCCGGATTGAGTTCGTGAATCAGATAAGTGTACACGAGCGGGCTCAGGAAGGAGGCGATACCGAACATGAACTGCGCCAATTCGGCGATAAAAGCATAATTTTCTTCACCGCCTACTGTACGCTGAAGCGGGTTCAACACCGTTTGCAACATGGCCATGCCTAAACCGATAATGAAGGAAGAAGCAAGCAGAATTGGATACGTATGTATGCAGGCAAACAGTGTGGTTCCTATGAATGGCATCAGGAAACCCAGGAATAATACCGGTTTCTCGCCAAAGCGGTCAATCATCAGTCCGGCAGGAATAGACATGATGGCATAGGCAATGAAGAATGATGTCGGGATAAATCCTGCCATCGCCAAGTCGCTCAGATTGAAGTTGTGAATAATGTCCGGAATGAGAGGTCCCAGGATATTCGTAATAAATGATATGGTAAACCAAAACGCCATGATTAGCGCCAACATTCCTAATTTCTTTTTCATATTATTTCGTGTTTAATGAGAAGACCAGTGACGCAGCGCCGATACTTCCAGCTTTATTACCTAATGATGCAGCCATGATCCGGGTGTTTACAGCACAATCGGCCATGACGTAACGATGCGCTCTCTCGCTGACTTTTTGAATATAGAAATCACCGGCCTCAGACAGACCGCCGCCTATTACGATGCGCTGCGGACTGAATATATTGATGAATCCGGCTATGCCATGTCCCAAAAAGTCGCAATGCTCGTCCAGACACTCTGTTGCCAGTTTGTCTCCTTCTTTATAAAGGCGTACGATAAGCTCTCCGTTGATTTCTTCACCTGAAAATGAACGGCCTGCTTCAGCAGCCCGTTTGCTGAAACGGCGTACCAATGCAGAAGTTGATGCGTAGTGCTCCAGACAACCTATGGAACCGCATGCACAAGGCTCACCGTTGGCAATGAGGGGTACATGTCCCAATTCGGTTCCGCGGTTGGCAAAACCGTTGAACAGTTTGCCGTCGATAACTACTGCACCGCCGATGCCTGTCCCTACGGTCAGAAATACTACATTCCTTGCACCTTGTCCGGCGCCGTACATCGTTTCTCCTAATCCCATTAGGTTGGCGTCATTACCCATTTGCACAGGCAGGTGGGTTTCCGCTTCGATACGGTCGGCAAGATTCAGATTCTCCCAACCTTTGATATTCTCAGCTCCTCCCAATACAATGCGGTTGGTTTCGTCCACAATACCGGGAGTGCCTATGCCTATGCCTTCTATTGTCACTCCAAGTTGTTGGGCTGAGGCCATTGTCTCTTTACAGGCAGTCACTAATTGGCCGATTACCGCTTCTGCGGATATATCGGCTTTTGACGGCAACTTCCCCTGAAAATGAAATACGCCTTCATTGTCAATAAGGGCGTATTTCACAGAAGTACCGCCAAGGTCAATTCCTATAGCGTATTTTTTCGTCATTATATTCTGTTTTAGTTATAAGTTAAGAGTTATGAGTGACTTGTTTATATTATCCTTACGGTATGCAAGTACAAACAAATCACTCACCACTTATCCTTATCACTGTTTTTACACTCTTTCAGCCCAAATCGGAGAGCTCCACGCCCATTGTCCGTCACGCTGACGCACACGTACATAATAATAGTCTGTATCACGTTGAGGCTCTTTGTCTTCCATATAATGCTCTACGGTGAAACAGCTTTCAGGCATAGCGCGGTTGAATAGGATAGCTTCACTCAACCAGCCAATCATGAAGTGGGAACGGGAACCTTCAAGAAGTTCACCCAATGAGTGCTCGAACTTCTTACCGTTGAAGTCGGCTGTAAGTATTCCGTCCTTCGGCATTTCCAAATCCAAAATTACAGCTTGCATAGCCGGAGTAGTAGTGTTAGGGTTCTTGCTGCTGTACAAATCCAGCTCTGTCTCTTTTTCACTGGCGGAGAGGATACGATTGACGTGTGTCTTGAATTCGTGTTCACCCTCCTGAGGAGAAGTGAAAGCCGCACCGCGGAAACAAGGAGTGACACTTACGATGCGTCCTTTGTTTACAGATAGCTTACCCTGCCAATGTACATATTTCTCTTCACGATTCCAGCCGAAGTCTACTTTTACCTTGCAATGGATTGTATCGCCTTCCGGTGCAACAGGGGTCAACGGACCGTTCATGCGCGCCAATATCTGGCCGTTTTTAACGATGTCTACGTAGTCAATACAACTTTCACCGGTTACATTTAAGTAGATGCGGCGACTGTTGCCGCGGATAACATCACCCATGAAGGCATCGTTGAGACGGAAGTCTATTGATATTTTGTCACCGGTAGCAGCGCATACATGGCGGGTGCGCATGGCTTCCCAAATGGCATCACGAGTCAGTGACGGCGCCAGAACACCGATGCGTCCATCACCGTAGCTGCCCGGATAACCGGAGTGTTGGTCGGTGGAAGCCATGATACCGAATTTGTGACCTTGCTCCAAACCATATTGTATAGTACCTTCCCACTGGCGAGGCCCCATATCATGCAAATACGGATAATCGCCCTGATCGCTTTCAGCCAGACCATGGCGGGAATACATTTCTACGAACGGGGTAATGTCTCCTTCTGTGAAACATTTCCAGTTGTAGCCGCGATAGCCGCCCTGATATCCCATATGATGCGGAGTAACGAATACTTTATGTCCTTTGGCTTTTGCTTTCCAGTCTTCGATAGAAGTACATTCCACAAGCGGGGCATCCAAGTCATAGTTCAATGCTACGTGATCGCCATGCTCCATGCTATGAGCTTCATATCCAACAAAAGTGAGGAACTCACCTTCCTTGTTGTATTCGTTGGTCATTTTTACGTATTTCTCGTAACCACCTTCGCGCAATCGTTTAAAAGCTCCTGTATGGTAGTCGATCACCCATTTCAGACGTGGATCGTTTGCGCCCGGAATATCCGGCCACATAGCATGGGGAGTTACACTGACAAAGTCAAGTTGGCCTTTGGCGGCTTCAAAAGCATCGCGCATGTCGCCATGTCCGTAGGTGATGTTGCAGTGGTTGTGCAAGTCACCCCAGAACATCTTGAGATTGCTTGCTGACGGCATAATTTTTTTTGCTTCTTTGCTTCCTGCTACACAAGAACCGAGCAGGCTTCCTGAAGCTGCCAATCCAAGAAAAGACCAGCCGGTGTTCTTTAGAAAACTTCTTCTATCCATGGTATAATAGTTAATATGTTAATATATGAATATGCTTAAATAATTGTCATCTGTTTTTCATTAATCTTCTGTCACCTTTGAAAAGTACGTTTATTTTTTCGTCAGGATCGTCATCTTTATATTGTTTTTGAGTTTCTCGCAATAATTGCATTAGTTCTTTCTGCTTCTCGGCATATTCCGGCTTACCGAATACGTTGTTCATTTCACGCGGGTCAGCTTTCATGTCATACATTTCCCATTCATCAATGTCATTATAGAAATGAATCAGTTTGAAGTTCTGGGTGCGAATACCATAGTGGCGTTTTACCGAATGCTCTGCGGGGTATTCATAATAATGATAGTAAGCGGCCTTGCGCCAATCGGCGGGAGTCTTGCCTTCGTTTTCCAATATAGGCTTCATGGAAGCTCCCTGGATATCCGACGGGATCTCTACTCCGGCAAAGTCGAGGAAAGTAGGGGCAAAGTCTACGTTCATACAGATTGCATTACTTGTACTGCCGGCTTTAATGGCTTGGGGATAACGGATGATGAGCGGCATGCGCTGGCATTCTTCATACATAAAGCGCTTGTCGAACCAGCCATGTTCGCCGAGGAAGAAACCTTGGTCGGAGGTGTAGACAATGATTGTATTGTCCAGTTCACCAATCTCTTCAAGATAATTCAGCAAACGGCCGATGTTTTCGTCTACGGATAACACAGTGGCCAGATAGTCGCGCATATACTGCTGGTATTTCCAGCTGATCAATGATTTTCCTTTCAAGTTGCCTTTGCGGTATTCGGTAATGCGTTGAGCATACACTGAATCCCATTTGTCCTGTACGTCGGCAGGCATACGTTTGTACACGCTGTAAAGCCTGTTGGTTGTATCTTTCAGCATCTCTTCGCGAGTCAGTAGTTTTAAGTCCCAGTCATTGGTCAGGGTGTGCTCAATAGACATATCTTGTTCGCGGGCAGCTTTTCCGCGTCCTTCGTAATCGTCGAATAAATTGGCTGGTTCCGGGAATGTGGTGTTGTTGAATATGCCCAAATGGCGTGGAGCCGGCATCCAGTTGCGGTGCGGAGCTTTCTGATGGTACATCATGCAGAATGGTTTGTTTTTATCTCTGTTTTCCAGAAATTTGATAGCCTTGTCTGTTATGATGTCCGTAGCGTAGCCTTTCTCTACGATATGCTTGCCATCCTCCCAAAAATCAGGATCATAGTAGTCTCCTTGCTCATGCTGACCGCTGAGAATACTCCAGTGATCGAAACCTTGCGGTTCACTGATGAGGTGCCATTTACCAATTATGGCTGTTTGGTAGCCGGCTTGTTGGAGCAATTTTGGGAAGGTCTGTTGATCGCCATTGAATGTGCTTGCATTATCCGTAAAGCCGTTTTCATGGCTGAACTTGCCGGTAAGGATACATGCACGTGAAGGACCGGAAAGAGCGTTGACGGCATAACAGTTGTCCATGCGGATGCCTTCGTTGGCTATACGGTCCATGTTGGGAGTTTGCAAGAGGCTGCCACCGTAGCAGGACATGGCTTGCGTGGTGTGATCGTCCGTCATCATAAAGATGATATTAGGACGCTTGGGCTCTTCTTTTTTCTGACTGGCACAAGAAGCCAGACTCAATGTCGCTAACGGGAGAAGGAGGTTAGAGAGATTGTTTTTCATAACTAGATTGATACGCTTTTTGTGAAGAATGAGGAAAGTGTGCTAAAATGAAGTATGTATAACTGCTTTAGCACACTCTCGTCATAATCTTCGTATATTATAATTTATAATTTAAAGACTGTTTCTTGCCATTGACTTTCACTTCGACTTCCAATCCGTTTTCGTTGAAAGTTTTATTTTTGAATTTGGCAGATAATTCGGGGGCATCTGCACTGTTTTTTATCGGACAGATGACGGTAATGTAACGTATGGCATCTTCACCATCTTTTTTTACATTGAATGAAACGTTCATGCGTTTGTACCGTTTACGGTAGGCAGTTGAACACCAGCCCGGCTCTTTCTTCATTGTCATGCCTTCCGGACCGAAGCATTGCAATTTCATGTTGCTTCCTTCTTCAAACTGAGTGACGAACGTCATGTCTTCGCGGCTATTGGCAATTTCGCCTTTCGGCATCTGATAATGCAGATTGACAGTGCCCTTCTGGCTTCCCACCATTTCGTCTACGATTACGAAGTAGCTATTGTCTACAAAGAATACGGACCGACGGTGTTTCAGATTTTTGTAGCTGGGATTTTCAGTAACCAGTATTTGTACATTACCTTCCGGTTTCCATAATTTGGTTACAGACTCAGTCTGATCCAAATTTTTGTCATTCAGAGTTACAGTGTTATGTACGCAGGTTTGGCGATGCCAGTTACGTTGTTCCATAACTTCTCCTTCGCCGGCATATACATAGGAGCCGGAGTCCGGGAATAAGTTCTTGCCGTTGAACCAAAGTTCGAAAGTTCCGTTGTCCGGTTGACAATGCCAGAAAGCTTTCGGACCGGCTTTTACGACCATTTGTGTCGCATCCATGCCCCAAGAGTTACGGAATACGAAGAAACCGGATTTCAAGAAACCTTTAGAAAGGTAATCGGGCAATGCACCTTCTTTGCCGTCAGTAGCCAGATACTTGATGAACTGGTTTTTCGGAAACATTTTGCTCCAATTACGGTAGTCTTTCAGCATCGCGGATTTAGAAGTCAGCTTCGCGTCGCTGAAGCATGGATTTGTGTAATCGGGGAAAGACACATTTGCATAGAATACAATCATCTTCTCGATTGTATCAAGGTAGGATTGAGGGAATTCATCACGGAATCCGTTCAAATCTGCTATATTCAATGCCTTGCAGAAGATGTTGATAGCGGCGAGGTGATAGTGAGGGTCAAGCTCAAACTGGCCGCCGTCATTGTATACTTGTACATTAATCTCACGATTCATGATGTCTATGCCGCTCTTTCTCCAAGCTGCCGCTTCTTTGAACTCCGGAAAGAACGCACCGGCATAAATCATGCGTTGCGCTTCAAACAACAGGTGATTGCCTTGTGCAGAGTAATTACCCAATATGTGTATGGCATGCTTGTGATAATTCACTAAAAATTCCGTAAGAAACTCCGGAGTGAAAGAAGGCGACGGAAGGAATAACTGGAATTGTGAAGTTTGGTCTTGCAGACGGTTACTTACCTCCAAGGGGCGCCATGCAAAGCGTGCATTCTCTACATCGTCCTGCAATTGATTGTTACCGGTCATTTCATATTCTTTCTTGTCAACTTTTACCAGTGGGTTTTTCTTAATCCAGTCAATGTATTGTTTTGTCCATTCAACTGCATATTTTTCGTCGCCGCTTAGACGGTAAGCCTTGCCCATAGGAGTGAACCATTTGTGGCGGTGCAACTGCCAACGCAATTCATTGTCTTTTACCGGCCAATACTTCCAGTCAATGTCTTCACCGTAGTTGAATGACGGCTGATATCCTTTATGGGAGAAGAAAGTGTGTGATAAAGCATCATCCGCCCACTGTTGCTCTTCTTTGCTGATTGTAATCTTCTTCAAATTGATATCGGGAGTTTTCACATTGGTGCGTGCACGATAGTAGTCGAGCAATGCTTTGGCCGCATCTGCATCCTTTTCTTCTTGGTGCAAAGCCTTTACCTTTTCCAAACCGGGATAATCCAGGTTAAGAAGTGAGAAAACTTCATTTTTTAATTCTTGGGCATTTACTTTTCCTATGAAACACGCAAGTGTCAGCAGGAGTATATATTTAAAATTTTTATTCATAATACTTAATGTATGTCTTATTCGGATTATTAGAGATTGTTATAACTGATGCCTTTCAGGTCCATAAAACGCTTTAAAGCCTCCAGATAATAATAATCTGCATAGTTCAGGGGAGTGTCTATTTCCGAACCGTTGGGCAGGGAACCGGTGGAGTGCATCAGGATGAATCCCTGGTTCTCACCTATTTTGGCCAGATAAGCATCGCTTGATAAACTCTTTAGAATTTGTTCTGCATAATCCAAGTATTTATTTCCGTCGGGTACCATTGTACTCAGCTCTATCAATGCAGAAGCGGTTACGGAAGCGGCAGATGCATCACGCGGAGTTTCGTCAGTGACGGGAGCGTCATAGTCCCAGTAGGGAATTGCATCGTCTGTTTTAACACGTTCCATAATCATATCAGCCACTTTTACAGCGAAATTCAGGAAAGTGGTATCTTTTGTTTCACGATAACAGGCAGTGTAGCCGTATACAGCCCATGCTTGACCGCGTGCCCATGAAGAATCATCATTCTTTCCCTGAAATGTTTGTTTCTTTTCTACCGTACCGTCGTTGTTGTAGCTTACTACATGCCAGCAAGTATAATCCGGACGGAAATGGTTGTGCATAGTAGTCATTGCATGTTTAACGGCAATATCTTTATAAATATTGTTTCCTGTTTCTTTGGCAACATTAAACAAGAGATCCAGGTTCATCATATTATCGATGATAACAGGGAAATTCCAAGTTCCGAAGTCCCAGGAGCGGATAGCTGCAATGGAATCGTTGAAGCGCCCGCATAAGTTGTCAGCTGTTTCTTTCATTACTGCTGCAATAGTGTCGTTGGGAGACAGGCGCTCTGCATTTCCGTAGCTGCAGTTGACCATGAATCCTAAGTCGTGAGTACCAGTATAATAACGTACAGGATTCAGTAAGTTAGTATATTGGATAGCCCATGTTTTAAGGGTGTCATTGCCTGTCAGTTCGTAAGCATACCATAAAGAACCCGGATAGAAACCGCTGGTCCAATCGTAAACGCTGCACAAACGGCGTTTTCCCATTTGGTCGGCTGTCGGGTAGGCGCGAAGAGAGTCTTTAAAGGTCAGTGAGTCTCTTTCTAACTGTCTGCACAGAAAATTCATATCATAACCTGTACGAATGGAACGCGGCAACATATTAGTGGATGAAATTTCTTCTGCAGTTAATTCTAATTGGGCAGAAGCTACATCCAGTCCTTTCTTAATCCAACTGTAGTCTTCTTTAGGTTGTGTCTGGCACGATGCTAAAGTCAGTGTCCCCAAAGCTAAGAGAACAAGTTTCTTTTTCATGTTATTTGTTGTTTAAATGTGATTGATATTAGTTGGTTCCGTAACGGAAACAAAATTAAGAGTTCCTTTGTAAACCCCGTAGTAAGAATGTTGAAAAGGAAGTCAATCTATATCTTCGGAATGTCACTTTTGTTGAAAAGTGTTTAGATAATCTCCAATATGCTTCTGTAAGAGGCATATTGGAGATTTATTAGGAAATAATCAGTAGGCTGATTACCATTTAGGGTTTTGCTTGAATTGGGGGCATAAGTCCATCTCGCGTTGCGGAATAGGCATCAATTCATGCTTGCCTTCTTCGGTATATTGGGCAACGACATAGTTGGCTGATGAATACCAGTTCGACAGTTTGTTGGAGGTTTCTTGAATTGTTTTGTAGTAGATTCCCCAGCGTACCAAGTCTAAACGGCGGTGTCCTTCAAAAGCTAATTCGTATGCGCGCTCTTTTCGAACAGCTTCGCGGAAAGCGGCTTCATCCAGCCCTGCAGGCAGATCACAGATAGAAGTATCGTCCGGATTACCGAAACCGCGACGGCGAACTTTGTTGATTGCATCATAAGCCTCGGTAGTCGGGCCATGCTTCCATTCATTCAATGCTTCTGCATAAAGCAGTAATACATCTGCATAACGCAACACATACCAGTTCACATTGGACTTGTCATTGTTGATAAAGCTGACAGTCTTAACATATTTATCTATATCCCATTTTGCCGGGGTATAATTTTGTTTTTCTTTTTGTGACTTTTCCGGATCTTGGTCTTTATCCAATGCGGTGGCTTCGTCATCGGTTACTTTGGCTGCCCAATAGAAACGGCCTATGGTTTCCTTATCTCCATATCTGTAGTTGGCAACGGACAAATCACGACGTAAATCACCGGCATTTTTACTTTCTCTCCAATCCAATACGAAAGTGTGGACTACTTTTACATTTCCGGCACAGCTACCGCTTTTACCCATCTTTACGGTGGTTTTTACACCGTTCCATTTACCGATACGGCCCACAGGATCACTGTTGTTTGAGTAGGTAGGCGAGTAGAAAGAGATCTCAATTAAACTTTCGGCCGGGTCCCAAACACTGTTGCATGTATTTTCCCATAACTTCTCATAGTCCGGCAATAAATCATGTTTTCCTGATTCTACGAGGACTTGTGCAGTTTTGGCGGCATACTCCCATTTGCTTGCATCTTTCGAGGCCCAAGTGGCATACACTTTAGTCAGCAAACCCAATGCAGCACCTTTGGAAAAGCGAAAACTATTATCTTCCCGTTCGGTATCATCCGTTGCGTAAGGCAATACTTCGCTGGCATAAATCAAATCATCTTCAATAAATTTATATACATCTGCCGGGTCTGCCTGTACAAATGTGCTTGGGCTCTGATTGGACATCTGGGTACTGGTCATCAGCGGTATGTTTTCATAACGGCGCACCAATTCAAAGTAGTACATGGCTCTTAATGCCCTGGCTTCTCCCATATAGATAGTCGCTAATGCTTTATCTTTTTCCGAATAGGTATTTATCTTGGCAGAGATACCTTCCAAAAAGTCATTGGCCCTGTATATACCTGTGTAGAGTGCTTCCCAAGTCTGTTGTACTTCGGCTTGTGTAGTAGGATATGCATTGGTGGGCAGGATGCGGAAATTCTCCGTTGTACTGCCTTCTACTTGCGAAATATCAGTTCCCATTGAGAAGTAAATGGACATATTATATCCATACATGGCATCTCTTACGTTAGTGAGATAAATACCGAGTAAAACGTTTTGCGCTTCACTCGCGTCGTTCAAGTAGTTTTCTTTTTCTACTTCAGTGCTGATTTCTTCTTCCAAAGAACAAGAAACAGGAAGCAGACACATCACTGAAAGCGCTATATAATATATTAATTTTTTCATATTATCTGTTTTTATGAATTAGAATTGAAGATCTATACCGAATGTAAACACTCTACTCTTAGGATAGGCACCCCAATCAAGTCCTGGTCTCATCGGATCGTTCAAACTGTTTACTTCAGGGTCATATCCGCTATAATTGTTCCAGCAGAACAGATTCTGACCGGTAGCATAAACACGCAGTTTGGATACATAGAACTTGCTTGTCCATTTCTGAGGCAATGTATAACCTAAGGTGATATTCTTGAGACGCAGGAATGAACCGTCTTCCACGAAGCGGGAATATACATCGTTGGTAATATAACCGTCGTATGAAGGCACGAGGTTGGAGGCATTGGTAGGACTCCAACGATCTGCTACTTCTGCAAGCATATTTCTACGTGAACTTCTGGATTGGGTGGCATAGAGACGCGTAGCGTTATAGATGTCATTACCGTAATTGAATTGGAACATGAAGCTGAAATCAATACCTTTGTATTCCAACGTATTGGTGATACCACCAAACCATTTGGGCATAGCATTGCCGATTACTGTACGGTCGGCAGTTGTAATTTTGCCGTCACCATCTTGGTCTTTGTATTTCACCACACCGGGTTTCACGCCGCCAGAGTAGCGCGTATTATCGGTAATTCCTTCTTTTAGCACCAATTGTCCGTTTGTATTGGTGTAGAAATCATCGGCTTGATAGATGCCGTCGAACTCATAACCATAAATCAGACCTAAAGATTCGCCTACTTTAGCAATATAGTCATCACCGGTAAAGTTTGAGTCGAAACCTGAGCGGGCAAGTCTATACTGCTCACCGGAAGAGAGTGCTTCCAGAGTATTCTTGATGAATGAGATATTGAAATTTGTCTGCCAATTGAAGTCCTTGGTTTGGATGTTGGTGGAGCTTAAGCTGAGTTCAATACCCTTGTTCTGGATTTTTCCGATATTTTGCCATTGTGAACTGAATCCGGTGGCATGCGCCAATGACTGTGCCAATAATAAGTCTTTGGTGTTTTTGATAAAGAAGTCTGCTGTCAGATTCAGACGGTTATCAAAGAAGCCTAAGTCAAGACCTAAGTTTACTGTGCTTGAGCCTTCCCATTTCAAATCAGAGTTCTTGAGTTGTTTGGGAGTCAATACAGTTACCGTATTGTTTCCTATGCCATATTTGTTGTCTGTGTACAAATCCATAGACAGATAGTTGGTGATGCGGTCGTTACCTACAACACCCCAACCGAAGCGCACTTTGAAGTTGGACATCCAGTCGAGATCTTTCATGAATTCTTCTTCGGACACACGCCAAGCTGCGGAGAAAGAGGGGAAAAAGCCCCATTTGTTTTTTTGTGAGAACACAGTGGAACCGTCGGCACGTACAGTGGCAGTCAGTAAGTATCGGTTGTTGTAGCTATAGTTGGCGCGGGCAAAGAATGAAAGTAGCATTTTTTCGCTGTAACCGCTTTCCACTTTGCTTGGAACAGCTCCTAATCCAAGATTATTATTACCCAGATTGTCAAACGGGAAATCCATGGCTTCACCCAATAAGTGTTCGCTGTTTCTATAAGATACCTCATGACCCAACATGATGTCGTAATTGTGCTTCTGGATTTTTTGCTTCCAGGTCAAAGTATTATTGTTGCTCCAGCGTACATCACGTCCCATTTGGGTACGGCCGTACGGTTTCTGACCGTTACGGTAGGCTTCTTTTGAACCGTCTTTATAGAATATGTCTATGCGGTTATTGGTAGTGTTGTAAGTTCCTGCTGTTTTGAAGGTCAGACCTTTGATGATTTCCCAAGTGAGGGCACCATTGGCCGACCACATCTCAGCGCGTTTATTGTTGGTGACAGATTCTGTCTGCTTCACAGGGTTTACCTGTGCCAAGCTTTCACCGGTTTCCAGCATTTCAGGGTCGATGGCTGATTCCAGCAATGCTTCATCGGTAAGTTTTAAACCGCCGGTAGGACGGGCACTCAATATTTGTGCTAACATATTGAAACGTCCGGAATCACCGGAAGTACCTGTACCTTTACGATTGGTCTGTGCATAGTTTACTGTTACGTTGAATGAAACCTTTTTGTTGATTTTCTGGTCGAGACGGAATTTTGCTGTTGTCTTGTCGAAACCACTGTTCTTGAAAATACCGTTTTCAATGTAACGTGAGAATGAAGCATTATACTTGGTGTTGTCACTACCTCCCATCAGTGAGAAGTTGTGATCTTGTGACCAAGTCGGATTGAATGTTTCACCTTGCCAGTCTACACCACTCAGACCGATATAATCGTCGAGTGACTGATAGCGATAAGGTGTACCGTCGGCATCATTTCCTTCTTGATAATATCCGGTGAGCAGTTCCGGCTTCACTTCTCCTTGTAGTTTTACAAATTCATAAGGAGAGAGCAGGTCTAAAGTCTTTGAAATTTTACGATAAGTAGCAGAACCGTTATAAGTAACGATAGGCTTACCGGATTTACCGGATTTAGTCGTAATCAACACTACGCCATTAGCTGCACGTGCACCGTAAATGGCCGAAGAAGAAGCATCTTTCAATACTTGGATAGATTCGATATCAGAGTTGGACAGATAATCGATGTCCGATACTTCGAAACCGTCTACGATATAGAGGGGAGAGGCGTCTCCTGTCAATGTACCCACACCGCGGATACTGATGTTGAAGCCTGCACCCGGAGTTCCGTCGGTAGAGGTGATTTGTACACCGGCAATCTGGCCGCCTAATGCTCCGGCAATAGAACTGGTCTGAAAGCCTTCTACATCTTTGGCTGATACGGAAGATACGGAGCCGGTAAGGTCACTTTTCTTCATTGTGCCATAACCTACTACTACAACCTCATCCAATGTCTTACTGTCGGGAACGAGTTTAATCGTAAGCTGATTCTTGCCTTGTACTTTTACTTCTTGTGTCAAATAGCCGATATAACTGACAACCAAGGTTGCGTTCTTATTTACTGTCAGAGTAAAATTTCCGTCTAAGTCGGTAGCTGCGCCGGCTTGTCCGCCTTTTACCTGAACGGTTGCACCGATAAGGGGAATGTCAGTTTCGTCAATAACAACTCCTTTCACTGTTATACCTTGTGCAAAGGTGATAATGGAGACAAGGAGAGCTAAGAGGGTAATATACCCTCTTTTACTCAATGTATGATATGTTGGTTTATACATAATTATATTATTGTTTTGTTAGATTAAAAGTTTTCGTCGAACCAAATAGCTATAGGGTTCAGCTTAGACCCACTATTAAGATTGCTGTCTTCTCTTCCATTAGGATGACATGTCATACTTCCTATAAGTACACCATTTGCAAATACGCCATCAGCCGATTTCCATTTATTTGGATTGATGATGACTGTTTTATGTTCTGGCTTTACGTATCCTAGTAAGACATCAAGATGATCCTTGTTAATATATTTAGAAGTATCATAATAAGACATCGGTTTCTTTGATCCGGTACCTATTGGTAGATTCATTTCTTTATAACAGGCATCCCATACATCATACATTATGCTGCCTTTATTTTCTGGGAGGTAACCTGTTTCTGCCATATTTATGTCAAAGAATCTAAAGGTTCTACGATAATCTACTCTTAATAAATCTTGATTCGGACAGGTGATAAGAGGCTGCACTGATTCGCCACCCGTTTTGGGATTAACTTTGAATACGAAAGGACGATAATCTAACATTATTCCATCTTCTGTCACTTTATTAGATCTGATAAAGATAGGTACCGTAACAGAGTAAGCTAAATCTCCTTCACCGCAAGTAGCTTTAACAACAATCATGCCTATGTTCATCATTGGTTTTTTATTATCTTGATCTAAGAAACTTGCATTTGAGAAGTCAATAACTCCTGTCGTTTCATTAATAGTGGCACCAACTCCTGTGGAATTTTTGTCTGTAGCCCCATTTTTTTTAGTTATAATTTCCCATTTTGCCTTTTTCTTGTTAAGAGTTGTTGTTGGTATCAATTGCGCTGCTTGAAAATCCTCTTTCGTATCATATGCATATTGGTTCGCATAGTTTTCCTCTGGAAGCAATCCTATATTGTTACCATAGTAGAATGTGAATTTATTCGGATTTTCCTTTATTGTTAATGTGAAAGAACTTGAAACTTCTCCTTTGGGATTGGCAGCTTTTACTTTCACCGTATAATCCTCAGGAGTTAATGTGTTATTTTCAGCAATGGTAATAGTGCCGTTAACCTTGTCTATGCTTATTCTATTCTTTTCAATCTGTTCTTTGATGATGTCAGAATTATCTTCGGCAAAGTCAAATATCACTTCATCTCCTTTGAATTCATTGATTAAGGGTATGGTGTATCCTTTTCCTTCGTAGGTTTCAGGAACTTCGTATTTGAATGTTTCCGGATCAATCGGATTAATAAAGTCTACCACTGTAACGATATAGGCTTTGGGGAAGTCTGAAGTTCCATATTCATTGGTAACTGTAACGTCTACTTCATATACGTTCCCAATCTGGGTCAGAGTATTCTCTGCAATAGAGATTTTACCGGTTGCAGCATCTATTGTAAATCCGGAGATTTCGGGAGTAATGGATTTAATGGTATAGGTTCTGCCTTCTGAAGAGCCTTGTATGGTAGGCAACTGTGATTCGTGTGCTATATTTTTTTCTACTCTAACTTCATTCGGGGCATACTGTAATTTCAGTGGCTTGAAAATAACGTTGAAAGTTACTGCATCAGCATAAAGATGTTCACCGGCTTTTGTTTTTAGTTTCAGACTTATCACATACTTTTCTCCCGGAATTATATTATCTTTCTTTTCAGGATTGAACGTGATAATGCCGTCATCAGAAATCGTGAAGTACTTTAAATACTCCTTGCTTTCATCTTCTGCAATGGCATATCCGGTGATGCTTACATGCTTCTCTGTATCAGTCGTTACTTGTGCACTGGCTTCCCACCAGTTTTTATCTTCCATTTTCACAACCACTTCAGCGGGAGTAACAGTAACACCTTCGGGAACTGCTAACAACATATTTATCTGAATCGCATCTTTAAACTCAAAGTATTTGCCGTTAGAGTAGCACCCCACGCTGATAGCATAAAGTCCGGTAGCCAGATTTGCTGTGTTCTGAATGTTGATAGCACCGGTTTCGGCATCTATTACGAAACTTTCGGTGGTGCAGGCTTCGTCATTAAGTGTAACGCCTGTAATGGTGAAATCATAGGGAGCGCTTCCTTTATAAGTCGGTGCTTCCAATGTGTACGTCATAGAAGGGCCTATGTCCGTCACGCCATAATAATGAAGAATGAACCCCGTAGAGTCTGTTGTCTCCGTTTCGTCACAAGAAGTGTGGACTAAAGCTAATGCTACTATGGCAAAGAGCTTTACCAATCTTGAGATGGTTAACAATTTGGTTTTCATGTTAAAAAACTGTTGTTGGTTTTTATTAATAAAAATTCATTTTCTCGTTGCAAATGTATGATATTTGCTTAGGGAGAGTGATATGCCTTGTTCCAGCTTTTTTTGAAAACCGATATATTTTATCAAAGTTGTTGAATGAAATATTAGATTTGTTTAAAAAGGGGTTATAACTACCCCTTTGCTTTCTTTATATACTCAGTAGGCAGACAACCTACATACTTCTTAAAGCAGGTTGCAAAATAGGATGATGAGTTGAACCCTACCATGCTGCTAACTTCGGCCACTGTATAGCGTCCGCTTTTTAGCAGTTCGGTTGCCCTCTTAAACCTGACTTTTCGGA
This sequence comes from Bacteroides eggerthii, assembly GCF_025146565.1. Classification (NCBI taxonomy): domain Bacteria; kingdom Pseudomonadati; phylum Bacteroidota; class Bacteroidia; order Bacteroidales; family Bacteroidaceae; genus Bacteroides; species Bacteroides eggerthii. The sequence goes on along the minus strand of NZ_CP102258.1, from coordinate 140,462 downwards.
TGAAGTCGATGGCAGATTCTCCTGTTATTGCTTTCAGCTTTAAATGTAAATTGGAACGGCTCATATTCATTTTTTGTGCAAACTCATCAGTGGAGAACTCAATATTGTCTATGTTCTCTTCCACAATATTTACGGCGCGTTTCAATAGTTCCTCATCCATGGCGTTGAAAGTGATCTTTTCGGGTTCCACTTCCAGCGATTTGGCATATCGCTCCAGCATATGCCGACGGGTGCGCATCATATTCTGTATCTTGGAGGTGATGACGGCAATGGCAAAAGGCTTGGGGATATAATCGTCTGCTCCTACTTGCAACCCTTCCAGTTGATCTTTTATGTCGGTCTTGGCAGATAGGATGATAACAGGAATATGACAGGTACGTATATTCTGTTTTACATTCTTACACAATTTGATGCCGTCCATTACGGGCATCATAACGTCGGTGATAATGATATCGACTTCATTGTCTTTCAGCTTTTCCAATGCTTCTTCACCGTTACCGGCTTCCAGTGTGTTGAATAAGTCAGCCAGCCCGCTACACAGATAGTGACGGATTTCCTGATTATCTTCTACTATGAGAATCGTGCCTCGTTTTTTGTCTCCGGTTTCTATAGAAACATTCTCCATCTTTTCCGTATCAATGAAGTACATCTCTTTAGAATTGGTAGAGTAGGCCTGTTCTTCTTCATTCGGGATATTGGAGTCGGCCTGTTCGGAAGATTTATAAGCAGAGGGATCTTGCGGCAGGTAGACAAAGAAAGTGCTGCCTTTGCCTTCCTCGCTTTCCAGCTCGATGTGTCCATGATGTAATTCGACAAGGCGCTGTACCAGTGAAAGTCCTATTCCGCTTCCTATATGCTGGCTTTCTACCTGATAAAAGCGCTCGAATATTTTTCCCTGTTTGTTCATCGGGATTCCTATGCCGGTGTCGCTGACTTGTAACACCAGCCAATTGTTTTCTTCCTTCAGAGTTACGGTAATGCTTTTCCCGTTATCGGTATACTTAAATGCATTAGACAAGAGATTATTGATAATCAGTTCCAGGTAATGGGGATCGAAGATTTCCTCTTTGTCTTCCAGCTCCGAATGGAATGTATAACTAATTTCCTTGTGGCGTGCCAGCTTGTCGTAATATAAGAAGTTTTCACGAATGAGGCGGTCGGCATTGGCTTTCTTCACCTTCAATTCAAAAACGCCGAGTTCCGCACGTCGGTAGTCCATTAATTGGTTGACAAGATGCAGCAGGCGATTTGCATTCCGCTGGATGTATTCCAGTTGGTTACGGGCCCAGCGGTCGTTGATTTTACTGATAACCTCTTGCAGCGGTGCCAGGATCAAAGTGAGCGGGGTGCGTAGTTCGTGTGAAATGTTGATGAAGAAACGCATCTTCATTTGATTGATTTCTTCACGATGCTCCTTGTCGCGGCGTTCCATCTCAAGTTTGGCTTCCATGCTTTTACGCAACCAGAAAAAGCGGAATACAAAAGTGATGAAACCAATGAAAGTGGCAAAGAAGAGGAGGACGGCCCACCATGTTTTATACCAGACAGGCAGTACCACAATCTCCAATATGGTTGGTGTGCTGTTCCACTTGCCGTCATTGTTGGCAGCTTTCACCATAAAGCGATAAGTGCCTTGAGGCAGGTTGGAATAGGAGACGGTACGCTTATTGGTGAGATAGTACCATTCTTTGTCATAACCATCCAATTTATAAGCAAAAGTGTTGTGTTTGCCGGATATGTAGTTCGATACGACAAATTCCAGAGAGAAAGCCGTTTGCCAGGATTTCAGCGTGATGCTTTCCGTATTGCTGATGTTTTTGGTAAGAATACCGGTTTCGTCATCCGGACGTACGACTTTATTGAAAAGCTCCAGTTTGGTGATTACAACCGGAGGAGTATAGGGATTGTCTTGTAGTAGTTCCGGGCGGAAAGTGGTGAGACCGTTTATGCCGCCGAAGAACATTTGACCGTTGGAAGTACGATAGCAGGAAGAGGTGTTGAACTGATTGCTTTGCAGTCCGTCTGCTTCGGTGAAATTGCGGAATTTCTCAGTAGACGGATTGAAGCATGAAACCCCCTGGTTGGTACTCATCCATAAGCGTCCGTAAGAATCTTCGAGTATACCGTAAACTACATTATTAGGTAGGCCGTTGGCTATGGTATATCGTTTTATCTGCTTGTCTTTTTCGTTGAAGCAATAGGCTCCTTCGCGCGTACCTACCCAAATCAGGCCGTTAGCGGCTTCATAAATGTAGTTGGTGAATGATTTCGTTATGGTGGACGCCGGTAGAAGTGGTATTCTTTCTATTTCTGTTCCATGTTGCCTGAATACGGATATGCCTTCCTCGCTACCTACCCAAAGACGCTTTTGGGAATCCCGGAACAGAGTGGTGATTTTCTGGAAAGTAACCGGTGTGCCATTGCTTTCCCGGCTTATCGTAGTGAAGCTCCGTTTCTCCGGGTTGAAGTGAACTAAGGCGCTTAATGTGCCCAACAGGAAAGTATTGTCTTTGTCGGGAAGGATGGAATATACATTTTCATTGACCAGCCGGCTGTTGCGCTGGTTGAAGTTCTCTATGCGTCCGCTGTTGCGATGCAAAATGCTTAAGCCTCCGGCATGTGCGCCTATGTATACCAATCCTCTTGTGTCATCCACATATACGGATTTGATGTTGTTGGACCCGAACCCCTCTTCACGCTGGTTCTCCTGTAATGCATAATGGATGAAGTGCCGGTTTTCCGGGTTGTACAGGTTCAGTCCGCCGTCATTGGTGCCTATCCACAGATTTTTCTGACGGTCTTCAACAATACAGCTCACCACATTATCACTGAGTGAGTTCTTAAAGGGAATACGTTCTATGTTCTTGAATCGGTTACGGATAGGATGATAGTAATTCAGTCCGCCGAAATAGGTTCCTAACCACATGCCTCCTTGCGAGTCCATGAAGATACTGCGCACCGAACGCTGCGACAGGCTTCCTTTTTCTACGGGATCGCTGCTGTAAGACATGAAAGAGTCATTGCCTTCATGGTAGATGTTAAGGTCACTGAAAGTGCCTATCCATAAGCGGTTCTGCGCATCCAGCGCCAATGAACGGATGTAGTTGGAACTGATGCTTTTCGGATTGGACGGTGAGTGTTTGTAGACCTTGACCTCTTGGGTTTTAGGGTTGATAAGGAAAAGTCCGGAACCTTCTGTTGCTACCCATATGCGGGTAGGCGACTGCTGCAGTATGCTTTGAATCTGCCTGCTGTTTGGTATATAAGTGAGTTTTTCGAGCCTTTTCTGTGGAATGGAATAGCAGTACAGTCCGTCTCCGCGTGTACCTATATAGATTTGCTCTCCATGCCTGTAAAGGGAGGATGCGATTATCCGGCGCATTGTTGTGCTGCAAGCATCATCCACAAATTGGGAGGCAGGGATGTCAAACATGGTCAGTCCCTCTGATGTGCTGACAAGCAACAGGTCGACAGATACTTCTACAATGCCGTTGACTTGCAGGCGCTTGCCGTTCTTCTCATAGGAAAAGTTTTGGAATTTATCCTTGTTCTCATCGTAGTAAGACAGTCCGTCACGAGTACCGATCCACACGCGTCCCTTGCTGTCGGTCATGACAATGCGGGCTATGTCGTTGGCAATGCTGTTCGGGTCGTTCTCATCGTGCTGGTAGACTGTGAACGCGTATCCATCGTATTTATTGACACCGTCATAAGTGGCAAACCACATATTCCCGAGCTTGTCCTGTGCTATGGAGAATACGGTGCTTTGCGACAAGCCGTCGTTAATGGAAATATAAGAGAAGTTTATCTGTCTCCAAGCCTCTGAATAGGCATAGGAAACTCCTGTTGTACATAAAAGTAACAGGAGTGCCGTTATCTTTTTAAGATTACTCATTATAAAACCGTAAAAATTATGATGCACCAAAGATAGTGATATCTTTCAAAATTTCTGTTAGGATAGTGACGAATTGCACAAATATAGGGTTTTCTGAAACAAATAGGATAGGGGCTGAACAATAGCTTTCGTATTTTTGTGACATAAATTTAAGCTTAATATCAAAATAGGATGAAGAAAAACATTTTTATTATCTGCATGGCAATGGCAGCGGGTTGCATCACAACACTGACTGCACAAGTCAAGAACGCTGAAACACTGGTTCCTTTGACTAAACGGGTAAACGTTCAAGCTGATACAGCACGTCTCGATCAGATTATAGATGGCTGTTGGGTGGCTGTGGGCACAAATAAGAAACATGCAATTCGACGGGATTTCACACGTTTGTTTGCCGGCAAACCTTCTTACCGCTTCGAATTGCGCAAAGAGGATAACACGCTGGAAGGATACGGAAAGGGAGAAACCAAAGGGCGTGCCGAGTTTTCTTATTGTTACGCCACCTCGGCCGATTTTAAGGGGTTGCCGGCAGATGCTTATCGTAAAGCGCAAATCACTAAAACCGTATATCATCATGGCAAAGGTATTTGTCCGCAAGGAGTTTCACGCGATTATGAGTTTTCTGTGTATATTCCATCTGCTTTGGATAGTAATGTCTCCACGATTTTTGCCCAGTGGCATGGTATGCCCGACCGCACGCTTGTGCAGACTCCCGAAGGTGAAGTAAAGAAACTGACTGTCGATGAGTTCTTGGAATTGGATAAGACCACTATATTCAAAAAGAATACAGGGCATGAGAAGGTTGCAAAACTGGACAAGCAGGGAAATCCGGTGAAGGATAAAAAGGGAAATCCCGTATATAAGGCCGGAAAGAAGAACGGCTGGTTGGTAGAGCAGGGTGGTTATCCGCCGTTGGCTTTCGGTTTCTCCGGCGGTTGGTTCTATATCAAGGCAAATTCGGATCGCCGTTGGCTGACAGACAAAACAGACCGTTGCAACGCAAGTCCTGAGAAAACGCCGGTAATGAACCCCGTAACTTCCAAGTACAAGTCGTCTACAATTGCCTATAAGATGCCTTTTGCCGATTTCCCTAAAGATTGTTGGGTTACTTTTCGTGTTCATATCGACTGGACTACATACGGCAAAGAAGCTGAAAACATAGTGAAGCCCGGTAAGCTGGATGTGCAAATGGAATACACCGACAAGAAGAAAACCGTTAAGGAGCACATCGTGAATAATGAAGTAATCCAGATAGGGCGTAATGATGATGACGGTTACTATTTTAAGTTCGGCATATATCGTGTTGGCAACAGCACAGTGCCGGTATGCTACAACCTGGCAGGGTACAAGGAAGAGTGATTCTTTCTGCTTTGTATGATTTGCCGGCGGTAGACGAAGCAGGTGGTGAGGAAGTAAATTCCGGTTTGCATCCACAGGGCGCGGTATTCAAAAGCTACTTCGTTGAGTGTGGCTCCCATACTATTAATCCGTACATAGCCGTTGATCCCGAATGTGGAAGGGAAGAGATAGGAAAAATATCTCCAGAATGAAGGCATTGCACTTCCCGGCCAGGAGATGCCGGACAGAAACAATAATGGTACGGAAGTGAACACAAACAACAACATGCAAGTTTCCCGGTTGCGTATGGCAATGGATGCCGTCATTGCAAAAAAGATGCAAGCTGTCAGATAGGGTAGGGTAAACAGTGTCAGCACGCCGGGAATTGCGATTTGGTTGAGGCTGAAAAGACGGGGCACTACGCATAGTATATATACGGCTACCAACGAATAAACCATAAAATAGCTCAGTCCTTTTCCCATTACAATGCGTAGCGTGCCGTTATAATGGCGGTTGATAGGGACTAAATCTTTGAACTGGTTGTGTTCGCGGGCTGTTCCGGCAGACAAGCCGATGCCCAAGAGCAACGTCTGTTGTATGATCAGTATGAGTACGGCGGGAATTAGGAAAGCGGCAAATCCGTTTGTCGGGTTGAAAATGGCTACGTCTTCATATTCAATGGGGTAGGCTGTTATTTCGTCCTGGCGGGCGGTGGTATTGCCGGCACGCTCCATTTTGATAGCCGCGTTCATGGCGAGTGATACGTTTGTGTTGGCTGTCAGCAATGCTTTATAGTAAAGCAGTCCGCTCATATCGCAGAAGATGCTGACTTGTGTTTGTTTGCCTTGCACTATATCATCACTGAAATGAGCCGGTATGTAGATGATGCCGTATGCTTTGCGGTCTTTCAGCATGAGTTTGGCTTCTTCCATGTCGGCGCAATATGCCACGATGCTTGTTTCGGGACTGGCATCCACTTTCCGCAGATACTCCCGGCTTAAGGAGCTGCGCGAGTTGTCCACAACTACGGTGGGCACTTCGCGAATTGTTTCGTTGGTGTAGATGAAAGAGTATATCAGTGGATAAACCAACGGAACAAGCACAAAGAAGATCAGCACGCCCTGATCGCGAAAGGTCGTGCGGAATTCCTGTTTCCATATATAGAACAGATCGTATATGCCTTGTACAACTTTCTGTTTGAATGTCAACTGTTTCATCAGGGTACGTATTTATAGTATATCAATGCTTCTTTCAGCCTGTGGGCAACGAGGAAAGGAAGCATCATAAAAATAAGCAGCGCCACATAATTCGTCCATGAGTAAATCATCGGATAGCCATTCAAGGCTTGGTCTACATAGATGAGGAAGTAATGGCGCAAGGGAAATAAGTTTGCTAAACCTTGCAGTACGGGGTGCATAGCCATTGCGGGGAATGACAGTCCGCACATGGAAAACGACAAGACACCCCATAAAGAGGCGAAACTAAGTCCCAGACGCAGTGTGGGGAGCGTGCCTATCATAAGTATGCCCATACCTTGCGATGCCAGCACCAGGCAGAGGGTGGCGAGCAGCATCGGCAGAATTCCGCTGTTGCAGGGAAAGTGCAGGAAACCGTACAGATAAACATTGTACAGTATTCCCATAAGGAAGAATATGGCAGTGTGTGGCAGCAGCTTTCCTGCAAGGGAAATCCAGATGGAGTTGTTTCCCATGTGCAGCCATTCGTGGGCAGTGCGGTCTTTGATTTCCACGCCTATGGAATAGACGGTTACCATAAAGATAAGCAGCATCAGCACGCCTGGGGCAAAAGTATTGCACAGGTATACGGAGTAGTTCAGCCAGGGATTGTTCAGCGGGTGAGTGTCGATGACAATCGGTTGCAGAAATGCCATGGCCTGCTTTTCCGTAGCTCCCTTGGCATATAATGCAGCACGTGCGGCAGCACCCGATGCCAGTTCGCTCATCATCTTCATATCCTTGAAAAGTAATGAGCCGGCTATGAGCAGTGTGTTGTTGGTGTAAAAAGACACTTTGGGCTGCCGCTGGGCTTGTGCTTTGGCTGATGTTCCTTCGGGGATGTAGTAGAAACCGTAAATTTCTCCTTTTTGCATGGCGATACGCGCATCGGCAATGTTAGGATAATGGGCCACGACTGCCGTTTGTTCAAAAGCGTCCAGGTTGCGTACCAATTGGCGTGAGGTAGCGGTCATGTCCTGGTCTACTACACCGACCGGCATGTCGGTAGGCAGGCCGGAATCCATTAATGTCGTGAAGAATATATAGCAGAATAAAGGCGCTATTACCATGCAAAACAGGTATAGCGGGCGTGAAACGAGACGGCGAAATTCACGTTTCATTACGTTCCACAGGACTATATATTTATTGTTTCTTCCCATTGGCGCTTTATCGTCTTATCATTTTACCACCCTGTTGCCTTATCTCACTTCTTCAATATCACACTCATTCCCGGACGCAAACCCTCTGCTCTCTCTTGCGGGGATGCTTTTACTTCAAATGTCTTTAAGTCGAATTGCCCGGTAGTCTTGGTTGCTTTCCAGGCGGCGTATGTGCCGAGGTCTTTCATATAGTACACTTTCAGGCGGATATTCCTGTCGAGAGCGGGAATAAAGGCTTCAAACTCTGTTCCCATGCCCAATCCTTGCAGTAAGTCCTCTCGTACATTGAAAGTAATCCACATGTCATCCATAATGGCGATATTCATGATTGGAGCGCCTGTGCCCACCAGTTCGCCCGCTTTGGGGAATATTTCGGAAACTTCTCCGGCGGTCTGGGCTATCAGGTAGGTTTCTTTGATGTACGATTCCACCTCGGCAACGGCTCCTTTGGCCCGTTCCACCAAGGCTGCTGCGGCGGCTTTGTCTTCACGTTCGGCTCCGTTCTTTGCCATAGTATATTGGGCTTTGGCTGCTTTTTCGGTGGCCTGTGCCGCATCACGCTGGGCGGTGACTTCATCCAGCTTTTGGGCGGACATCACTCCTTGGTCGTGCAGGTTTTTTACGCGCTTGTACGATTTTTCGGCTATGGCAAGTCCTGCCTGAGCTTTCTGCCACATCTCATAGGCTGCCTGTATTTGTTCTTGACGGGCGCCTTTCAGTGCTTTCTCGTTTTGGGCTTGTGCGGCAGCCTCGGCGGCACGTGCCTGTTCCAGTTTCGCTTGTACATCCGGGGCTTCGATAATGGCAAGTGTATCTCCGGCTTGCACGCTCTGTCCCTCTTTTACCCGGAATTCCAGGATACGCCCCGGCACTTTGCTTGATACGCGGTACTCTGTTACTTCTGCTTGGCCTTGTATGATTTCCGGTCCCTTGCGCAGCATGAAGAAACCTACCAGGGCAACAATGGCAATCACTCCCGTCAGCGTGAGGAATGCCAGCAACATGTTACTGTTTTGTGATTTTGTATCCATTTTATAATTTAAGTAGATGTTATATCAAGATTATATGAGTTGATTATACGTATTTGTTTACGGTTGCAGGTTTATAATTTGCAGGCTTGCAAATGCTATTTCCTAAAGGTCAACATTAGCTATGCCGGTCCTCAATCTTTAATTTCCAACGTTTAAACTGCCTGTTGCCTTCTTCAGATAGATTTCCGTCAGTTTCACGTCTATTTGCGCATCTATCTTTTCCGATTGGGCTGACAGCCAGGCGGTATGCGCTTCCAGCACGTTGCTTGCGGGGATAACTCCTTCCTCAAATCCGAGAGTGGCGTAACGCAGGTTCTCATCAGCCTTTTCCAAATTCTTTTCGGCCATGATAAGTTTCTTGGCAGCTTCGTTCACTTTGAAAACCGATTGGCTGACTTGCAGTTCTATCTTTTCTTTGGCATCGTCCAGTTGGTATTGGGTGATACGGGCTTCGGCTTTGGCGGCTTTCACTTTATAAATTCCTTCTCCCCAATGCCAAATGGGCATACTGACCATGACACCTACGTTCCACATGCCTTTGAATTTGTTTTCAAAGCTGTTGAATACGGAAGGGTTTGTTGCCATGTAGTTCCCTATAAGGGCTACGGATGGCAGGTATTCCGAACGGGTGACATTCACTTTCTGCTTATAGATTTGTGTGGCAAGTTCCAGACTGCGCACTTCCGGTCGCATGGCATATACATTATTTATATTGATGCTGCTGTTGTCTGCGGGAGTGGGAGATAAGTCATCTTCCTTTTCGTCTGCCAAAGTGATGGGAGTGCTGAGGTCCAATCCGCATAGCTGGCATAGCAACATTCTGGAAAGGCTCAGACCGTCATTTACCTTTGTCAGTGTCATTTCGGCTTCGTTCACTTTTACCTTCACTGACAGCCCGTCCGCTTTTGTGGCTACTCCTTCGGCAATCATCTTGTCCACATCGCTTTCCAGTTTCTGCAGGAGCTCAAGATACCCCTCTGCCAGTTTCTTTTTGTTGGCGAGAGATACTACCTGCCAATATGCCTGATCGGTGCTTAGGATGACTTCCTGCATTCCGCTGTTGTGTTGCTGGCGGGCCAACTCTTCGGCGTATTTGGTAATCTTGTTGTAGGCGCGTATTTTGCCGCCCATATAGAGTGGTTGGGTCAGGGTCAAAGCTCCGGCGTACATGTTGCGCGTGTCGGTGCGGAATGCGTCGACAAGTGATTGTCCCAATCCGTTCAAGGGAGTGGCAATGTCTATGTTGCCTAAGGACTGTACAAGCGCCATGAATTGTGGGTTCTGAGCCAGTTGCGGGTTTTGGGTTATCATTCCCTGAATGCCGTTTTGCAACGCACCGCTCATCTGTGTCCCTACGGAGCCGAGCGCTCCTTTTTGTGCATCATTCAGCAGGGAGAACTCTTTCTGGTTGCGCATGTATCCGCCGGTGGCGGAAATGCTGGGCAGATAGTTGGTGAATGCCGCTTTTCTCTGGTAATGTGCCGCTTCGATTTTTGTCCGGCCAATCAGAAGTTCTTTGTTGTTGGCAATAGCCAATGTACGGCAACTATCCAGACTCAAAACATCCTGTGCGGCCAAGGGCAGCACCAAACAGGCCAAGTAGATGAAACAGAAGAACTTTTTCATTGTATCTATACATTAAAACACTTGTGGAAACTTTACCTAATAAAGCAACAATAATTGCATAGGCAACGATGCAAATGTATAGGGTTTTGATGATATTGCAAAATAAATTGCAACTTTTTTGATTTAAGATGGGGGAAGATACTGAAAACAGTCTTTTGTTCTTCGGTCTGAATCAATCCAGATTGAATGACTGGGAACCGATAAGCGTTCCGTCCGAGAATATGTCTACGCGGTAGCTTCCTGCATACAGGAACTCTTCGACATCCCAATACACCGTAACGCTCTGTTCTTCGCCGTTGTACTCTATATATTTCTTGATGGAGTATGCCAGTTCACGATTCTCATAGGGGAACGTGTTGGATGCGTTTTTGCTCAGCACATCATTGTCGGGCTTGGTGATGCGGACGTAGAGGGTGCGTTCTCCGGTTTCGGCAGTGATATTTTTGACGATTGTGAAATTGATTTTCAGTTTAACGACGTCTTTTACCTTTTTGGCTTTTTTGCCCCGTTTGTTGGTGGCCTGAATATTGATGTTCGTTGCATCCAACTGGGCTGCAAGCGTCACTTTTTTATTCAGGTTTTTCTTTTCTTCGGAAAGGTTGCTGATTTGTTGTGAAGCAACATTGTATTTACGGGTGACGTCGGCTATCACTTCCTTTTGGTGGTTGGTGAGACGGCTCAGCGAGTCTATCTGGTTGATATAGCCTATCATTACTTTACGAAGGGTTGCCAGTTCTTTTTTCAGACGGCGTATTTCGGTGGCATTGGTGCTTTTTACGGTGCGGAGCTCTTCCAGCAGCCGTTGCGTCTTTAGCTGTTCCTGTTCCAATAGGACGGAGAGGGAGTCGTTGGAGACAGTCAGTTTCAACTCATCGTATTGTTTGGCGAAATCGGTGTATTGGTTTTCCAGGTCTTCTTTTTCCAGATTGAATTCCTGCACCAATTCATTATTGGTTCGTTTCTCTGAAATCAGCAATACGGTAACACCTATTAATAATAGTACCAAAAGACTTCCGACAACAATTTGGAGTGTATTTTTTTTATTGTTCATTTTTTATAGTGATTAATGTTTGATGATGAATGATTAGTGGCGGATCATCTCTGCCCATAATCGTAAATCACCGCAAAAATAAGCATTTATCACTAATCACTAATCACTATCCCCTATCAAATTCTTCATTTAACTAAAATTATTATGGAAATATTTCTTTAATTAGGAATGTCGTTGTACTTTTGTGGCAACTTTATAGAACACTATATAAACAAAAAACTTTAGAAATTATGTCAAAAGTAACCGTAGTAGGTGCAGGTAACGTAGGTGCTACATGCGCTAATGTGTTAGCCTTTAATGAAGTGGCTGACGAAGTGGTAATGCTGGATGTGAAAGAAGGCGTTTCAGAGGGTAAAGCAATGGATATGATGCAGACTGCTCAACTGTTGGGCTTCGACACCACGATTGTAGGTTGTACCAACGATTATGAGAAGACTGCTAACTCTGATGTTGTCGTAATCACTTCAGGTATTCCCCGTAAGCCGGGTATGACTCGTGAAGAGTTGATTGGTGTGAATGCAGGCATCGTTAAGTCGGTTGCACAGAACATTCTGAAATATTCTCCTAATGCTATTCTCGTGGTTATCTCTAACCCGATGGATACCATGACTTATTTGTCTCTGAAATCTTTGGGTATTCCTAAGAACCGCATCATCGGTATGGGCGGTGCTTTGGATAGCTCTCGTTTCAAATATTTCTTGTCTCAGGCTTTGGGCTGCAATGCCAACGAAGTAGAAGGCATGGTTATCGGCGGTCATGGTGATACCACTATGATTCCTTTGGCTCGTCTGGCCACTTACAAGGGCATTCCCGTAAGCACTTTGTTGAGCGCAGAGAAGCTGGACGAAGTGGTTGCTTCTACTATGGTGGGCGGTGCTACGCTGACCAAGTTGCTGGGTACTTCTGCATGGTATGCTCCGGGTGCGGCTGGTGCTTATGTGGTTGAATCTATTATCCATGACCAGAAGAAGATGATCCCTTGCTCGGTAGCATTGGAAGGCGAGTACGGTGAATCGGACATCTGTATCGGTGTTCCCGTAATCCTCGGCAAGAACGGTGTTGAAAAGATTGTAGAACTGGAACTGAACGCTGACGAAAAAGCTAAGTTTGCTGCCAGCGCTGCTGCTGTTCACAAAACTAATGCTGCTCTGAAAGAAGTAGGCGCTCTCTAATTGAGAGATAACTTAAAAGCATAAGCAAAGCCTCACGAACTTTTACCGGAAAGGAAAAGGCGTGAGGCTTTTTGCTTTTTTATCATTTTTATGTCGTTCGTCCTTTTTTATTACCCGTATATGAAAAAACTATTATTCTCTTTGGCCGCAGTCTGTTTGGCGGCTTTTACTTCTGCACAGGATGCTCCGCTTTGGTTGCGTCATTGTGCCATTTCTCCCGACGGAACTACGATTGCTTTTACTTATAAAGGCGATATCTATACGGTTCCGGTTGACGGTGGGCGTGCCATGCAGCTCACCACCAATCCCGCCCATGATACGGAGCCGGTGTGGAGTCCTGACGGCAAGCGGATTGCTTTTGCTTCCGACCGTATGGGAAGCATGGATGTTTACATTGTTTCCAAAGAGGGAGGCGAGCCGCGCCGATTGACTACCCATTCGGGAAGTGAGACGCCTGTGGCCTTTAGTGATGCCGGACATATCCTGTTCTCCGCAGACATAATGCCTTCTGCCGAAACGGTTCTTTTTCCTTCCAATGGACAATTCAGGCAGGTGTATAAAGTATCGGTAGAGGGTGGGCGTCCTGTCCTTTATTCACCGATGCCAATGGAATGCATCTCTATCAATAAGGAAGGAACAGTGCTCTATCAGGATAAAAAGGGGTATGAGGATTATTGGCGTAAGCATCAGGTTTCTCCTATTGCTCGCGATATATGGATGTATGCTCCGGGTGAAAAGCCGGCTTATCGGCAATTGACAACGTTTGGTGGTGAAGACCGCGAGCCGGTTTGGGCCCCCGACGGTAAGTCTTTCTACTATTTGAGCGAGGAAAACGGAACTTTCAATGTGTATCGGCGTACTCCCGGTGCGGCTTCTGCCACACAGGTCACTCACCACACAAAGCAACCGGTTCGCTTTCTCAGTATAGCCGCAGACGGCAGGCTTTGTTATGGCTTTGACGGTGAAATCTATACTTTGGTTCCGGGCGGAGAGCCTCGGAAAGTGAACATCAGCATTGTTTCCGACAAGAGTGACAAAGATTTGATTCGCCAGATTAAGAGTAGTGGAGCTACGGAGATGGCTTTGTCTCCCAACGGCAAGGAAGTGGCTTTTGTGCTTCGCGGAGATGTGTATGTTACTTCAGTAGATTACAAAACCACTAAGCAGGTCACAAATACTCCTTGTCAGGAACGTGGTGTTGATTTTGCTCCTGACGGGCGTTCTTTGGTATATGCTTCCGAGCGTGGCGGTCTTTGGCAGCTTTACACTTCGGCTATTGTCCGTAAGGATGAAAAACTGTTTACGTACGCTACGGAGCTGAAAGAGGAGCGTCTGACCAATTCGGAAGCAGCCTCTTTCCAGCCGCAATATAGTCCTGATGGCAAAGAAGTGGCATTCCTTGAAAATCGTGCGGCCATCCGCGTTATCAATCTGAAGACGAAAGCTGTGCGTACTGTAATGGATGCCAAATACCAGTACTCCTATTCCGATGGCGACCAATGGTTCCGGTGGAGTCCGGACAGTAAATGGATACTTTCCGATTTTATAGGTATCGGTGGTTGGAATAACAAGGATGTAGTGTTGCTGAATGCCGACGGAAAGGGCGAAATGGTGAATCTGACCGAAAGCGGCTATACGGACGGCAATGCCAAATGGGTATTGGGCGGAAAAGCGATGATTTGGACAAGCGACCGCGCCGGATATCGCAGTCATGGCAGTTGGGGATCTGAGGATGACACCTATATCATGTTCTTCGATGCCGAGGCTTACGACCGTTTCCTTATGAGCAAGGAAGAGACGGCTTTAGTGGAAGAGGCTGAAAAAGCGGAGAAAGAAGCAAAGGAGAAGGCTGAAAAGAAGAAAGAAACTAAAAAGAAAACCGATAAGGAAGACGGTGCGGAGAAAGAAAAGAAGGTGGAACCGTTGAAATTCGATTTGGAGAACCGGTTCGATCGTATTGTACGCCTGACGGTTAATTCCTCGCATCTGGCGGATGCTGTGCTCACTCCGAAAGGGGATGCGCTTTATTACCTGTCTACTTTTGAGGACGGCTACGACCTGTGGAAGCATGATTTGAAGGAAAATTCAACCAAAGTCCTTTTGAAAGACGTAGGTGCAGGTGCTTTGCTGCCCGATAAAGAGGGAAAGAATATCTTCCTTTGCAGCAGCGAAGGCATGAAGAAAATAGAGGTAGCGGGCAGCAAGGTTACTCCGGTGGAGTTTGAGGCTTTCTTTGACTATCGTCCTTATGGAGAGCGTGAATATATCTTCGATCATGTGTGGCAACAAGTGGACGATAAGTTTTATGTAGAAGATCTGCAAGGAACAGACTGGACCGGCTATAAAGCAAGTTATAAACGGTTCTTGCCTTACATCAACAACAACTACGACTTTACGGAGATGCTGAGTGAAATGTTGGGCGAACTGAATGCTTCGCATACGGGAGCGCGTTATTATGCTTCCGGTGCAACGTTACCTACGGCCGCTTTGGGTGTGTTCTATGATGAATCGTACACCGGAGATGGATTGAAAATTAAGGAAATCATAGCCCAAAGCCCTCTTACCAAGAAGAAAACGGATGTTAGGCCCGGTTGCATCATCGAGAAGATAGACGGTGTGGCTGTCAAGGCCGGTGCCGACTATTTCCCGCTGCTTGAAGGCAAGTCAAATCGTAAAACAATTCTTTCGGTCTATGATCCGAATACGAAGAAACGTTTCGAGGAAACTATCAAACCAATTACCTATGCGATGCAAAGTGAACTTCTCTATAAAAGATGGGTGGAGAATTGCCGTAGGACAGTAGAGAAACTGTCCGGCGGGCGTATCGGTTATGTTCATATAAAAGGTATGGATAGTCCGAGCTTCCGTAAGATCTACTCCGAACTGCTGGGACGTAATCGCAATAAGGAAGCGGTAGTGGTGGATGTACGCCATAATGGTGGCGGGTGGCTGCATGATGATGTAGTGACGCTGCTTAGCGGAAAAGAATACGAACGCTTTGTTCCACGCGGGCAGTATATCGGAAGTGATCCGTTCAATAAATGGCTGAAACCGTCCTGCATGTTGGTGTGTGAGGATAATTACAGCAATGCCCATGGCACTCCTTTTGTTTACAAGACTTTAGGCATCGGCAAGTTGGTAGGTACGCCTGTTGCCGGAACAATGACGGCTGTGTGGTGGGAACGTCAGATCGATCCCAGCATTGTATTTGGAATTCCTCAGGTGGGTTGCATGGATATGCAAGGCAATTATCTGGAGAATCATACTTTGCAACCGGATATTTTGATATACAATACGCCGGAAGAGATGATAAGCGGAGATGATGCGCAATTGAAAGTTGCAGTGGAACACCTGCTAAAACAGTTGCCCCGGAAAAAATAATTAGTACTGATTACAGTTGAGAAAGAGAACCCTGTCAGGTATGCAAAAATACCTCCGATAGGGTTCTCTTTTTATATTCCGAGTTCGCTGAAATCGTTTCAGGTTCTGCTTGATACAGAAGAAATATACTTGGAAAGGGAATATTATTGTAGCAACGAAGAGGCTGATTTTATGCTTTGTAGCTATGTGGAAAGTGTTTTTTGAACGTTCGTTTGATAAACGCAAAGATACGAGTGTTTTTATTATTGGCAAAATATTTGATGTAAATAAATGGATGATTTATTTTTATTTAGATACATTGCTTTGATTATTAATGCATTGCTTCCGTAGCGCTCTGAAATAAATGCGTTTATATTTTAACAATTTCACGTGTTGGAGAAATCTGTAAAAGAGGTGTTTTTTAAACGAACGTTTAAAAAACACTTTTTGCTTTTAACTCATTCGTTTGCAATACTTTATAGACGCTAAACTAACATCGTACGGTTTGAATGGTCAGAAATGTCCCGTTCAAACCGCGAAGCGCACCCTAACCCGAAGGATTCCTTTAAATTATATTACTTTTAAGTGTCTGAAACACAGAAATATTGGTTTGCTGCCCGCACTCGTGACAAGCAGGAGTTTGCCATATGCAAATCCCTTTCCCGGTTGAAGTCTGAGGAGCATTTGGATGTCGATTATTACCTTCCCACCCGTATTGTGGTTTCCCAGTTGAAGTACCGCCGCAAGCGCAGTGAAGTCCCTGTCATCCGCAATCTGGTCTTTATCCGTACCACCAAGCAGACGGCCTGCGACCTTTCCAATGTCTATGGCGTGCGTCTTTTCTATATGAAAGACCTCTTCACCCGTTCCATGCTTGTGGTTCCGGACAAACAGATGTCCGATTTCATGTTCGTGATGGACCTGAATCCCGACGGTGTCAGCTTCGACAATGGCTCCCTTGTTGTAGGCGACAGGGTGCGTGTTGTCAAGGGCGATCTCACCGGTGTTGAAGGCGAGGTTGCCACAAATGCCAACAGGACGTATGTCGTTATCCGTATCAAGGACATCCTGACCGCAAGTGTCAAGGTTCCCAAATCTTATTTGAAGATAATCAAGTAATAATTCAAACATTGTTTTCAAGAAACAATAATATTCCATCAAAATCCCTTTCTCAATGAATAATTTGACTTCTCGTGCTCTTGAGCTCCAGCGTTTGGCTCACGAGCTGATTTATCTTGGTGTAGACGGTGAGCCTATCTATTCAGACACCTTTTGCCGTTTGAATAAGGATGTCCTTCTGGAGTGCGATTCTCTTTTCTTGCTCCGGGGTAGCACCTCCGATGAAGAGGCCAATCTCTGTCTGGCTCTCCTTTTAGGTTATAATGCCACGATTTATGACTACGGTAATAAGGAGCGTAATAAGCAGTCTGTGCTTGATCGTGCTTTTGAGGTGCTCGAACAGCTTCCCGCCTCCTTGCTGAAAGTGCGCTTGCTCACTTATTGCTATGGTGAGGTCTATGAAGAGGCCTTGCTTCGTGAAGCCCACGAGATAATAGGGAGCTGGGACAATACCTCATTGTCCTCCGGACAGGCCGAGATCATTGAAGAGCTTCGTAACATTGAGGAGAACCCTTATCCTTACGAAGTGATAGAATAGGAAGAAAATAGAACTAAACTAAGACTTTTATATTTTTATGGAACCAATTGAGAAGGATGATCATTTCATTCCCGACGGAATGAATGCCTTTGAGCGTAACGTAAAGCGTATCGGCGACTGTATTCTGGCCCTTGGCGCGCTCATTGTTTTTTCTCCTTTATTTTTACTCTGTTATATAGCAGTGAAGCGTGAAGACGGTGGTCCCGCTATCTTCAAGCAGGAGCGTATCGGGCGTTTCGGTCGTCCTTTCAACATCTATAAGTTTCGCAGTATGAAGCTGGATGCTGAGAAGCATGGCCCGGCCCTGTATGCCGGTGAGGGAGACTCCCGTATGACTAAAGTAGGCCGTTTTCTTCGCGACCACCACTTGGATGAGCTTCCCCAGCTTTGGAACGTGTTCTGTGGTGATATGGCCTTTATCGGTCCCCGTCCCGAACGTCAGTTCTTTATCGACCAAATAATGAAGGAGGATCCTCGCTATCGTTATTTGTTCCAGATCCGTCCGGGCGTCACATCATATGCCACTCTTTACAATGGTTATACCGATACTTTGGAGAAAATGCTCCGCCGCCTGCGTTACGATTTGTTCTATCTGGAACACCGTTCTTGGGGCTTTGACATCAAGATACTTTTTATGACGTTTATGAATATAGCGTTCGGGAAGAAATTCTAAGAAAAATAAAATAAATTTTGACATTCGCTGCTGTAACCAAAAAAGTAATAAGTGTATAGCGGTAACGATTTCGAACTATAGTGGAACCGTCTTTTGACGGCTTTCATTATCGGATATGTCATTTTTGGATACTAACTACTAAATTCCATTTTATAGAAATGATGGATGAACACTTTTTAATTAACGGTTAAGTTTTGTTGATGAGGAATAAACGTACGGCAACCATAACATGGGTAAAACATTATAATTTTGGTACAATATTGCAAGCTTATGCTTTGCAGCAATATATTTTGTATTTGGGATATGAAAATCATATCCTTAATGATACCTATATAATAGAACCGGATCAAAAGAAAAGTAATATATTTTTTATTCGAGTGATACAGTGGGTGAAATTATTGCTGAATCCTTCGTTTAAGCTTTATTACAAGAACAAAGTAAAATCGAAAAAATTATTTATTCGTTTTATCACTGATTATCTGCTAATAGACTATGATACCGATTGGAGACTATTTGATGATAAATATGATCAATACATAGTTGGTAGCGATCAGATATGGAATCCGGGTCCGATATGGTATAAAGAGTTAAATACTCCTTTTTATTATGCAGGTTTTACAAATAAAAAGAAAATATCATATGCATCAAGTTTGGGCGTTTCTGCTTATCCGGATAAGCATCTGAAACAGTTTAGAGAGTACTTATCTGATTATAAATATTTATCGGCAAGGGAAGATATTGGATGTAAAATCATAGCTGATATAACAGGAAAAGAAGTAACTCATGTTGTTGATCCGACTTTGTTATTACCAAGTGATAATTGGAGAAAATTGATAGGTGAGAAACCGACTTCTCATGAAAAATATGTTTTAGCCTATTTCTTATCAGATAATAAATACTATTTAGATTATGTCAGGCAGTATGCCTCTAAGTATCATATTTCTTTAAAAATGTTTCATAATTTAAAAAAATATTCATGTTGTGCCGATGAACTGGTAGCTGCGGGACCACTGGAATTTCTTCAATATATAGATGGTGCATCCATTTTGTTTACAGATTCTTTTCATGGGACTTTGTTTGCAATTCAATTGGATACTCCCTTTGTCGCTTTTAAACGTTTCAATGGGCAAAATGAAGGACAAAACCAACGACTTATTTCGTTGTTAAGTACGTTGGACATATCTGATAGATTCATACGAGAAGATAACTGTGAAAAGATTGAAGATCTACTTCCTCTTAATTTTAAAAGTATAAAACAGAAATTATCTATGAATATAGAGTTATCAAGGATTTTTTTACAAAAAGCTTTAGAAAGCTAAAATTTTCCCAAACGGATACTTATCAAATAATCGGTTAGACTAATAGATGAAAGAACTAAAATCTCTTGCAAGAAATACAGGTTTTTTAGTTATAGGACAATTTGGAACGAAATTGTTAAGTTTCTTTTTGGTTCCTCTTTATACTAATGTGCTGACTACCGTCGAGTATGGGACATTCGATTTGATGAATACTAGTATATCTCTGTTAGTTCCTATTTTTACATTGAATATCTGTGATTCGGCACTCAGATTTCCTTTGGAACCACAAATTGATAGAACAGAAGTATTTTCTATTTGTATATATCATTTTTTTGCATGCGTTATTATAGGTACAATTCTCATCAGCATAAATTATATTTTCGATTTCATATCAATAATCAATGACTATCCGATTTTATTTTTGATGATGTTTGCAAGTACAGCAATCAATGGAATTCTGAATTGTTTTGCAAGAGGCATTGATTGCGTCAAAGATGTTGCCATATCAGGCGTCATTTGTTCACTCGTAATGATTTGTCTCAATCTCTTTTTTTTGCTAATCCTGCATATGGGACTTTGGGGCTTTTTCATGGCATATATACTTGGAATAATTAGTCAGTCTTTCTATTTATTTTTGGCAATTAAGGGTTGGAAATTTGTAAAATGGCAAAATCTTGATTCAAAGTTACATCAAGAAATGTTGAATTTTAGCAAGCCGATGATATTGACTAATATTTCATGGTGGATAAACGGTTTGTCTAATAGGTATATCATTACTTGGTTAAGTGGAATTGCTGCTAATGGAATTTACTCCGTAAGTTATAAAATTCCTTCTGTTCTTATGATGTTTCAAGGTATTTTCGGACAGGCATGGACGCTATCGGCAGTACATGAATTTGATAAAGATGACAAAAACGGTTTTTTCGCAAAGTTATATAGTTCCTACAATGTAAGCATGACCATTGTATGTTCGATTTTGATTATATTGTCACGAACAATAGCTGAATTGTTGTATAACAAGGATTTTTATAATGCTTGGAAGTATGCTCCTTTTCTGACAATAGCAGCAGTTTTTGGTGCATTGAGTGGATATATTGGCGGTATATATGCTGCAACGAAAGATACAAAGGCGTTTGCAAAAACAAGTATAGTTGGAGCAGTGGTAAATCTTGTTCTTACTTTTTTACTTGTTTGGCAGACAGGAATCCTTGGTGCTGCCGTAGCCTCTTTAGTATCCTATGGCCTTGTGTGGGCAATGAGGATCAGAACGATAAAGAAGTATATGAATTTGCGCATATCTTTATTGCGTGATTGTTTGGGGTATTCGATTTTGTTGGTACAAACCGGATTATTGTTTGTTTTAGACAACAGTCTGTTATTTTTTGGCTTGGAAATAGTATTACTACTAATAATAATTGCGATTAATCAATCTTTATTGAAAACTATAATGAATAAGGTTTGTAAAAAATAGTGGTGAAATGAAATATAAGTCTAACATAAAAGTTTCTATTATTGTTGCGATATACAACTCTGATAAATTCTTGGAGAAATTGATTTTATCAATAATTGGTCAAACGTATAAAAATATTGAAGTAATTCTTGTTGATGATGGTTCGCCGGATAACAGCGGAGCGATCTGTGACAAGTATGCTGTTATAGATTCACGAATAAAAGTGCTTCATAAACCTAATGGTGGATGTTGCGATGCTCGAAACAAAGGTCTGGAACTTGTAACAGGAGAATTTCTAACAATAATCGACGGAGACGATTGGCTGGAACCTGACTATATAGAATATTTGTTGAGAGTGGTTCTTCAGACAGATTCAGATATGGCTATGAGCCTTAATATATTTACAACGAGAGAACGTATTCAAGTGAAGTTTGATAAAATTGAAACATGGACATCAGAGGATGCTGCCATTGCCATTATATACCCTAAGGTGCCTATTGGACCATGGAATAAGATTTATAAGACGGACATGATTCGTCGAAATAAAGTGGATTTTTCAGTCCCATGGTCGGGGGAAGGACATTATTTCTCTGCTATGGCAGCTCAGTATTCCAATCATGTAGGAGTGGGGCGTCGTAAAATTTATAACTATCGTTTAAATAATGCAGGGAGTGGTCTTACACATTATAATGTAACTATGGGTACAAATGCTCTTTGGAACACGAAAAACATTGGTGACAAGCTGGTTATCAGGACAAATAGGCTTCAAAATGCCGTTAATTATCATATTTGGAGTAATTATCATTTTATACTTAAACTCATTATAGCTACCAATTCTAAAAATGAATATGCTAAGGAATACAAGGAATGTTTAACTAAGGTCAGGACTTTGCTGCCAAATGTAATCTGGAAAAGTGAAGTCAGTTTTAAACATAAAATCAAAATGCTGTTGATAAGCTTATTACCTATCCCTTATGCTATATATTGTATAAAACGAGAACAAGCGACATTACAAAAGGATAAATTGAAGTAAAGAGAAATCTTTTATAGAGACCTTTTGAAAAAGATTACGTATAAGTATAACCATTCACTACATGAAAAAGATTGAATTAATAATTCGGAAGTTGGTTTCAATAATGAAACGTGAACAATTGGTTCCTGTTATTCAAATAGAAACAGATGCAGAACAATTTAAGGGTAGAGTAGCATTGATAAGTGGGGGAACAGGAGGAATCGGATTATCCATAGCTAAAACTTTATTAAGTAGCGGGTGTAAAGTGATCTTGGCTGGAACTAATCTGGATAAGCTAAAAGACACTATTGATAATCTTAATACTTCAAATGCCGCTATTTTGGAACTGAATTATTTGAAGCTCGAATCATTCGATGCCAAAATAGAAGAAGCCGATAAAATTTTCGGAAATAGAGATATATTTGTTAGTTCAGCCGGAGTACATACTGAAGGAGTGGATTTTTGGAAAGTGACAGGAGAGGAATATGATAGGGTAATGAATATTAATCTAAAAGGGACTTTCTTTATGTGTAAAAGCATGGCTAGTTATATGAGAAGGAGAAAATTAAAAGGTAATATCCTTTTAGTTTCATCTACCCGAGGTTTTGAACCGGCATGGTCACCTTATGGCATTTCTAAATGGGCAATGAACGGTTTGACAAAAGGATTGGCTCAGATATTATTTGAAGATGGGATAACTGTAAATGCCATAGCTCCAGGCTCTACAGCAACAGCTTTAATTGGTATAAATGAGGGAGACAGTATTTATACTAATGAGAACAAAATAGGAAGATTTATTATGCCAACAGAAGTAGCGAGTCTTGCGAAGTTGCTGGTTAGTGGATCGGGCAAGATGATTTCAGGAGAAACAATTCGTATCTCAGCAGGTAGAGGTGTATGGGATATTAGATAGAATAGACATAATATTGGACTGAACAGTAAAAACATTCTTAAGTAAACTGTAATATCATGCGACCTTTACATATCATAATGCCAATGGCTGGCGAAGGTTCCCGTTTCTTGAAAGAAGGATGGGATATTCCTAAACCGCTGATAGAATTAAGGGGAATTCCCTTGTTTATCCGGGCGATAAATAGCGTCAAATCAGATGTTGTTCCCATGAAATATTCATTCATAGTGCGGCAGGAACACATTGATAAATATCAGATAGATGAAAAAATAAAATCTGTTCTACCTGAAGCTGCTGTCTTTTCCGTATCAAAAACAACGAGAGGGGCGGTAGAAACGTGCTTAATGGCAAAATCTGCTATTTCTGAAAAAGATGCTATAATCGTAATGGATTGTGATTTAGAGTTTTCCAGTAAAGCATTGATGGAAAATATTCAAACGATTGTATCTCAATCTACCAATGAAATGGACGGAGGATTATTAGTCTCTTTTGAGTCTGATCAACCTAAATACAGTTATGCCGAAATAGACGAAAATAATATTGTGAAGCGTACCGCCGAAAAAGAAGTGATTTCTTCTCATGCCCTGTGTGGCGCTTATTTTTTCTCTTTTGCCAAAGATTTTCTACGGGTGGCTCATGAGTTGCTGGCTGATGCTTCATTCAGCAAGTCGGAATTCTATGTGTCTTTGTTGTATAATTACCTGTTACGGGAAGGACATGTAGTGAAGCTTTGTCCGATGGAAAAATATTGTTCGTACGGGACTCCTGATGAATTGAAACAATATTTATGATACCGGGATGTGAAATAAAATTGCTGATTACGGATTTTGACGGAACCTTGGTCGATACTTTCAGGGCAAATTATATGGCATATCGTAAAGCATTTGAAGAGGTGGGGCTGGTACTTTGTGAAACAGATTATCGTTGCTGTTTTGGCTATCGTTTTGAGAAGTTCATGGAAGTATGCGGAGTGACAGACGAAAAGAAAGCAGCGGAAATTAAAGAACTGAAGTCGTTTTATTATCCGGATTATTTCAAGTATTTACAAGTAAATGATGTCCTACTCCGATTGCTACTGACATTCAAGAAAGGAGGAGGTAAAATAGCTGTTGCGTCTACTGCTCGACGAAAGAATCTTGATAATGTTTTGAGATATATAGGTGTAGTAGATAATTTTGATTACATACTGGCGGGAGAAGATGTAGAATGTGGTAAACCTTCTCCTGAAATATATGAAAAAGTATTATCATATTTTGGCATGCTTCCAAGTGAAGCGTTGATATTTGAAGACTCGGAAATAGGGATACAGTCAGCCCGTAATGCGGGGATTAATTATATGGTTATCACTCAATAATGTGACTATGGAGATAGAAATCAAAGGCCATTCTGGATGTCAGGTTGAAATTGTGAATAAAGGTGGAAATCTGTATATAAGTAAAAGTACACACAATAAAGATTACGTTCCGCGTCTCTATCGGCAAGCCGTCAAACAACAGATGGCATCAAGGGCTGTTTATCAGCATATACGAATACCAGAGATTTACGAAATAGAAAGAACGGAGGAATATGTCAACGTCAAGATGGAATATGTTTATAGTAAAAATTATATAGACTATTTTGAAGATGCAGGGTTTGATCAGATAAACTATTTCATTAAGGCCCTAAAGATTTTCATTGATTGGGAGATTGAACATTCATCATTGGAAATTATTGATCGGCAAGTGATTTTAGATAAATTCCGGGATGTATGTTGTAAAATTCAGCGGAATGATTTTATCAATAAAGACAAGGAAGTCATGGAAATCATGGAATGTTCCGCTTCTGTTTTCCAAGGTATAGATGAGGAAATTAAAATACCGGTAGGACATTGTCATGGTGACCTTACTTTCTCTAATATCCTGTTTAATGGTAACAACTATTATTTGATAGATTTTTTGGATTCGTTTATCGAGTCCCCATTACTCGATTTGGTTAAGATTAGGCAAGATTCGCATTATGGATGGTCTCGGCTTATGTATGAACATCGTTGGGACAATGTGCGGATGGATATAATCTCTCAGAAGATAGATATGGAGATTGCCAAGTATTATTCCCGGTACGATTGGTATGGGAAATATTATGCTCTGTTTCAATTGATGAATTTTCTCCGTATTATTCAGTATGCCAAAGAAGAAAAAGTAATATTGTTTTTGAAAAAAGAATTAAAGTCAATGTTATGAGTGTGAGTTTAATAGTACCATTATGTGCCGATAAACCGGAATATGAATATAATCTGCCTTATTTGTTCAATTTCTCTCCTGATGGTCTTTCTCTATGTATCAAGTCCGTACAGGGACTGAGTTTGGATCGCTTCGACGCTATTTATTTTACGATATTAGAGAAGTGGGACGATAAGTATTGTTTGTCGGATTTGCTACGACTACAGTTCAGAAAGTTGAATTGGACAAAGGCTAAGGTCGTTGTATTGGATACTCCTACAAGCTGCCAAGCAGAGACGGTGTATCAGACAATAAAGCGTGAAAATATAGAAGGGTGTATTTTTATTAAGGATGCCGATGGCTATTTTACCAGCGACTTTACTTTGTGCAATAGCATTGCAATTTATCCTCTGGATCGGCTCGAAATGGTAAATCCCGGTAATAAGAGTTATGTAGAACTAGATGACCAATTCTATATTACGAATATTATAGAAAAGAAGATAATCAGCAGATACTTTAATGCGGGCGCCTATATTTTTGAAGATAGCACTGTGTTTTGCAGGTATTTTGAAAAGCTGTCTTGTTATAAAAATCTTTTTATGTCACATGTCGTTTATTTCATGCTACTTGACAAAATACTATTCAGACCCTTTATCGTGAAAGATTTTGAAGATTGGGGAAGTAATAAAGCGTATAACTATTTTGTAACTAATAAATGATGAAGGTATTAATAACAGGTGCTGCTGGTTTTATAGGAAGCCAACTGGCGCACAGATTGTGGAAAGACGGAGTAGAACTCGTACTGATAGACAATTTCTCTTATGGTTCCGATGATAATCTTAAATTTGAGGATCATGATTTTACTGACGAGGTTTTAAAGATTGATATTAGGGATAGGGAGCAGATAGCCGGTATCTTTAGGAACGGACAGATAGACTACGCGTATAACATAGCGGGCATAGCTCCGTTGCCCGATTGTCAATTGAACCCTCAAGAGGCGATAGATGTAAATGTGACAGGGTTTGTAAATATTCTGGAGAATGCCCGTATCTATGGAGTCAAGAAAGTCATTCAGGCAAGTACAAATGCCATGTATGAGAACGAGCTAGAATTTCCTACGGTCGAGAATGAATTTAAGCAGCCTACACTTATTTATCCCAATACTAAATATTGTGCGGAACTGTTTGCCGAGTCTTATTGCAAAACTTATGGAATGAATGTCACCTGTCTTCGTTTTGCTAATGTGTATGGTCCACATATCGATTGCCTGCGTAAACAGCCGCCTTTTGTAGGATATATGATAAGGGAACTCTATTATAATCGCATTCCGGTGTTTCATTCGGATGGTAAGCAGAGACGTGACTATATTTATGTAGATGATCTTATAAACCTTGCCATATTAGTGCAAAAAACAAAAGGATTTGATTGTGTGAATGTTTCTTCAAATCAAAATTATTCCGTAAACGAAATGTATGACATCACCCGGCAAATAATGAATAAGGATATACCTGCTACCTACACTGATACAGGAAATTATTGGTGTAAATACCCGGAGCTGTATGAAGGTGCTTTCCCGATAAGGAATGAAATTCTGGAGCATGAGGTTAATAAGTATTCTTTATGTGATAATACATTGGCACGTGAGAAGTATGGATGGGTTCCTCTTGTAGATATGAAACAAGGTTTAAAAAATGTAGTAGAGTACATAGTACAACTTTTATCAACAAAAGTTGGTACCAATAGATAGCTATGAAAAATATCCCTGAAGTTGTATTGACAAATGTATCTAACAGGATTGATTATTATCAATGGTTTCTTTATGGCTTTATGCTAATGGAGAAAAAAGGGAAAATCGTCTTGAAGTACAGAACCTCAATGACGCAACGGATGCTTATGAGCAATCTCTTTTGGCCATTGGCAAAGTTGGTTTATAAATTGCGTTTTATCGTAATGAAGAGGCTGGGAAAATATGATCCGAAAAATAAAAGTTTGTTGAGGGGGTATGTAAAGATTAGAGATGAAAGAAAGTCTTTTTGTATAGATTCTGCTGATGCTCCGTTTTTATTTTCAAGTAAAGATCTGAGGGAAAGAGATATATATTTCAAGATACAGTGCCCTGAAGAATTTAGTAAAGAGGGCTTTTATTTGGGTAATGTATGTATTCCTTGGACTGATTATGATTATGTAGAGGGGATAAATAAATATTCTTTAAGAGGTGAACGAAAAAAATGTCCTGAGGTTATAGTATATAAGAATAAGATAAAACCATTACTTTTAGCAGTGAGGAGTATGGGGCGAGGGAGTTCTTTCAAGGCTCTTGATGCTGCGTACAAAAATCTTTTAGCGGCACGTAATGTTCCACAATCAGGTAAAGCAATGTGCTATTTTGGAAATGCTAAAGGGCCGGAACCTTCAGGGTGTAAAAAGAATCCGGATTTTGATTGGGAAGCAGATATTCTTTCGGTTTATGGCGAAAGGATGAACCATCCCAATGAGAAACGGGCAAAAATAGCTACCATACTGGAGGCCTTGGGTGAAGGTTATGACGCCCGAATTATAGAGCGTGGCTTTTCGGACAAGGGGAACAAGATACAGTCATCACTTGTGATTCCTTTTGAGGATTTTTCTAAACATGTGGCAAAGTTTCAGTATAATATTAATATTTCAGGTTACCGCATGAGTATTCCTGGACGTTTCATGGACAGTTTCGTATGTGGTACGGCCATTGCTACAGATAATCTTTCCGTTAAGTGGTATCGCCCATTTGGTGATGAAGTAGTGGAAATGGGGGCTATGGGATATTTACCTGATGCTGAAGTTGACTATGATGCCATAAAAGAAAGGATTAAGTCACTTCCTCCTATTAGAAAGCAAGCTATTATTGATAAATATGAAGAATATTGGGCACCGGAAAAATGTGCTGAATATATTGTGGAAATGGCATGCATGAGATAATTGCCAGATTAAATAATAGGGAGCTTTTTTAAAGCCCCCTATATTCCGTCACCGCATCGAAGCAAGGACATTCTTTCATCGGATTCAAGTCGTGATGTCCCACCACCAACACATTCGGAAACATTTGTTTCAGCTCGCGCAGCAGAGCTACCAGTGAGGCTTTCTGCGGTAGTGTGCGGGTGTCGGAGGGTTTATGGTTGCTGTCCAGTCCTCCTTCGTAGCAGATACCTATCGAATGTCTGTTGTGACCTTGGCAATGCGCACCGATTTTGTCCAACGGACGTCCGCGGTGAATTTCTCCGTCGCGTGTCAGGTAGAAGTGATAGCCGATGTCGCGGAAGTTGCGGTGGAAGATGTGGTCGTGGCGGCAATCTTCAAAGCTCAGGCTCACGCCCTGAGGCGTGGCCGAACAATGAATGATGATAAGCGTGATGATTCTCATCGGCCCATGCAGGAAGTAAGACCGAATACTCCGGCCAGCGCGGTAGCCACTGCTATGATAGATTTGAGGACGATGCCCCATACTGATTTTGATTTTGTTGCCATAATGATTTGATTTATAAATTATAAACTATTGTATGCTACGTTTGTCCTAAGGACGGAAGGCCTATCCCAGCGGATTTTCTTCTTCTTCACCGTTCCCGCCGGGGGTGCTTCCGCCGTTTCCGGAACCGTTGTCCGCGTTGTATTTGAAGGCCTCTTTCAGTTGGCCTTCCAGATTGATTTGGGCGTTGCTCAATTCGCCGGTGGCACGTGCGCGGAGTTTCAGCCCTTTCACGTTGTTGGCGAGGGTGAATTCGGCAGCCGAGGCGGCGCCTTTCTTGCTGACGATGCCTACGGAGAAGATGGCGAGGTCGTCCAGTTTCACGTTTTTGCCGTCCAGAATAAGTTCTTTGGTACAGGCAATCATGTCGGTGAGCACCCCTTTGATTAATCCTGCCGAGTAGGGAGTGTTGTGGTTTGCCATGTGTTTGGCAAGCATTTCGGTGTCGAAGGTTTCTTCAATGACGGGACGGGCATACCACAAACCTTTCAACGGGTGGTTTTCGCCGGTAAATTGATACTTTTTGTAACGAATCATGTTCTTTCGGTTTTTAAATTTCAGTTCTTGGTTTTCAATTCTTTTGTGATCACGATGCGAAGATACAACGGGGTGCAAGCCGGGTTGTCCGTAATGGTTCGTTACGGTTCGTTTCTATCTGTTATATACGCATATAGTGGCTGAAATGTGAATATTTTTGCCTATCTTTGTGACACTAAGAACTTCAAAAACAAAGAGAAATGGAACCTTTCAAAATACGCACTTACGGACGAACGGAACTCGCCCAACTCTATTGTCCGGGACTTTGTCCGCAAGCCGCTTTCCGCAAGCTGAACCAATGGATAGATTTTCATCCCACATTGCGGAGCGAGCTTCATGCGCTGGTTCCTTCGGACAAGGTGCGGACATATACTCCTGCACAGGTGCAACTCATCTACAATGCACTGGGAGAACCATATTGAATGGAGGATCGGGAGTTCTAAAGTTCTACTTCCGGATTGTGGAATAGAACTTTAGAATTGTAGAATGGAACTTTGCGGAAACATGCCTGTGATGCGAAAAAATGCACCCGATGCAGAAAATGCAGTGCAGACGTTTTCTCACACACGCACGTACGCGTTATATAATAATAGCCTGTCCGCGCTGCATAGCATCAGGTTTTGCGATAATGGCCTTTGCTTGCCATTTCTTGCACTGCACCATGTTTCAGTAGGCGATGCAGCCAGCTTTGTGCGGTGTTGGCGTTGATGCCCGTCTCCGTAGCATGTTCCAACAGTTCCGCACGACTGAAGGTGGGCGGCATGCCGTTGAAGAAACTGTCGCGGTCGGCGTTGGTACGGCGGTTTATTTCCGTTGGAGGCAGGAAGGAAAGGATGTGTGCGGCATGGATGTAGAGAGGTTCCACAAGTCCGATTACGGCTTTGAAGTCGGCAGGAGAGAGGTGGATGTCCCAACGGGTAACGATGCCGTCTTTCAGGTTGTCGGCGGACAGTTCGGCATCGGGGGTGAGGTCTCCCCGCAATAGCCCTACAATGGTGGCTATGCGGCAGATGTTTACTGCCATGCGTGCTACGGAGCTGCTCATTTCATCGTTTTGGTTTGTATGGGCATGCAGGAAAAGGGCGGAGAAGAGTTTGTTGAACTCATTTTGTTGCTCTTCGGTGAACTTCAGGGTGTAGAGCCCTCCTTGTTTCAGCGCATCCAGTTGACGTTTCCATTCTTCGCCCATAGCGGTAAACAGTTTTTCCATGTCGGTGTTGTGCGTACCAAACTGGTCCTGCCACTCGTGTATGGCGGGCATGTAGTAGAAGATCTGGCGGGAGAACAGGCCGTTCTCTGCCGAGGGTATGAGCGGCTTCACCTGCGCCGGAGTACCGGAAATGAGGATGGAAAGATAGGACTTCTTGACTTCGCGGTATTCTTGGTCCGTACGTCGGTTGTACGAGAGGAAGTCATGGTCGAAAGCCCTGCGCAGCGTGTGGCTCCAATGGCCGTAGTCGGTGCCGATGGCGGTGGATATGGTGTCCGCTTCCGTTTCAAAGATGATTCCCGTTCCGTTGGAATCCATGATATTCTGCAGGATGCCTGTACCTGTGTTGTTGCCCGATATGATGAACATCCTGTTGGGCGGCATCTCCGGTTCTTCCACCTTGCTGCGCTCCTTGCCCATGGCATTGTAACTGCTTTTCGCCTTTTTGTAGGCGCTCATTTGTTGTTCCACTTGCCGGCGTATCTCGTCGTGTATGGGCTCTATCAGCAGACGCACAAAGCCCAGTATGCCCTTGCCGGCTGCGGACGGGGCTACGACGAATGTCTGGAGACAGGGCGACTGCATCTTTCCGCCGTAAAGGCAGCGGGCGTTGCGCTCCATGCAGGCTCCTAAGACGGTGAGCGCTCCGAGCAGGAGCACGTCGCGCTGTGCTCCTGTGGCGCCGTAGCTGCGGATGTGTTGCAGGGGCTCCGGCCATTCGGCTTCGGGCAGCAGTGGAAGAGGGAGCAGCGGTTCGCTTCCTGAAAGTTTCTCTTCCCGGCAATCCGCAGTGTCGGTTGTGTCCGGTTGTCCGTTTCCGTCCGCATTATAAGATACGTGTGCGTGTGTGTGAGAAAACGGCGGTACTGCATTCTCTGCATCGAGTGCATTTTTTGTGTCTTTTGCCCGCTTTTCTTCGCGGATGTCCACACCTGCTGTTTGGGCCAGGTGAAATGCTGTGCCCAGGTGCACGTTGCCATGTCCGTTTTTCAGGGCGTTGGTGTAGAGACGGTCGGCATGCGACGACTGGTACTTGGGTGAGAAGCTGCAGATGCGGTGGAAGTCGGCCCGGCCGCCTTCGCCGCAGTCGGTGGCTATCGCCATGGCGAGTTGTACGTATTCGGCATAGGAGGGCGCAATGTCTGCGCAGGCTGCTTCGACGGCAGCCGTAAGTTTTTCTAATGATTCAAACATGTTGTGATTTATAAGTTGTGATTTATGGGGCATGGAAGAGGGTTTTTCTGTTCTCTGAACAAGGCTTCGGGATCATGGCACAGGAAACAGGCACGCACGATGTCCTTGCCCGAAGTGTCCACGCCTTTGCCTGTGGGCTTGTCTTGCGTATCGCCTCCGTAGGCCATCTCTACGTAGTTCATTGCCCAATACATGCTTTCTGCGGCATTTTGTGCGGCATCGGCGGCATGTTCCTGCCGATAGGGCACAAAGGCTTTCACTCCCCGTCCGCCGGGACTTACAAAGCAGAGTACGGGACATAGGAACGGATCATCGAAGAGTGTCCGGCGCATCTGCTCGGCCTCTTGGAGGGAGTCCAAATGGTCGATGTCCACCACTACCAGTCCGGAGATTTTCAGCAACGAGCGGCAGTTGCGGCGGGTGAATACGCCGCAGGGAGTGACGTAGGGCAACAGGGAGGCTTTGGCGGCGCGTATGTCGGCGGCGTTCCGCACCTGTAAGGTGGCAAGGCGCAACGGTTCGTTGCAGGTGATGAGTTGATACACATCGGCAGGAGTCACCTCCATGGCGGGAGTCAGTGTGGCAGCTTTTAGGATTCGTCCCTGCGGGTCTCGCTGGGGTGCGATGGGGTTTTGGAACAGTGACATTTTACATTCGTTCATTATTTCTTTTGGTTTTGAAATTTCCGGCGAAGTTAGAGAGAATAATCCGTAGTGGATTACACGTATAGGTGTAATCCTGATACAATAATTTATTATAATTTAATAACGTTAACATGAAACAACTAACAAATGATGTCATTACCCCTCTTAACTGGGGAAAAAAGATTGAAGCAGTGCGTAACCGTTTGGGTATTCACCAGATTGACTTATGCATAGAAGCAGGGATAAGTCCCTACACCTACCAAAAAATAAAAAGGGAAGAGGGTCGAGGCACGACAGCCTGCTGCGACTTTTGGCATGCCTGCGCCGCGCAATGACGGAAGAAGAATTCAGGGAGTTCTGGATGGGGCTGGTAAAGGGATAGCGATAACTGCGAAAAAAGATAGATTGATTGTAAATGGAATTGTGATGCTATGATACCTAAAGTTATTCATTATTGTTGGTTCGGAAGAAATCCTCTTCCACCGTTTGCAGTGAAGTGCATTGAGTCGTGGAAGAAGTTCCTTCCCGGTTATGAGATAAAAGAGTGGAACGAAGATAATTTCGATGTAAACATCATCCCCTATACCCAAGAGGCTTATGAAGCCCGGAAGTATGCTTTTGTGAGTGATTATGCAAGGTTCTATATTTTGTATCATCATGGTGGAATATATTTCGATACGGATGTGGAGGTGATTAAATCTATTGATGATATTATAGAACGTGGAGCGTTTATGGGGTGCGAGAATGAAGCGAAGCCCGGAGCGACTGCGTTAGCAGTCGCTCCGGGCCTTGGCCTGGGCTGCAATCCGGGCCTTGGCCTGGGCTGCAATCCGGGCCTTGGCCTGTATGCGGAAATCCTCGGCCTGTATGCCGGACTTCATTTCTTGCGTTCCAATGGAGGGCTGAATCTCAAGACAGTGGTAGAATATACAACGGAATTGCTCTCGGCAAAGGGGCTGAAGAATGTGAATGAAATGCAATGTGTGGCGGATGTGTGGATTTATCCGAAAGAATATTTTTGTCCGGTAAACTATCAAACAAATGAGATGAATATCACTGACAATACGCGGTCTATTCATCATTATGCGGCATCGTGGCATGGTACAAGGCAAATACTTTTTAAACTTGTGTCAAAGATTGTGGGAAAGGATGTTGCACATAAGATTTCTGCTATTGTAAAATCTTTTAATCTGATCAAGTAAGGGTGGAATCATTCCGATTATCGCTATGTGTTTTTTCTCTTTGCTTGCTGAATGTTAGAACTTTTGTAGGTGGCATAGGAGATAATGATACGCTTATTCTGACACTTACCATAAATTTGTTGCTTCTTTTGGCAATAGATTATAGCCATTACCTGAAAAAATTCCTTTTTGTTGGGTTATTGTTTCCTATAATGATATACAATAGGGAAATCTTGGCATTGTTGGATATATTCCTTTGTGTTTATCTTTTTCGTAAATTTCCGATTAAAACTCTTGCATTCATAAATTTGTCATTACTGTTAATTGGCTTTTTGTTTTTGACATTGTTGAGAGAATTGGATATTCTGACTATCAATCAAGAAATTTGGTATTTAACCGGAAAAGGTGCTGCCCGAACTTATGGCTTTAATAATCCTAATACATTTGGCGGATTTATATTTTCATTGATAGTAAACGCTTATATCATCTTTATAAGTTTTAAGAGAAATTCTCTGTTAGTATTATTTTTACTTTGGATAGCTATCATCTCCTATAATTACTGCTTATCACGAATGATGTTGATAGGGAGTATTGTTTTGATATTGGTTCATTTTATGGTAAAATGGAGAATATTTAAAAAGTGGATGCGTTATTGTGTAGCATTTCTGCCGGTGTTGTTTTTTCTTGTCAATTTTTATTTGATAGCAAATTTGTCTGATTTTAAAGATATAGATGTCCTTACCTCTGGCAGACTTGGCATATATGCCGGTGTCTTGGGAATGATGACAAAATTGAACTGGTTGATAGGAGTACAGCTTCCGGATGGGCCTATGGATGGTTCTTTATGGATGCTTTTTTTTACAGGAGGAATTACAGGACTATTATTCTTTTTTGTCAATTTCTATTTTAGCGTCACTCGCTGCTTTAAAGAACTATACATCTACTTTCCCGTCATTTTAGCTGTTTTGGTTAGTGGGTTTGTAGAAAACACATTCTCGTCTGTTGGTGGTGTGTCTATTATTTTTTGGTTATTAGTATGTCGTTTCTACACTCAAAAATCCTATAATTTATGAATTTAGAAGTTTTGCTCTCTTGTATGTATCAAGAGGACATGAGCATTGCTTTGCGCACACGTATTCAGTCTGACTTATTGATTATAAATCAATGTAATAAAGATGAATCTGTGGAAAATATATGTGACGGACACCGCATCCGTATGATCTCATCAACAGAACGGGGGCTCTCCAAAAGCCGCAATATGGCATTGGAGAATGCTTGCGGTGACATTTGCCTGATTTGCGATGATGATGAACGCTTAGTTGATAATTATAGCGGAATAATATTAGATGCTTTTGAAGCTCATCCTGATGCAGATATAATTGCTTTCAACTTTAAGAATCCTTATCGCACGTTTCCTTTGAAACAAAAGAGAATAGGATATATAGGAGCTTTACGGTTGGCGAGTTGGCAAATTGCATTTAGGAAAAAATCTATTATAGATAATCACATCAGGTTTGATGAAACGATGGGGGCAGGAGTCACTATGGGCGGTGGAGAAGAAAATAAATTCCTGCTGGATTGCCTGAAAAAAGGTCTTTCGATCATTTATCTTCCCATTTATATAGGTTCTGTCAGTCAGGAGGCGTCTACTTGGGATTTGACTAAAGAAAATGCTGTTTCTTACTTCCAAGATAGAGGGGAAGCCTACGGAAAAATTATGGGGAAGTGGTTGGGAGCTGCGTATATTATCTATTCTTCTATTCGTAAATATGGTTATTATACTCAATATGTCAGCTTTATGAATGCTTTTATCTTGCAGTTCAAAGGGCTTTATAGATAATCCTTGAATATGAAATACACTATTGTTATTTTGACTAAAAACGAAAATGATATTATATCGAAATGTTTGGATGCCATACCGTACGGGGTCGATTGTTTTGTTTTGGATTCAGGAAGTACAGATGGTACAAAGGAGACTGTTCTTTCTAAAGGCTTTCATTATTCGGAACATTTAATGTCTGAATTTATAATTTCTGAACAAAGAAATTGGGCGTTGAGAAATTTGGAAATAAAGACTGAATGGGTGTTGTTCTTGGATGCGGATGAGTATATCTCTAATGAGTTGCATGAGAAAATATTGTCTGTGATAGAGAATGGTACGTTTAATGCTTATAGGTTGACCCCTAAGTTTATTTTTTGGGGGAAATGGATGAAGAGGTTGCAAGGCTATCCTAATTGGCATGATCGTTTATTGAAAAAAGATGAGGTCTCTATTGTTGGAGGAGTATGGGAATCATTTGACCAGTCCGCCAAAGTCGGATATATTGATATTCCTTATGATCATCATGCTAATATAAAAGGCTTTAAATACTGGTTGGAAAAGCATGATAGATATTCATCGTGGGATGCCCAGAATACGTATAAATTCCTTTATGAGGGAAAGGAATTTAGTACAACTCGGAAAGTTAGAATGCGGAGAATGGCTGCCCGGTTATGGTGGATAAGACCATGGGGTAGATGTTTTTATATGTACTTTATCCGTTTGGGGTTTCTCGAAGGGTGGAGGGCTTTTTATCTCGTATTATTATACTTCATCTATGAGTATATGATTGTGATTAAAATCATAGAACTGAAAAGATTGAATTCTCATAAAGATTTATAGTTTAAAGTGGTTTCTATTATTACTCCTTCATATAATTCTTCTGCATTTATTTCCCAAACGATAGAGTCGGTGTTGGCCCAAACATTCATGGACTGGGAGATGCTGATTGTAGACGACTGTTCTACGGATATTTCTCCGGCAATTATAATGGAATATGCGAAAAGGGACAAGCGTATCCGTCTTTTGCAGACAGAGCAGCCTTCGGGGAGTCCCGCAGTTCCTCGCAATATTGGAATTATGAGTGCGCAAGGCCGCTATATTGCTTTCTTGGATAGTGACGATGTATGGCTACCGAATAAATTGGAAGAACAATTAAAGTTGTTTGAAGATGCGGACACAGCCATTGTGTATTCCAATTATGAGAAAATCAATGAAGACGGAGAACGGGGACAACGAATTGTGACAGTTCCGCCACAGGTTTCCTATATGGAGCTGTTGAAAGGAAATGTGATAGGCAATCTGACCGGAATCTATGATACGGAGAAAGTAGGTAAGGTTTATTGCTCTAAGATACACCATGAAGATTATGTATTGTGGTTGTCTATTTTGAAGAAAGGGTTTGTCGCGAGGAATACGAATGTGGTTCATGCGTTGTATAGAGTGAGAAAGCAGTCTGTGTCTGCCAACAAATTAGCTGTTATTTCTTGGCAATGGAATATCTACAGGAATGTTGAAAAAATAGGCTTTTTAAAGGCTTGCTATTATTTTATTCATTATGCTTGGCGTGCATTGTTGAAAAGTAAAAAATAAAGGAATATGGATTACAAAGCTATTGACACCCGGAGAATTATTGATTATATCTACTCTT
This sequence comes from Bacteroides eggerthii, assembly GCF_025146565.1. Classification (NCBI taxonomy): domain Bacteria; kingdom Pseudomonadati; phylum Bacteroidota; class Bacteroidia; order Bacteroidales; family Bacteroidaceae; genus Bacteroides; species Bacteroides eggerthii. Next base: position 103,664 of record NZ_CP102258.1, on the reverse strand, counting down.
TTCCCGGTTCGGTTATTGGAGTGGAAGATATTATTCAGAATGCCGGTGCGGACAAACTGCGGGTATATCCCGCCTTGTTTGAACTGGAACAGGCCGGATATATCGAAGTAGTGGAGTGTGAGGAACTCGGAGCGCCGTTGGCGGTACGCAGGAGAAGAGACGCTTCACAATTTCTGCATGACAGTATGTGAGCGCAATACGAAATTGATAAACGACAGATAACAGCGGTTATTTTGTTTTAGGCGCAGCCGGGATTGCTTGATGAAGCGGTCCCGGCTGTTTTATTTTAGATTCAAGCTCTCTTGCTTTTTCAAATATCTCAATGATAATTCTATAAAATGAATGTTGGAGTAAACTCAATACCCAAAGCACGAGCAATACGAAAGAAGCTTGACATTGATAATATGACATTACTGTTATCAATCGCAAATAGCACCGTCCGATATTCATTTGAACAAACAGATACACGCATCTCATACAAGTTTGTTTTTATATACTTTACAGGTAAAGCATATACAGTTTGTACAAGTCCAAATGTATATTCAAACTTATCCTTTACTCTTGTATTCAGACTATTGTAGATTTTTTCAAATTCTTCTGTTCTGAATATGATTCTTACATCGGTGGTTTTACCGTCAACTGATGTTATTGCATAAATATAACTAATTAGTTATAATGTGGCAGCAAACAACTTATCTATTTATATATTTAATCATTGCTTAGTTTGAGCGGTTACGCAATATCATTTTGTAATATTAATACATGACTTTTGGTGCCGGACCAGCACAGCTTTTCATGTTGCCAGGCAAAGGCTTGCCACCTGGAACGAGACAGGCGTGCTGCAAGGTGTAGCGCACCCGCTCGGCCTGTTGGGGTGTGATACCCGAGTAGATCACGATGTCGTAGTCCATCACGTTGAGCGCCGTATAAGGCTCTGCGGAAGCATCGATCGGATAGCGCAAATAGGTGTCGATACCCGGAATGTACTGTTCTGTGCGGTACCGTGCCCGGTCGTACTGCGGAGTGTCGTCACACCAGTCCTCCTCGAACACATGGTCTAGGCCCAGGTAGTGTCCCGCTTCGTGGGCAAACACGACTATCCCGGAATTGCAGTACCCGTTACCTACTACCTCCTCCAGGTTCAAGAATATACCGCTGAAACAGCCCGGGACAGCGGTATTGCACCCTTGCAGCATCTCCTCCGGAGCGAAATAAGGCAGGAAGGTGAATCCCGCTGTACGAGTATCTTCGGAAACGATATCGTCGTTAATGAAGGGAGATACCCATACATTGATAACCTCGGTCATTTCCCACAGGTTGTCGCCGACCCATTGCCTCAGCTCTTCGTAGGATATATCGCGGTCCAGTTCGTAACGCTCGTCAAGATAGTGTATACCCGGTGTGGACAGTGCAGTACCGTCGGGGGTGTGAGTGGCCGGGACGAACCGGATGCCGGCGTCGGCTAGCCCCGGCAGGGGCCAGACGTTCCGGTACAGGCGGTTGGCGCACGCGAGCATCTCGTCAAAAAAGTAGGGATGCGGATAGGTGCCGTCCTTACGAGGCATGACATGGAACACGACCGGTAGCACCCGGTCCTGCGGACCCGGCGTGTAACCGGGCAACCCGTCCGTATTTATCGTTACGGTATTGGAGTAATAAACCGCCTTGTTGGTTCGGACTACACCCTTGAAATAATAGGTCTTGCCGGGAATTGGCAGGTCGATCCATCCGGCCGAATAGATCAACTCCTGCGTCCAGTCCCACCCTTGGATCAGCTCGTCGTCGGCGCAATCGTGGATGAACGTATAGTCCGATCCGTCGGGATTGGGGTTCTCCGGGGAGTAATAGCCTCCGAAGGCGAGCAGTTTTTCGCCTTCGGGCAAGCCGCTCATCACTAAGTAAGGAACAAACAGGGAGGGCCCCTGAGGATAGCTGTCGAAATAGGTTTCGTGGATCACGTTGTCGATCCGCACCTTAAAGGTCGAAGGCGGCGTATCTGGCCCTAGTTCCGGGTCTTTGGAGCATGAGGCGAATACACTCAGCAAAAAGATAAATAATAAATTGCGATATTTCATAACTTAATTAAGTTTCTTCCAAAATCCTGTTATCTAACATCCGCCCCCCACATCATCTTATTCCGCAGTGTATCGAAAAAGATGTGATTGAAGCGTTTCACCACCTTTATGGAATAGTCTGCGCGTGAGATCGTGAGTTGTGTGGTTTCTTTGCATGACTCACTCCGCCCGTCAATGGCGACGAGGAAGTTGTGGCTGCGGCTTTCTACATCGAGCGTGATTTCCCAGTCGTCGCAGATGACGATGGGCCGTACGTTCAGGCTATGAGGGGCAACGGGTGTAATGGCAATCGTTTTGCTGTGGGGAACGATGACCGGACCGCCGACGCTCAGGGAGTAAGCCGTAGACCCGGTGGGAGTGGCTATGACCAGGCCGTCGGCCTGATAGGTTGTGAGATGCGCTCCGTTGATGGCGGTATGGATGCTGATCATGGACGAACTGTCGCGTTTCAACACTGCTATTTCATTAAGGGCGTATGGAGACGCCATTAGTTTCTCGTCGTCACACTTCAGCTGCAACACGCTGCGTTCCTCTACCTTATAGTGGTTGTTGTAAATTTCGTCAATCGTTTCTTCCATTTCTTCGGGCGATATGTCGGCCAGAAAACCGAGACGTCCGGTGTTGATGCCCAAGATGGGAATGTTCTTTTTGCCCACGCGGCTGGCAGCTTTCAGGAATGTGCCGTCGCCTCCGATGCTGATGACCATATCTGCGCAGAAATCGTTGCCGTCGAACAAATCGGCGGCGGGAATGTTGAGGTGCAGGTCGGAGGTCAGGAAATTGTAGAACTCGCGGCAGACACAAAGTTGTGCTTTGCGTCCGGCAAGCAGGCGGAAAAGATTTTCGGCATGCGATGACTTTTTCGCCTGATAGGTATTTCCAAATATGGCAAATTTCATAATTGATTTCTGTTTTTGTAGGTTGCAAAAATAGTTTTTTTCTCAGAATACTGCCAACATATTGCTATTATTTGTACTTTTGCCCCAAACTATAGGCCGATTTATGACTAAATTAAGTGTAAATATCAATAAAGTAGCAACGTTACGTAACGCACGTGGAGGAGAGGTCCCTAATGTTGTGAAAGTAGCGCTGGATTGCGAGAACTTTGGCGCCGACGGCATAACGGTGCATCCGCGCCCCGACGAAAGGCATATCCGCAGGAGTGATGTCTATGATTTGCGTCCGTTGTTACGTACGGAGTTCAATATAGAAGGGTATCCCGCACCCGAATTTATCGACTTGGTGCTGAAGGTGAAACCGCATCAGGTGACACTGGTGCCGGATAGTCCTACGCAACTGACCTCCAATTCGGGGTGGGACACGAAAAACAATCTGGAGTTCCTGACCGAGGTGCTGGATACATTCAATAATGCAGGTATCCGTACATCCGTATTCGTGTCTACCGACGTGGAAATGATAGAATATGCAGCCAAAGCCGGTGCGGATCGCGTAGAACTCTATACCGAGCCCTATGCTACGGCTTTCCCTAAAGGACGGGAAGCTGCGGTGGCTCCTTTCGTGGAAGCAGCCAAGATGGCACGAAGCTTGGGACTGGGACTGAATGCCGGCCATGACCTGAGTCTGGAGAATCTGAATTATTTCTATACAAACATACCCTGGCTGGATGAGGTTTCTATCGGTCATGCATTGATTAGCGATGCATTGTATCTGGGATTGGAACGCACCATTCAGGAATATAAAAATTGTCTCCGCTGATGAATCTTATGTTATTATTAGCCCAAGTGGCTCCGGCGTTGGCCGATTCTATTGCCGGTGCCAATCCGGTACTTACTCCCGTTGCTGCTCCCGATGAAATGAATCTGTGGAGCATGGCTGTCAAGGGCGGTTGGATTATGGTGGTTCTCGGAGTGCTCTCCGTTGTCTGCTTCTATATCCTGTTTGAGCGTAATTATGTTATCCGTAAGGCGGGCAAAGAAGACCCGATGTTCATGGATAAGATCAAGGACTATATTCTGGGGGGCGAGATTAAGGCGGCCATTGCCTATTGCCGTAGTGTCAACACGCCCTCTGCTCGTATGATAGAAAAAGGCATCAGCCGTTTGGGACGCCCGATGAACGATGTACAGGCAGCCATAGAGAATGTCGGTAATATTGAGGTGGCAAAGTTGGAGAAAGGATTGACTATCATGGCCACTATCTCCGGTGGCGCACCGATGATTGGGTTCTTGGGTACGGTGACCGGTATGGTGCGTGCCTTCTTTGAAATGGCGAACGCCGGCAATAATATTGATATAACACTGCTTTCGGGCGGTATATACGAGGCTATGATTACGACGGTAGGCGGCTTGATTGTGGGTATCATTGCCATGTTTGCCTATAACTATCTAGTGACTCTGGTGGATGGCGTGGTCAATAAAATGGAATCCAAAACAATGGCATTCATGGACCTGCTGAACGAACCCGCTAAATAATAATAAGTAAATTAGTAATTGAAAAGTGTTACAACGTAGAGCCAAAATATCGCCTAATTTCAGTATGGCATCCATGACGGATGTTATATTTCTGCTGTTGATTTTCTTCATGATAACGTCTACGGTAGTATCACCGAATGCAATCAAGGTATTGCTTCCGCAGGGGAAACAGCAGACATCTGCCAAACCGCTGACAAGGGTCATCATCGACAAGGATTTGAATTATTATGCTGCTTTCGGCAATGACAAGGAGCAAGCCTTGACTTTGGACAGACTGACACCTTTCCTGCAATCGTGTGCGGCGAAAGAACCCGAAATGTATGTGGCTTTGTATGCCGATGAATCAGTTCCCTACCGGGAAATAGTGAAAGTGCTGAATATCGCTAATGAGAATCACTTCAAAATGGTGCTGGCCACACGTCCGCCCGAAGGTAAGTGAGCGCAGTCATAAACAGCTAAAATCGTAAATCGAAACAGTGGATCGGAAGAAGAAAGGAAAATACGTAGGATTGGCAGGGGCGCTGTTGGTGCACGTGGTTGTCATTGCCCTTTTGATACTGGTGGGATTTACGTTGCCCGAACAGTCCGAGGAAGGTGGTGTGCCTGTGATGATGGGTGAGGTGCCCGATGCATGGGGAGCTGCCGATCCTTCTTTGGTGGAAGTGGATGTGATGCCGGAAGAAACCGCCCCGGAAATGCCGGAGGAGGTGGAGCAGGACATGCTGACACAGGAGGAGGAAGAAACAGTTGCCATAAAGCCTAAGGCTGAAGAAAAAAAGAAAGAAGCGAAGAAGCCGGAGAAGACCGCAGCGGAAAAAGCAGAGGAGGCCAGAAAGCTGGCTGCCGAGAAAGCGGAACGTGAACGGAAGGCTGCGGAGGAAGCTGCCCGCAAACGTGTTGCGGGAGCCTTTGGCAAGGGTGCGCAGATGGGAAGTAAGGGCACTACGGAAGGGGAAGGTGTGCAAGGAAGCCCTACCGGAAATTCTTCGTCCGGAGCGACTGCCGGAACCGGGGGATATGGAACTTTTAATCTTGGCGGACGTTCTATAGGGGAAGGCGGATTGCCACGCCCTGTATATAATGTGCAGGATGAGGGGAAAGTGGTGGTTACCATTACTGTGAATCCGGCAGGACAGGTCATTGCAACCAGCATCAACCGACAGACCAATACGGTGAATCCCGCTTTGCGGAAGGCTGCGGAAGATGCGGCAAAGAAAGCGCGGTTCAATACGGTAAGTGGCTTGAACAACCAGACAGGAACGATTACGTATTATTTTAATTTAAAATAAGAGGAGATATTTTTATGGGTACAGTTTATGTGTTTTTTGCAGACGGATTTGAAGAGATAGAGGCTTTCACTTCTGTTGATGTGATGAGACGTGCAGGATTGAAGGTCGAGATGATTACGGTGACTCCTGACGAGATTGTGACGGGTGCTCATGGCGTACCGGTGCTGTGCGATAAGAATATTGTGAACTGTGATTTCTTCGACGCCGATCTGATAGTGCTTCCGGGCGGTATGCCAGGTGCGGCTACTTTGGGAGAGTGTGATGATTTGCGGAAATTGATTGTACGTTTCGCGGAAGAAAACAAACCTATTGCCGCCATTTGCGCCGCTCCTATGGTGCTTGGCAAGTTGGGACTGCTGAAAGGCAGGAAAGCTACTTGCTATCCGGGCTTTGATAACTTTTTGGAAGGTGCTGAATACACCGCGGCAATGGTGGAAAAAGACGGTAATATCATCACAGGCAAAGGCCCGGGCGCTGCAATGGAGTTTGCTTTGGCTGTGGTGGAACTGCTGCAAGGCAAGGATAAGGTCGCTGAGTTGAGAAAAGCGATGATTGTTTAATTATGAATGAAGAACCGTTCGTAATTCAAAATTAAAAAAACAAAATGGTTCAGTATGCTCTGATTGTTGCCGGTGGTAAAGGGTTACGCATGGGATGTGAACTTCCCAAGCAGTTTCTTCCGATAGGGGGGAAGCCTGTGCTGATGCGTACCATAGAAGCCTTTTATGCTTACAATGCGGAGATACGGATAATACTGGTGCTTCCGTATAGCCAGCAGGCCTACTGGAATGAGCTATGCAGGAAGCATCATTTTTTAATTCCTCATCATATTGCAAACGGTGGGGAAACACGCTTCCATTCGGTGAAGAACGGACTGGCATTTGTTACAACGCCGGGGTTGGTCGGGGTGCACGACGGCGTACGCCCTTTTGTGGCCCGGGAAGTTATAGCCCGTTGCTATTCGCTGGCTGCCGAAAAACAGGCGGTGGTTCCTGTGACAGATGTGGTGGAGACGGTGCGCCATTTGGTCGGGGAGGGAAGCGAGACGGTTAGCCGCGACGAATATAAACTGGTGCAGACTCCGCAGGTGTTTGATGCGGATTTGCTGAAACAGGCTTACGAACAGCCTTATACCTCGCACTTCACAGACGATGCTTCGGTTGTTGAAGCATTGGGCAAGTCTGTTTATCTGACAGAAGGTAACCGGGAAAATATTAAAATAACAACTCCTTTTGATTTAAAAATAGCTACCGCCCTTTTGGAATCATGTTCGATCTGACTACGCGTGACATAAAATATTTGTCGGGCGTCGGGCCGCAACGTGCTTCGGTGCTTAATAAGGAACTGGGCATCTTTTCCTTTCACGACCTGTTGTATTACTTCCCTTACAAATATGTGGACCGTAGCCGTATCTATTACATTCAGGAGATTGACGGGACGATGCCGTATATTCAGTTGAAAGGCGAGATACTGGGTTTTGAAACGGCGGGCGAAGGACGACAGAGAAGGTTGATAGCCCATTTCTCGGACGGAACGGGTGTGGTTGACCTGATTTGGTTTCAAGGCATCAAATATCTGATTGGGAAGTACAAGGTCCATCAGGAATATATCGTATTCGGCAAGCCTTCTGTCTTTAATGGCAGGATAAATATAGCTCATCCGGATATCGACCCGGCTTCCGAATTGAAACTGTCGGCTATGGGGCTGCAACCCTATTACAATACGACGGAGAAGATGAAGCGGAGTTCGCTCAATTCGCATGCCATAGAGAAGATGATGAAAAACATCGTTCGGCAGTTGGATGAACCTTTGCCCGAAACGCTTTCTCCCGCTTTGCTGGCAGAACACCACCTGATGCCTCTGACGGAGGCTTTGATGAATATCCATTTTCCGGTCAGTCCGGATGTACTGCGGAAAGCGGAGTACCGCCTGAAATTTGAAGAATTGTTTTATGTCCAGTTGAACATTCTGCGCTATGCCAAAGACAGACAACGCAAATATCGAGGGTATGTCTTTGAGAAAGTGGGTGATACGTTCAACGGTTTTTATTCCCGTAACCTTCCTTTTGAGTTGACGAATGCCCAAAAACGCGTCCTGAAGGAGATACGCCGGGATTTAGGTTCGGGCAGGCAGATGAACCGTCTGTTGCAGGGGGATGTAGGGAGTGGAAAAACATTGGTTGCCCTGATGAGCATGCTGATGGCACTTGATAACGGTTATCAGGCGTGCATGATGGCGCCTACCGAGATATTGGCGAATCAGCACTACGACACAATTCGTGAACTGCTGTATGGAATGGATGTGCGGGTTGAACTGCTGACCGGTTCGATAAAGGGAAAACGACGGGAAGCCATTCTTTCCGGTTTGCTGACGGGGGATGTACAGATACTTATCGGTACGCATGCGGTGATTGAAGATACGGTGAATTTTGCATCGTTGGGCTTGGTCGTGATCGACGAGCAGCATCGCTTTGGAGTGGCACAGCGCGCCCGCTTATGGGCAAAAAGCACGCAGCCGCCTCACATACTGGTGATGACGGCAACTCCCATACCGCGGACGCTGGCAATGACGCTCTATGGTGATTTGGATGTATCGGTAATTGATGAACTTCCGCCGGGAAGAAAGCCGATTGCTACTATTCATCAGTTTGACAGTCATCGTGTCAGCCTGTATCGTTCTGTGCGCAAACAGATTGAAGAAGGACGGCAGGTTTATATTGTCTATCCTTTGATCAAGGAGAGTGAGAAGATTGATCTTAAGAATTTGGAGGAAGGCTTCCTGCATATCTGTGAAGAGTTTCCCGATTGCAAGGTTTGTAAGGTGCATGGAAAAATGAAACCGGCGGAAAAGGATGCGCAGATGCAGTTGTTCGTCTCTGGTGAAGCACAGATAATGGTTGCTACTACGGTAATTGAAGTGGGCGTGAATGTGCCCAACGCTTCGGTGATGATAATAGAGAACGCCGAGCGTTTCGGTCTCTCCCAGCTCCACCAGCTCCGCGGTCGTGTGGGGCGTGGTGCGGAACAATCCTATTGTATTTTGGTCACCGGATATAAATTGGCGGAGGACACCCGCAAGCGTCTGGAAATAATGGTGCGTACGAATGACGGTTTTGAAATAGCCGAGGCGGATTTAAAGCTGCGTGGCCCTGGCGATTTGGAAGGGACGCAACAGAGCGGCATCGCTTTCGATTTGAAGATAGCGGATATAGCCCGCGACGGACAACTTTTGCAGTATGTACGTGGAGTTGCCGAAGCCATTGTGGATAAAGACCCGAATGGTGAGCTTCCCGAAAATGAAATATTGTGGCGGCAGTTGAAGGCTTTGAGGAAAACAAACATCAATTGGGCGGCCATTAGTTGAAAAACGGTTAAACATACGCTTTATTTGCGGTTTTATGTTGTTAAACATGTTTGCGGTGTAATATTCTTATTATTAATGGTTTGAAGAATGCTATTCTCCTTTTTTGATCCACCTGCTTCAAAAAAATAGTTAATGAGAAAGACGCCTTTTCGGAGAGAAATGTTACCTTTGGAAGAATTTTTGAAAATAATCTGGATATTCGCATAAGAATTAGGTGTGGTTGATGCGCCGGATATGCTCTACGGATATCAAAATGAATGACGAAACGGAATGAATTTTAATTGGATTAGAACGGCTTTATTAGCGGCAGCGGCAATGGTCAGCCTGAACTCTTTCTCTCAGGATCTGATTGCCCGTCAAGCTCCTGTTGATAGAAAACTCAAAAGTGTGGATTCATTGGCTTTGCAGAAACAGATTCGTGCGGAACAGGCTTTGTATCCGGGACTGGATTTGTATCCAAGCTGGAACAATGAATTGGTGCAGGCTTATGGCAACGCTATTGTGCCGGAAAGTTATACATTTGATTTGAAAAGTTTCTGTATGCCTACTGAACATACCCGTATCACTGATGTATTCGGTTACCGTCCTCGCAGAAGAAGAGCGCACTATGGCCTGGATATCAAGGTGTATGTAGGCGATACCATTCGCGCAGCTTTTGACGGCAAGGTGCGTATCGTCAAGAATCAGGGGCGCCGCGGATATGGAAAATATGTCGTTATTCGCCATGATAACGGTTTGGAAACAGTGTACGGACACTTGTCGAAACAGTTGGTTGATATAAACCAGTTGGTAAAGGCAGGAGAGCCGATTGCACTTGGAGGTAACACCGGACGTTCTACCGGTTCGCACCTGCATTTTGAAACCCGTTTCTTGGGAATTCCTATCAATCCTGCATTAATGTTCGATTTTGAAAAGCAAGATATTGTTGCCGACTCTTATACTTTCCGTAAGACAAAAGGTACTTCCGGTACGGCTCGCAGCATGGCATCGGGTGAAGGCTTGTTCTATAAAGTGAAGAGAGGTGATACTTTGTCTAAGATTGCAGCCCGTCAGGGGACGAGCATTGACAAGCTTTGCAAGCTGAACCGCATCACCCGGAAGACTATTCTTCGTCCGGGACAGGTGTTGCGTTGTTCATAAAAAACGAAAATACTCTCTAAACGTAAACAATCTCTATAAGGAGGGCACTTTAATATAATTTAGAGTGCCCTCTTTTCTTTTTTCTTTAATTATTCCTAACTTTGCGGTCTATTTGTAAGGATATGAAAGATACCAAGCAACAATTTGAGCATGTCATTGCTATTTGTCGTGATTTGTTCTTTAAGAAACTTCATGATTACGGTCCGGCATGGCGTATTCTTCGTCCGGCTTCCGTAACCGATCAGATATTTATTAAAGCCAATCGTATTCGGAGTATTGAAACTAAAGGGGTGACTTTGGTGGACGAAGGTATTCGTTCGGAGTTCATAGCCATTGTCAATTACGGTATTATCGGTTTGATACAGTTGGAATTGGGCTATGCCGAGGCGGCGGATATCACGAATGAAGAGGCAATGGCCTTGTATGATAAGTATGCAAAAGAGTCGCTGGAACTGATGCTTGCCAAAAACCATGATTATGATGAGGCTTGGCGTAGCATGCGTATCAGTTCGTATACGGACTTGATACTGATGAAGATTTATCGTACGAAGCAAATTGAGAGTCTGTCCGGTCAGACGTTGGTTTCGGAAGGTGTTGATGCCAATTATATGGACATGATTAATTATTCGGTCTTTGGTTTGATTAAGTTGGAGTTTGGAGACTGAGAGAAAACATATCATAAAGCTTGTCTGGGTCAATGCCTGCCGTTTTTTATTGGCTGCGCTGTTTATTTTCTCCGGATTTGTGAAGGCTGTCGATCCGCTCGGCTCTTTTTATAAGATTCAGGATTATCTGACGGCATTCGGTATGATTTCATGGTTTCCTACATACCTGCCGTTGCTTTTCGCCATAATTTTATCATCGGCAGAGTTTTGTGTAGGCGTTTTCCTCTTTTTTGGCGTACGCCGGAAGGTTGCATCTACATTGGCACTCTTTCTTATGGGAGTAATGACTCCGTTGACTCTTTACCTTGCTTTGGCAAATCCCGTATCCGACTGCGGATGCTTTGGCGATGCCTGGGTATTGACGAACTGGCAGACATTCGGGAAAAACATCATATTGCTGATTGCGGCTGTAATCGTATTCAAAGAGCGGAAACTCATTATCCGTTTTATCACTTTGAAAATGGAGTGGATGGTGTCTTTATATACCATATTGTTTGTCTTTGCACTCTCTTTTTATTGCTTGGAGTATTTGCCGGTGCTGGATTTCAGGCCCTATAAGATTGGCGTGAATATAAAAGCGGGTATGGAGATACCCGAAGGTGCGAAGCCGAGTGTTTTTGAAAGTCGTTTTGTCTTGGAAAAAGACGGCAGGCAGCAGGAATTCACATTGGATAATTATCCGGACAGCACGTGGACTTTTGTTGAAACGCGTACCGTATTGAAGGAAAAAGGCTATGAACCGCCCATTCACGACTTTTCCATGATAAGTTTGAGTACGGGAGAAGATATAACCGATAGTGTGTTGACGGATAAAGGATATACTTTCCTGTTGGTAGCTCATCGGACAGAGGAAGCGGATGACAGCAATATTGATTTGATCAATGAAATCTATGATTACAGCATAGAACATGGTTATGGCTTTTATGCACTGACCTCTTCGCCGGATGAGGAAATTGAAGCATGGCGTGACAGAACCGGTGCGGAATACCCATTCTGCCAGATGGATGATATTACGCTGAAGACGATTATACGTTCCAACCCCGGTTTGCTGCTGATAAAAGACGGCACAATTCTGAATAAATGGAGCGATAGCCAATTTCCCGATGAATATGTACTGAACGATAGTCTGGACAAGCTGGAATTGGGACAGCAAAAACAGGAAAACAATTTGCATACTATCGGTTACGTGTTATTATGGTTTATCGTACCTTTGATGCTGGTTCTCGGTGTAGATATTCTGGTAATCAAACGCAGGGAGAAAAAGAATAAGAGTGATTAATGATTTGTTGATAATGTGAGTTGCGCTATTATGCTGAGAGGCTGTGCAAATCACCAGTCATTAACCGCCAATAACTAAAAACATACATTAACCCTTTTAATAATTAAAACAAAATGAGAAAGAACATTGTTGCAGGAAACTGGAAAATGAACAAGACCCTTCAAGAGGGTATTGCTCTTGCAAAAGAACTGAATGAAGCGTTGGCTAACGAAAAGCCTAATTGTGATGTAGTTATCTGTACCCCGTTTATTCACCTTGCATCTGTTACTCCGCTGGTGGATGCCGCTAAGATCGGTGTAGGTGCAGAAAACTGTGCAGATAAGGAATCAGGTGCATATACCGGTGAGGTATCGGCAGCTATGGTTGCTTCAACCGGTGCCAAGTATGTAATCCTCGGCCACTCTGAACGTCGCGCTTATTACGGTGAAACAGTGGAAATCCTGGAAGAAAAGGTGAAACTGGCTTTGGCCAACGGACTGACTCCGATTTTCTGTATCGGTGAGGTTTTGGAAGAACGCGAAGCTAACAAGCAGAATGAAGTGGTTGCCGCCCAGTTGGCATCTGTATTCTCTTTGTCTGCTGAAGATTTTTCTAAGATTATCTTGGCATACGAACCGGTTTGGGCCATTGGCACCGGTAAGACTGCTACTCCGGCACAGGCACAGGAAATCCATGCATTCATCCGTTCTGCCGTTGAAGCAAAGTATGGTAAGGAAATCGCAGAAAACTGCTCTATCCTTTATGGTGGTAGCTGCAAGCCTTCCAATGCAAAGGAATTGTTTGCAAATCCTGATGTGGACGGTGGCCTGATTGGTGGTGCTGCTCTGAAAGTTGCCGACTTCAAGGGTATCATTGACGCGTTCAATTAATAAATAACAGAGAGTTGGAGGTTGTTGCATCCGATATGATGCAGCCAACTTCCAACTCTTGATGCTTAAACCTTGGTGTGGACCATTCGGTTCTCAGCTTCAAGGATTTAAAATCTGTTTTTTAAAACTGTATAAAGACACCCTTTTATGAAGAAACTTGGTTTGCTTTTAATTGCATGTTTTTCTTTTACCCTTGTATCCGTAGCGCAGAATAACATCGTAAAGAGTTTGGAGCGTAATGTACCGGGACAAGGCAAGGTATCCATTCATCAGGATGCCCGCATTGAAGCGCTGATAGGTTCAGAGTATATTCCTACCGGTTCGGAAGACCAGAAGGTGATTAAGAGTTCGGGTTATCGCGTACAGGTGTATGCCGGTAATAATACCCGTCAGGCCAAGAACGAAGCCTATTCGGTAGCTTCCGATATAAAAGAGCGTTTTCCTGATCTTCCCGTTTATACATCTTTCAATCCGCCCCGCTGGTTGTGTCGTGCGGGTGACTTCCGAAGCATTGAGGAAGCGGATGCCATGATGCGCCAGCTGCGTGCAACCGGTGTCTTTAAGGAAGTGTCAATTGTGAAAGACCAGATCAACATTCCTCTATAATTCATAACTCATAAATCATAAATCTTCGCATGTTAGGAAAAGAAGAAATCGTATCTCCTTCATTGGACGAACTGAAAGAACATTATCACCGTATATTGACTTTGTTGGGTGAAGACCCCGAACGCGAGGGCTTGCTGAAAACCCCGGAACGAGTGGCAAAAGCTATGCTGACGCTGACTAAGGGCTATTCCATGGATCCGCACGAAGTGCTCCGTTCCGCAAAATTCAAGGAAGATTATAATCAGATGGTGATTGTGAAAGACATTGATTTCTTTTCTCTCTGCGAACACCACATGCTGCCATTCTATGGAAAAGCGCACGTGGCCTATATTCCCAATGGCTATATTACCGGCTTAAGCAAGATTGCCCGCGTGGTGGATATTTTCTCTCACCGCCTGCAAGTGCAGGAACGCATGACGCTGCAGATAAAAGAATGTATTCAGGAAACACTGAATCCTTTGGGCGTGATGGTGGTGGTAGAGGCCAAACACATGTGCATGCAAATGCGCGGTGTGGAAAAACAGAATTCAATAACTACTACGTCCGACTTTACGGGAGCTTTCAATCAGGCTAAAACGCGCGAGGAGTTCATGAACCTTATCCGTCATAATTCATAATTGTCAGGGGAGCACCACCCGGTCTCCCAATCGTTTTGCCATAATTCTTTGCACTTCACGCATTTCGCTGTAACGCTTCATGATAGCATTGCATTTCTCTTCGTTGTTGGCTACGGCGGGGTCTTGCAAGGCGGACATCATGTGCTTCAACTCTTCGCTGACGATGGCATATTTGAAATTAATCATTAATGCCGGGACCAGTTCATAAAGACGTTCCTCGTCCGTTACTATCTTCTGGCTTTTTGAATGGTACTTGCTCAGTTGATAGCGGTTGCTGATGAGTTCCACACTTAGTTTGCTGATAGCTGCCTCAGGATGTGCCAGAAAATAGCGTTCGGCAGTGAAGCCCTCGTCATGTATATGGACGGCGGCTTCCGTCAGTATCTGGCGGTGCAGCGGGTTATGGAATGACAGTTCGTCCTCTTTCAGGTCGTTGATGACGTATTCAATCACACTGATAGGGACTTCCTGTCCCTCGTCATTGGTGGCGTTACACATAATCTTTTCACCATAGCGCACAATCATCTGGAGAATCAACCGTTCGTATTTATAGAACTCTTGCCCTTCTTTTCCCTCTTGCGGGATGAAGGAAATATAATTGTCTTCCGGTGGAAAAGGTGCATTCGTGTCATATCCGGCGGCTTCTCCGGTGGGTAATGCAGTTCCGTTTGTTGTTGTCGGGGTAGCGGGATTCGAACCTTCAACTTTTGGCGTATTGGGTGCACCCTCTGCCGACCTCACCGCATTTCTGCGCTCACGTTCTGTTTGTTCGGCGCGTTTTTCGGCTTGCATCTCACGCCGCTTGGCAACTTCCGAAACCAGCAGTTTGTCTTCTACGCGCAGCAGTTGGGCGCATTCTTTGATGTAAACGTCGCGTACAATCGCTTCGGGGATGACCGAGATGCTTTGTACAAGGTTGCCGATCAGTTCGGCGCGCTTGATGGGGTCTTTGCCGGCATCTTCCAGCAACAGGTTGGTTTTGAAACGGATAAAGTCGGTTTCATGTTCTTGTATGAACTGCTGGAACTCGGTAGAGTTGTGCTTGCGGGCAAAAGAGTCGGGGTCGTCACCGTCGGGCAGGAGACAGACTTTGATGTTCATGCCTTCTTCCAACAGCATGTCAATTCCCCGGATAGAAGCCTTGATACCGGCTGCATCACCATCGTAGAGCACAGTCATATTATTGGTGAAGCGATGAATCAGACGGATTTGTCCCGGTGTCAGTGCGGTGCCCGAAGAAGCCACTACATTTTCTATGCCGGACTGGTGCATGGATATAACGTCCGTATAACCTTCCACTAAGAAGCAACGGTCTTGCTTTACAATGGCTTGTTTGGCAAAGTAGATGCCATACAGCTCATTGCTCTTATGGTAGATTTCCGATTCGGGTGAGTTGACGTACTTTACTTTCACCCCTTTGGTGGCGCTGGCAAGCACACGACCTCCGAATGCCACTACCTTGCCCGACAGCGTGTGCACAGGGAAGATGACACGTCCCCAAAAGCGGTCGCGCAGGCGATGATCGTCCGTCTCGTAGCAAAGTCCGGTCTTGATGAGGAATTCTTTCTTATATCCTTTTTTCAGCGCCTCTTGCGCCATGGCATCGTGGCTTTCGGTGCAATAGCCCAGTTGGAATTTCTCGATGATGTCGTCGCGAAAACCGCGGTTGCGGAAGTAGGCCATACCGATGCTACGGCCGTCTACGTGGTTGCGCAGGATATCCTGGAAATAATCGCGGGCAAACTGATTGACAATGAAGAGGCTTTCGCGTTCGCCCTGAACCAGTTTTTCTTCGTTGGACAGTTCCCGTTCCTTGATTTCGATACCGTATTTTTTGGCAAGGTATTTCAAGGCTTCGGGATAGGACATCTGCTCGTGCTCCATGATGAAGTGTACGACATTGCCGCCTTTTCCGCAGGCGAAGCACTTGCACAATCCTTTGGCAGGCGATACGTAGAACGACGGTGTTTTGTCGTCATGGAACGGGCATAGACCTACATAGTTCACCCCGCGCTTTCGCAGGGTGACAAAGTCCGATACCACATCAACGATTTGTGCGGCATCAAGTATGCGGTCTATGGTGGCTTGGTCTATCATAATTCGAACACAAAGTTACCTATAAAAAATGAAGAACTAAAAAAAAATAGTTCTTCATTAAAGGGCTGTTTAAAATTAGCCCTGTATTGTCCTGAAGGAAAACCCCGGCAAGAGTGCTTATTTAATCTTTTCCCTGATTTTCGTCAGGTATTTCTTCATCCCTTCGGCATCCTTATTGGTGATAATCTCCAACAGCCGTTTCAGTTCCAGGCGGATGTTCTCCACCTGTCCGGGGGTGCGGGGATTGAACAGGATTTCCTGAAGCAGGTAGTCGTCCTCGCTCAGCAGACCTTTGGCGATGGCCATGTGCTTTTTGAAGGTTGTTCCCGGAGCTTCCTGATGTTTCATGACTGCTGCAAACACAAAGGTCGAAACGAAAGGAATGGACAGGGAGTATGCCACCGTCTCATCGTGTTCGTCGAAGGTGTACTCAAAGATATTGAGTTTCATGGTCTGGTATAGATCCTTAAAGAAGATTTTTCCCAGATGGTCTCCTTCGCTGATGATAATGGCATTTTCCGTATTCAGATTGCTCAGGCTGGCAAATGTGGGTCCGAACATGGGATGTGTCGAGACATAACGGAAACCGCTTTCTTCATAGAACTTCTTCAAGCTTGTCTTTACCGAAGCGATGTCGCTGATGATGCAGTCTTTGGGTAGCACAGGCAACACCTGGCGGAAGGCCTCAAGGGTGTATTTCACCGTAACGGCATTGATTACCAGCTCCGGTTCAAATTCCTTGATTTCCTCCAGCGTGGTGAAACGGTAGGTGTTGTAGACAAAACGCAACTGGTGCGGGTTGACGTCAAACACTGCCGTCTCGTGTTGAAAACTTAAAGTATCCGTAAAGAAAGAGCCCATTTTGCCGGCTCCGAGTATTAATATTCGCATAATTCAAAAATTAATCATCATTTGTTGATTATCTCCATTTGTTGTCTCACACTCTCTTCGTGTATTGCCTCGAAAACTTTCTTGATGAACTCCGGATCCATGCCGCAGAGTGCGCCTTGCGAACCGCGTTTTTCGAGGATTTCGTTGTAGCGTCCTGTTTGCAGAATCGTCATATCGTGTTCTTTCTTGTATGTGCCGATTTCGCGTGCCACACGCATCCTCTTGGCTAATTCCTGAATGAGGTTGTTGTCGCATTCGTCAATCTGCTTGCGCAATTCGCTGAGGTTTTCGGTGCTTTGCGTGTCCTTGCGTATCACGAGCAGGTTGAGGATGTAATCCAGCACATCCGGTGTGACTTGCTGGGCGGCATCGCTCCATGCGCAGTCCGGATTGCAGTGGCTCTCCACAATCAGCCCGTTGAATCCTAAGTCCATTGCCTGCTGGCAGAGGGGTGCAACCAGTTCGCGCTTTCCGCCGATGTGGCTTGGGTCGCAGATGATGGGCAGGTTGGGGATGCGGCGGCGCAATTCAATGGGGATGTGCCATTGGGGCAGGTTGCGGTAGAGCTTTTTGTCGTAGCTGCTGAAGCCGCGGTGAATGGCTCCCAGACGCTTCAGTCCGGCGTTGTTGATACGTTCCAAAGCGCCGATCCACAGTTCCAGGTCGGGATTTACAGGGTTCTTCACCAATACCGGAATGTCCACGCCTTTCAGGGCATCGGCTATTTCCTGTACGGCAAAGGGATTGGCGGTGGTGCGGGCACCCACCCAGAGTATGTCTATTCCGGCTTTCAGACATTCATATACGTGTTTGGCAGTGGCCACTTCGGTGGATACGTACATGCCTGTTTCCTTTTTCACTTCTTTGAGCCAGGACAAGCCTTCTACGCCGATGCCTTCGAAGCCGCCCGGTTTGGTGCGGGGTTTCCAGATTCCTGCGCGGAATATCTTCATTCCTTTAGCAGACAATTGCTTGGCTGTGTCCATTACTTGTTCTTCTGTCTCGGCACTGCATGGGCCGGCAATGACTAAGGGACGTTTCTCCTCGATGCCCGGCAATAAAATAGATTCTAATTGAAGTTCCATATTCTTGATTTGTTTAATTATATTCTTTCTGTATAAATGTTTCTCGGTCTTTCTTCTCCCAGTGAAGAGTCCTTCCTGAGCCCGGTTGCGGAATTTACTAAAACGGGACGGACGTTTTAGTAAATCTTTGCCGGAGTTTTAGTAAATCTCCGGGTCTGTTTTAGTAAAACGGATACCGCCTTTATCCGGACAGAGACCTTCTGTAAAGATATTACTTCATCTCCTTGATGCGCTTCAACGCTTCTGCCAGCTTGCCGTCCTTGCAGCAAAGCGAGATGCGGATGTATCTCCTGCCATTGCTGCCGAAGATGAATCCCGGAGTGATGAACACGCGGGCTTCATGCAATACGCGTTCGGTCAGTTCCTCTACATCGGCGTAGCTGTCGGGAATCTTTCCCCAAAGGAACATGCCCACTTGGTTTTCGTCGTAGGTGCATCCCAGCTCGTGCATAATCTCGCCTGCCAGCCGGCGGCGTCCGCGATAGTTCCTGTTGTTGCCTTCGTACCATTCTTCACCGGCTTCGAGGGCAGTGGCGGCGGCCAGTTGCATGGCGCGGAACATGCCGCTGTCTATGTTGCTCTTCACTTTCAGTATCCATTGGACGAAGTCGGCATTGGAGGCGAGCATGCCGATGCGCCAGCCCGGCATATTGTGGCTTTTGCTCATGGAGTTGAACTCGATGCAGCATTCCTTTGCGCCCGGCACACTGAGGATGCTGAGGGGGTGTTCGTTCAGGATGAAGCTGTACGGGTTGTCGTTGACGATGACAATGTCCTTGCGGCGTGCAAAGTCCACCAGTTTCCGGTAAAGTTCCGGCGTTGCGTTTGCTCCTGTGGGCATGTTGGGATAGTTGGTCCACATCAGTTTGACGCGGCTCATATCCATCTTCTCCAGTTCGTCGAAGTCGGGCATCCAGCCGTTTTCTTCTTTCAGGTTGTAGTTGATGACTTCGGCCCCCAATATTTTGCTCAATGACGTATAGGTGGGATAGCCGGGGTTGGGAACCAGCACCTGCTCGCCGGGGTTGACGAAAGCCAGTGTGACGTGCAGGATACCTTCTTTGGAACCGATGAGCGGCTGTATCTCCGTATTGGAGTCCAGCTCCACGCCGTACCATTTTCTGTACCAGCCGGCAAAGCTGCGGCGCAGTTCGGGAATGCCTACATAGGGCTGGTAGCCATGCCCGTCGGGGTTGCGTGCCGCATCGCAAAGTGTCTGTATCGTATTCTCCGAAGGCGGCATGTCGGGGCTGCCGATGCCCAGGCTGATGACATCCTTGCCTTCGGCGTTCATCCGGGCCACTTCTTTCAGTTTCTTGGAGAAGTAGTATTCGCTTACGCTTGCCAGCCGGTCGGCGGGCTTTATTTTAGATATTTGATTTTCCATCTTCATATTCTCCTAATATTTTAAGTTCTTTGGTCAGTGGGGTGATAGCCACGATGGACTGTTTATACTTCAGTACATTGTCGAAAACTACGTCTACGTAGAATTGGTATTCCCATTCGCGTCCGATGATGGGAAGTGATTGTATCTTTGTCAGGTTGATGCGGTAGAAAGACAGAATGGACAATACCTGCGAGAGGCTTCCTTCCGTATGCGGAAGTGTGAATACCATGCTTGCCTTGTTGACCTCTTTGTTGCGGTGGCGGTTCAACTCGTCCACTTGCCAGGGATCGGCCACAACCAGAAAGCGGGTGAAGTTGTGCTTGTTTGTTTCGATGCCTTCCTGCAACACTTTCATGCCATAGCGTTCGGCAGCGGCTTTGGAGCAGATGGCGGCATGTCCTCTCAGGTTCTCTTTTTTGATGATCTCCGCACTGAGGGCGGTGTCTTCGCCTTCCACCACTTTGATGTGGGGATGCTGTCCGAGGAACTCGCGGCATTGCATCAGGGCGATGGGGTGGGAGTTCACTTCCGTAATGTCGTCCCAGTCTTCTTCGGGCAGGCAAACGAAGCTGTGGGAGATGCGCAACTTGTATTCGCCCACAATCTGTGCACCGCTTTGGCGGAGCAGTTCGTTGTTGTGCAGCAAGCTGCCTGCAATCGTATTTTCGATTGCCAGCATACCTATGGTCTGGCTGTCTTTCTTGACAGCGGCAAACACATCTTCGAAGTTGGCGCAGCAGATCAGCTGTATTTCCTCTCCTTCGAAGTACTTGTGTGCGGCAATGTCGTGATACGAACCTAATGTTCCTTGAATGGCTACCTTTTTCATTCCTGACTATCTTTTTTCTTGGTTTATGCTATAAAAAAATCCCGCTTCCATACAATGGAGCGGGATTCTATATATTACTTAGTTCTCTATTCAGTCCTTAAGCATCACTGTCACTTGATACATACAAACTCCCGCTCTACTTTCTGGCTAAAGTAAAAGTAAAAAAAGAAGTAATATGCATAAGTAAATGATTTCATTCTTGCTTTTCGTTTTGAATTACGCGACAAAAGTAACACTTTTCTTTTATATGCAAATAAAAAACGATGTTTTTTTTGATATTTGCGTCAATTTATAGAAAACTTCCCTATAACCCTAATATATTTGTCGTATTATTGCCGGGTTGGTTGGCATATTGTCCGTTGAATTCTTGTATGTCTTTGGGATTCAGCTCCAGCCCGCGTTTCATGTCTGCCACAGAACCTTCTTTGTCACCGTTCAGCAGCTTGGCCCGGCCGCGCTCATGGTAGGCTTGGGCAAAGTTGGGGTTCAGTTCGATGGCTTCGTCAAACAGTTCGATGGCTTCGGTCAGCTTTTTCTGGCTGATGTACAGTTGCCCCAGATAGAGGAACGCCTGTTCGTTGAAGGGGTTCAGCTCTGTGATATGGAGATAGTCGGCTTCCGCTTCGCCCTCGGTGCCGGTTGCTTCTTTTATTTTTCCGCGGAGCAGTATGGCGCTTTCGTCGTCCGGGTCTTGGGCGAGTATGGCGTCGATGTCTTCCATCGCTTCTTTGTATTGGTGCATCTTCGTCAGGGCTTCGGCACGCAGAAGACGGGCTTCGGTAAAGTCGTCTTTCAGCACGATGGCTTTTGTGAGATGGGCGATGCACATGATGCCGTTGTTTTGCCCGTTGCCGGCTTTGCCCAGCAGATAGTGCGCCATGGCGTTGCCTTCTTCAATGGCAATGGCTTTTTGGGCGGCTTCTGCCATGGCAGTGTAGTCTTCTTGCATGTAGCAGACATTGGCAAGGGTCAGTAGGGTGGAGGTGTGTTCCGGTTCTATCCGGATCATGCGCTCCAGCAGTTGGTGCGCTTCGTCCAGCTCGTTGGACTGGATATACACCTGTGCGAGATACCCCATTGTCTCAAAGTCCTCTTGCAGCGCCAGGGCTTCGGTGAAGCACTTTATGGCATAGTCGGCGCGTCCCATGCGTTGGGCGCGCATACCGTCGTACTTGAATATCTCGAAGTTTTTCTGATTATTTTTTTGTTTTTCCTCTTCCGGGTTTGCCGGTTTGCCGGAGAAAAAAGATTTAAAGAATCCCATGGTTGTGATGTTGTTTTAGTTATGTTGTTTAATCGTTTGACAGAATTGATGTGTCGTCAATGCACCGTACAAAAATAATGATTTATTTTTTGATTTGCAGTATTCCGTCGACGACAATAATTTTCCCTTCATCCAAGAGCCGGTGTAATGCTTCGGTCAAAAGCTCTTTTTCTATCGGAAGCTGTTCGAGCAGTCCGGCGGGAGTTTGCGGGGCGCCGGACAGTATCTCATGGATCTTTTCATAAAGTTCTTCTCTGTCCGGTTGGCAGGTTGCCGTTTGTTTACGTAAACCGATGCAGGTGTCGCATAGCCCGCAGTTGTGTTCGTTTTTCTCTCCGAAGTAGTCCAGCAGCATGCGGCTGCGGCATAGGGTGTCGTTGGTCACATACTCCAGCATGGCGTTGATGCGTGTTTCATAACGGGCTTTCCGTTCTTCATAGATTTCCGGGGAGATGTGGATGAGTTGTGCTTCTATCCGTTCGCGCGTGTATATTATATAAGGTGTCTTTTTGCGGGGAATGTAGCTCACGATGCGCAGTTTGGCGAGGTGAACCAGCTGTTCGTAGATTTGCCGGCGGGTGAGCCCTGTGCGTATGGCAAGTGAATCTTCGTTGATGTAGGTGTAGTCTGTGAATACGCCTGTGTAGGAACGGAGGACGGTTTGGATGAGCTTGTCCATGTCATCACCCATTTCGCGCAGCCTGTAAAGTTCGTCCCGTTGTATGGTGAAGAGGAGGCGCGAGGTGTTGTCCTGTTCGCCGGTATATTCCAGGTATCCTGCTTGCGTCAGGATTTTCAGTGCGCTGTCCACCGGGACGGGAAAATACTTGAATTTGCGGCAGAAGTCTTCGATGTTGAATTCGCGTACGCAGTCCAAGCCGTCTCCCATTGCCATTTGGTAGTAGTATTGAAGGTGCTCGTACACGTCTTTGATATATTCTTTTTCAGGAAATGTATCCGGTATGCGCTTGTGCAGCGTGGTCTTGTCTGCCTTGGCATATAAAATGACGGCATAGGCTTTTTGTCCGTCGCGCCCTGCCCTCCCGGCTTCCTGAAAGTAGGCTTCTATGGAATCGGGCAAGTCCATGTGGATGACGATGCGCACGTCCGGCTTGTCTATTCCCATGCCGAAAGCGTTGGTGGCCACCATGACGCGGCTCCCGCCGGATTGCCAGCGGTGCTGGCGGATGTCTTTGGTGGCATCGTCCAGTCCGGCATGGTAGAAGTCGGCTGTTATGTCTTCGTTGTTCAGCAGTTCGGTGATTTCTTTGGTACGTCGTCGGTTGCGCACGTACACGATGGCACTGCCGGGCATGCTGCGCAGGATGTGTAGCAGTTCGCCGGTCTTGTTGTCGGTCTTGCGGACAATGTAGGCAAGGTTGCTCCGTTCAAAGCTCATGCGGAAAACGTTCTCCCGGCGGAAATGCAGGCGGGCCTGGATGTCTTTCACTACTTCCGGGGTGGCGGTGGCGGTCAGGGCCAGAACGGGGACGTCCGGCAGCAATTCACGTATTTCTGCGATTTTCAGGTAGGCGGGACGAAAGTCATATCCCCATTGTGAGATGCAGTGGCTTTCGTCTACCGTAATCATGCTGACCTTCATCTTCCGGAGTTTGGTGCGGAAGATCTCCGTATCCAACCGTTCGGGGGAGATGTAGAGGAATTTGTAGTTGCCGAAGATGCAGTTCTCCAGGGTGGTGATGATGTCTTGCCGGCTCATGCCGGAATAGATGGAGAGTGCTTTGATTCCCCGCTTTCTCAGATTCTGGACCTGGTCTTTCATTAGGGCTATCAGGGGGGTGATGACGAGGCACAGACCGTCTTTGGCAAGTGCCGGAACCTGAAAGGTTATGGACTTTCCGCCGCCGGTAGGCATCAGTCCCAATGTGTCTTTGTTCTCGCTGATGCTGTTGATGATCTCCTCTTGGATGCCCCGGAAGCTGTCATATCCCCAGTACTGCTTCAAGAGTTGGGCGTTGAGTGTTGAAAGCTGGGAGTTGTCGGATTGAGCGGGCATGATTGTAAAGTTGAAAAATGAAGAGGATGTGCCAGTTCGGATTTCCGGCACATCCTTTCACGCTTAGTTAGGTTTTATATCTTCAATCTGCAACTGCACTTCTCCACGTTTGTGGGTGTTTTCTTCAATGGTATAGCAAATGTCGAACGAACGCTTGGTCTTGATGTAGCGGACGTGGGAGCTTTGCCCGAAGGCAATGCCGTTCATGACGTTGTTCGATTTGTTATCCACCAATTCCAGTTTGATGTGCTCCTGGTCGCGTCCCACCACTTTGCTGGTTCCGTAGTCGTAGACATTATGGGTGCAGAACACAGGTTTGGTATTGTCGGGGCCGAACGGGTTGAACTTCTTCAGGTCGTTACAGAATTTCGGGGTGATGTCCCGGAAATCAATCTCGGCATTGATGTCGATTACGGCGCTGGTCTGCTCCGGCAGGATGTGCCGGGACACGAACTCTTCAAAACGTTGGGTGAAAGCGGGAACATTTTCCACTTTCATGGACAATCCGGCTGCATAGGTGTGACCGCCGAAGTTTTCCAGTAAATCCCGGCAGTATTCAATGGCTTTGTACACATCGAACCCGGAGACAGAGCGTGCCGAACCGGTTGCCATGTCGTCGGTGCGCGTCAGCACTACGGCGGGACGGTAATATACCTCCGTAAGACGGGAAGCGACGATACCGATGACTCCTTTGTGCCAGTCTTCGTTGTACAGGACGATGGAACGGCGGTCGGCAAGCCCTTCCAGTCCGGCAACAATCTGGTTGGCCTCTTCGGTCATGGTTTTGTCGAGATCTTTGCGGGTTTCGTTATACTGGTTGATTTGTCCTGCCTTTTCCAAAGCAAGCAAGAAGTCTTTCTCCGTCAGCAGGTCTACTGCTTCCTTGCCGTTTTGGATGCGTCCCGAAGCGTTGATTCGCGGACCTATCTTGAATACGATGTCGCTGACGGTAATCTCTTTTTCCGCCAGCCCGCATACGTCGATAATGGCTTTCAACCCCACGCTCGGATTGCTGTTGAGTTGCTTCAAGCCATGATAGGCAAGGATGCGGTTCTCTCCCATAATCGGTACAATGTCCGAGGCTATGCTGACTGCAACCAGGTCTAATAAAGGTATCAGATGATGAAACTCGATGCCGTTGCTGATGGCGAATGCCTGCATGAATTTAAAACCTACTCCGCAACCTGAGAGGTGCTCGTAGGGATAGGTGTTGTCTTCGCGCTTGGCGTTCAGTATGGCTACGGCGGGAGGGAGAACTTCATCGGGCACGTGGTGGTCGCAGATGATGAAATCAATGCCTTTTTCTTTGGCGTATGCTATTTCGTCTACGGCTTTGATGCCGCAGTCCAGCACTATAATCAGGCCTACACCGGTTTCGGTGGCATAGTCCACGCCTTTGGTCGAAACTCCATACCCTTCATTGTAGCGGTCGGGTATGTAATAGTCTATATTAGAATAGAACTGTTGAATGAACTTGTAGACCAGCGCTACGGCAGTAGTTCCGTCCACATCGTAATCTCCATAAACCAGAATACGCTCTTTCTTTCCCATTGCCTTGTTCAGGCGTTCTACGGCCACGTCCATATCCTTCATGAGGAACGGGTCGTACAAATCCGGTAGTTGCGGGCGGAAAAACTTCTTGGCAGCAGCAGCTGTCGTTATTCCCCGTTCCACCAGCAATTCCCCAAGTATCGGGCTAATCCCTAATTCTTGGGCCAGTCGTTGGCTTGCTTCTGTCTGTTCGGATGTAATGGGTAAATAATTCCATTTGTGAGTCATTTTATATATTATTTTTTCTTTTTCTATCGCAAAATGCCGGAGAATGAAAGGGGATTTTCGCTATCCGCTTGCTATATGCTATTTCTCCAA
The DNA here is from genome assembly GCF_025146565.1 of Bacteroides eggerthii. Lineage (NCBI taxonomy): Bacteria > Pseudomonadati > Bacteroidota > Bacteroidia > Bacteroidales > Bacteroidaceae > Bacteroides > Bacteroides eggerthii. The sequence continues at coordinate 77,890 of NZ_CP102258.1, read as the reverse complement.
CAAGCTGTAAAGGTATGAAAAACTCTTGAAATCGGCGTGAATTATATAGAAAATATTCTTAACGATGTGTATTCTCTCCCAAAAACCTTTTATTTTTGTATTGTCTAAGAGCCTGTCTGAACTTTTCTCCAAACTTGCTTTCAAGATAATGCCGGATGAAATCCCAACAGGTTCTGAAGTAAATAAATATGCCTATGCTCACTTTTATCTCTTGTGCCAAAACCATGGCATCGCGTTGCTCTTTGGATGTACCCGAAATGACGGTTCCGCATTTTGAGGCGGAAGCTGTGCGGAATGTGTTGGAAATGTCGCAGATGCCTGTTGCGGAACTGGAAAAAATCTTGAGGGTGAACGCAAAGATTGCAGCGGAAAACAGACTGCGTTTTCATGACTTCTGCTCGGAAGACAATCGTCCCATGCCGGCAATCGGCGCGTATACGGGGGCTGTCTTCAAACGTATTTTGCCGAAAGATTTTACTGCCGATGATTTTCGTTATGCGCAGGAACATCTCCGTATAACTTCTTTTCTTTATGGTTTGCTTCGTCCGTTGGACGGTATCAAGCCTTATCGTCTGGAGGGTGATGTGTGTCTGCCCGAAAAAGGGGGAGTGTCCATGTTCGATTATTGGAAACCGCTGTTGACAGACTGTTTCATTGCGGAAATCAAGCGTCAGGGAGGTGTGCTGGTGAATCTGGCAAGTGGCGAGATGAAAGATTTGTTTGATTGGAAACGGGTGGAAAAGGAAGTGCGGGTTGTCACTCCTGAGTTCCGGATTTGGAAAGATGGTGGGCTGAAGACCGTTGTCATTTATGCAAAGATGTGCCGGGGAGAAATGGTGCGCTATATAATTAAAGAGCGTGTGGATTCTCCCGAAGGTTTGAGGGGCTTTTCATGGGAAGGCTTTGCTTTCGATGAAAAACGCAGTACGGACGATCATTTGCTGTTTACGCCGGGATAAGATTCCGCTGTTATGATTTTTTGCGCAAATCTCGCCCTTCGTATTTGCAGATAGCCTCAATCCATTCTTCCGTCAGCGGTTTGGATTCGTGTTTGCTAAGGTCGTAAGTCACCATGACGGAGGTGCAGGTGCATTTCACTTCCTGCGTCTCTGTATCAATAACGCGTTGCGCAAGATTGAAACTCTTTGTGCCGATCTTAGTCACAGCAGTCTGTACGGCAATGTGGTCGGAACCGTAAATCTGTGCAAGAAAATCAGCTTCTATATGGACTACGACAATTCCGTCTTTCTGCCAATCGACGTGCGGGCATACGGAAGCAAAATATTCTGTCTTGCCTAAATCGTAGAAAGAGAAGTAAACGGTATTGTTGACATGACCGAATTTGTCGACGTCGTTAAAGCGCAGTTGTATGGGTAATGTGTGGTTAAATTTAATCTCTTCTTCCATTGTTTTCTCTTAAACCTTGTTTGTCATATCTGTTGTGCAAAAGGCAAAGTTTGCCGTTTGCGAAAATAGAAATAATCAATGTCTTAAAAAGACGACAAAAGCATATTGCTAATTTTGAGCAAAGATAGAGCTTTTTTGTGAGTAATTATATCTGTGGGAACCAAAAAATATTAGCTGCTTGGGCTTTTGTCATTTGTGCGTGCGGATAAAGGTTTGTCTATACCGCTCTCCTTTCTATGAAATGGGAAAGAAGCGTTTATTTGCCGGTTTTTAAGTATATTTAGTGAATGATGTAACAACGGGAAATAAATGTGTAACATGATCCTTAAACCGATAAGGGGTAATGCCGTACATTTGCGACATAATATTTACATACTTATTAATTATCATGAAAAACAAATCGGTAATATTGCTTTTATTTTTGGCTATATGCGGACTCACGGAGGCAAAAGCAGTAGCTAATGACGAGGGGGCAAACACCTCTAATTTCATTTACCGGGGAACGGGCAATCCGTATCTGCCGTTGTGGGAACATCTGCCTGATGGCGAGCCGCGCGTTTTTGAAGATCCCGATAATCCGGGAAAATACCGCGCTTATATCATCGGTTCGCATGATGTCCGCTTTAAGAGCTATTGCGGGGCTGATATAAGAATGTGGTCGGCACCTGTGGAGGACTTGTCCGCTTGGCGTGACGAAGGACCGATTTTTACGTATCAGATAGGCGGGAAGTGGGATGTAATGTATGCACCCGATCTTGTTGAGGTGAGAAGAAAAGACGGTAAGAAGGAATATTATCTGTATCCTCATAGCCGCGGCAGACACCGGGAAGCGATGGTCGCTAAGGGAGAGCGTCCCGACGGACCTTTCACTCCTATCAACCTGACAGCCGACGGAACGAAGACTTTGCCCGGAAGTATCATGGGTTTTGACCCTTCTGTTTACATTGAATATGTTACGGATCCGGATGATCCTGACTATGAAATCGGTTTTAGGGCATACGGCTACTGGGGATTCCAACGTTCGTTGGCAGCGCAGTTGGACCAAAAGACAATGTATTCCGTACGTCCCGGCACTGATGTCATTCCATATTTTATGCCGGCAGGCCGCAGAAACGGAATGGTGCGCGATTCGATTTCATATCCGCACATTTATCCGGGGGAAGATCTTGGAGCGTTTAACTTCTTTGAGGCTTCTTCCATCCGTAAGATCGGGAATAAGTATGTCACGATTTACAGCGGATATTCCGGACGCGAATATGGACTGGGCATGACCAACTCCACTTTGCGCTATGCCTATGGCGATTCACCGTTGGGCCCCTGGAAAAGCGGGGGAGTATTGGTGGATTCACGCGCACCGGTGCTGAATCAGGACGGCACCCATTTGGAAACAAGCAATGCCGCTCATAATACCCATGGCAGTATAGAGCAGATCAACGGACAGTGGTATGTGTTTTATCACCGCCCACCCCGGGGATTCGGAAATGCACGCCAGGCAATGGTGGCTCCGATCCATGTGGAATGGGATGAAAAGGCTGTGTCGGAAGGAGGAAAAGTCTCTATCAAGGGGTATGACCCGTATGCAAAAGATGGCATTTGGACAGCTAAGGATGCGCAGGGAAACGAATATAAGGGTGCAGAAGTCACTTCGGAAGGATTCCATATTTTCGGCCTTGATCCTTATCAATATTATTCGGCAGGATTTGCATGTTATCTTTCCGATGTAGCTCTTCAGCAAGATGCATGGGATATTTGGAATAACCATGCATCCATCACAAATGTAAAGAATGGTAATATAATAGGATACAAATATTTCGGGTTCGGCGGCTTGGATAAAGATAAGTTGGGCTTGAAAGCGTTTAAGGGGACTCAAAAAGGGAATAAGACCGCATTTAATCTTTTCCTCACACCGAAAACATCAAAAGCGTTCAAGGTTAACGTATGGTTGGATGGCCCATGGAGCAATGCGGTTTGGAAAGGAACAAAAATAGGTGAGATAAGCGTTCCGGGTAATTCGGCACAGGAGATAACCCGGTTTACGGTTGATGTATCTAAGTTCGTCGACCACCTGGATAAGAAACATGCCATTTTCCTTGTTGCCGAAGGCGAAGGGGGAGAAGAACTTTTTGATCTGATCGGTTTAGGGTTTAGCTCAAAAAAGAAAGATATAGCCCGTCCGGTTGTTCCCGAAGTGAACATAGCTGTTAATGGGAAACAGATTGAGTTGCCGGCAACTCCCGTACGTTCTACTGAAAGCAACGGTGTTTTGGGATATGACCTGTACGAAACGGTTTATGAACTTCCGTCAAATGCAGCCGGCTTGCCGAAAGTGTCGGCTACAGCAACGGATAAGAGTGTGAAAACAACGATTACACAGGCCGATTCGAACTCAAAGACAGCTGTTGTGAAATTTGATTATAAGGGTTTGGTGAAAACCTATAAGATTAAATTTAACGCCTCCATGCCGTAAAGCTCGTTGAGTCACAGCATGAATGGTTAGTTTCATGGAAAGCGGCCTGCTCCGTTGGGAGGGGCCGTTTGTTTGTTGGTTTTGTCTCCTTTCTAAATTAAATAGGTGTTTGATAGGTAATAGCAAAATAAAAAATACTACTTTTGCGTATTAATCACTGTATTTATATATCAAGAAATGATAGAAGACATTAAAAAAGCCTGCCAAGTGATGCGGGAGGGCGGGGTGATTTTATATCCCACCGATACCATTTGGGGAATCGGTTGTGACGCTACCAATGAAGATGCGGTGCGTCGTGTATATGAAATAAAGCAACGTCAGGACAGCAAGGCGATGCTTGTGTTGGTGGATTCTTCCGTAAAAGTGGATTTCTACGTTCAGGATGTGCCGGAAGTGGCGTGGGACTTGATAGACTTGGCAGACAAACCGTTGACTATTATTTATTCGGGTGCACGTAATCTGGCGGCAAACTTGCTGGCGGAAGACGGCAGTGTGGGCATCAGGGTGACAAACGAGGATTTCTCGAAACGCCTTTGTCAACAGTTCCGCAAAGCTGTTGTTTCCACCTCAGCTAATATAAGCGGGCAGCCCTCTCCGAGAAATTTCAGTGAGATAAGTGAGGAAGTCAAGTCGGCGGTAGATTATATTGTGGGCTATCGTCAGGAAGAGATGAGTAATCCGAAGCCCTCCAGCATAATAAAGTTGGATAAGGGTGGTGTGATTAAAATAATCCGCGAATAAAGAAGATGGTTGGAGAAGAAAGAGGGTGGTTGCAGCGCTTTATCATTTGGCGTGAGAGGAATATTAAGGAGAAACGGTTTATCCTGCTCCTTAGTTTCTTGGTTGGCATCTTTACGGCATTTGCTGCATTGATATTGAAAGTGTTGATACACTGGATACAGAATTTTCTTACGGAGAACTTTGATACGACGGAAGCTAATTACCAGTATCTGATATATCCGGTGGTAGGAATCTTTTTGGCAGGGCTGTTTGTGCGCTATGTCGTAAAAGATGATATCAGTCATGGGGTCACCAAAATACTGTATGCCATATCCCGTAGGCAAGGGCGCATCAAGCGGCATAATACGTGGTCGTCCATTATAGCCAGTTCCATAACAATCGGGTTCGGTGGTTCGGTCGGGGCAGAGGCACCGATTGTGCTCACCGGTTCGGCTATCGGTTCCAATCTGGGAAGTTTGTTCAGGATGGAGCATCGCACGCTTATGTTGTTGGTGGGGTGTGGCGCTGCCGGCGCTGTGGCGGGCATCTTTAAAGCTCCGATTGCGGGACTTGTGTTTACGCTGGAAGTGTTGATGATCGATTTGACCATGTCTTCACTGCTTCCGCTGCTGATTTCGGCGGTGACGGCGGCAACTGTCTCATATATCGTGACAGGTACGGAAGCTATGTTTAAGTTTCATCTCGATCAGGCTTTTGAATTGGAGCGTATTCCGTATGTGATTATGCTGGGAATTTTCTGTGGACTGGTTTCCCTCTACTTTACTCGTGCCATGAATTCGGTGGAAGGGTTGTTCGGCAAATTGAAACTCCCTTATAAGAAACTGCTGGTAGGCGGTTCCATGTTGAGTATCCTGATATTCCTTTTCCCACCGCTTTATGGTGAAGGCTATGACACGATAGAACTGCTGTTGAACGGTACCAGCAATGTGGAGTGGGATACAGTGATGAACAACTCCTTCTTCTACGGACATAGCCAATTGCTGTTGTTGTATCTGATACTGATAATCTTGTTTAAGGTATTCGCATCGAGTGCGACAAATGGCGGTGGCGGTTGCGGCGGTATTTTTGCGCCTTCTCTGTACTTGGGATGTATTGCCGGATTCGTATTCTCCCACTTTAGCAATGATTTTGAGATGACCGCTTTCTTGCCCGAAAAGAATTTCGCACTGTTGGGCATGGCAGGGGTGATGAGTGGTGTCATGCATGCACCGTTGACGGGAGTATTTCTGATTGCCGAGCTGACGGGAGGCTACGATTTGTTCCTTCCGTTGATGATTGTTGCGGTCAGTTCCTATCTGACGATTATTGTTTTCGAACCACATAGCATCTACTCTATGCGTCTGGCAAAGAAAGGAGAGTTGCTGACGCACCATAAGGATAAGGCGGTGTTGACACTGATGAAAATGGAAAACGTGGTGGAGAAAGACTTTGTGGCGGTACATCCGGAAATGGATCTTGCCGAATTGGTGAAAGCGATCTCCGCTTCGCACCGTAATATTTTTCCGGTGACGGACAAGGAAGATAAACTGATAGGTATCGTCTTGCTGGACGATATACGAAATATCATGTTCCGGCAGGAATTGTATCATCGCTTTACGGTAGGTAAGCTGATGACTTCTGTTCCGGCACGTCTTTATGATACGGACAGCATGGAGCAGGTGATGCGTACTTTCGATGATACGAAAGTGTGGAACTTGCCGGTAGTGGATACGGAAGGCAAATATCTCGGATTCGTTTCCAAGTCAAAGATATTCAATTCGTACCGTCAGGTACTGGTGCATTTTTCAGAAGATTAATAAAGAGATGGTTATGAGAAAAGAAGATTTGCGGATTGTATATATGGGTACTCCTGAGTTTGCGGTGGAACCTTTGCGTTGTCTCGTAGAAGGAGGATATAATATAGCAGGAGTGATTACCATGCCCGACAAACCGGCAGGACGTGGGCATAAGGTACAATTTTCCCCGGTGAAACAATATGCACTGGAGCATGGCCTGCCGCTTCTCCAGCCGGAGAAACTGAAGGATGAAACCTTTGTTGAGGCTTTGCGTGCCTTGAATGCGGATTTGCAGATTGTGGTCGCTTTCAGGATGTTGCCGGAGGTGGTATGGAATATGCCGCGGCTGGGGACTTTCAATTTGCATGCTTCGTTGTTGCCGCAGTACCGGGGGGCTGCACCTATCAATTGGGCGGTGATCAATGGTGATACGGAAACGGGTATCACTACTTTTTTCTTGAAGCATGAAATAGATACGGGCGAGGTCATTCAGCAGGTGCGCGTGCCGATTGCCGATACGGACAATGTGGGTATTGTGCATGATAAGTTGATGATGCTTGGCGGTCGTTTGGTTGTGGAGACGGTGGATGCCATTATTGCCGGTAAGGTGAAACCTGTTCCGCAGGAGGAAATGGCGGTAGTGGGCGAGTTGCGTCCGGCTCCCAAAATATTCAAGGACACTTGCCGTATTGATTGGAACATGCCTGTCAAACGGATTTATGATTTTATCCGCGGTTTGTCTCCTTACCCGGCTGCATGGACGGAACTGGTGCAACCGGACGGAACGGTGGTGGTACTGAAAATCTTTGAGACGGAGAAAATGGAACAGCCGCATCGGTTTTCTCCGGGAACTTTGCAGACCGACGGTAAGACATACATCCGCATATCCGGTACGGACGGCTGGATTAGTGTGCGTGCATTGCAGCTTCCCGGCAAGAAACGGCTGAAAACCGACGAACTGTTGCGTGGCTTTAAATTGACCGAAGATTACAAGGTGCGTTAATTACTTATCTGAAATCTTTTCGCTATATTTGTTTGTTGTAATTCATGTAACCTGATAGAGTATAACTGTTATGAAACCTATAATATCGCCTTCCATACTGTCTGCCAACTTTGCATATTTGGCAAATGATATTGAAATGATTAACGGTAGTGAAGCCGGCTGGGTGCACATCGACATTATGGACGGTGTGTTTGTGCCCAACATATCTTTCGGCTTCCCTGTGCTGAAATATGTGGCAAAGCTGGCGGAAAAGCCGTTGGATGTACATCTGATGATAGTACAGCCGGAGAAGTTCATTCCTGAAGTAAAGGCTTTGGGTGCGCGTATAATGAATGTACACTATGAGGCCTGCCCGCATCTTCACCGGGTGGTGCAGCAGATTCGTGAAGCGGGAATGTTGCCTGCGGTTACTATCAACCCGGCTACTCCGGTGGCTATGTTAAGAGATATCATAAATGATGTCTATATGGTGTTGGTGATGAGTGTGAATCCGGGATTTGGCGGTCAGAAGTTTATTGAGCATACCATTGATAAGGTACGTGAATTGCGTGAATTGATAACGGTGACCGGTTCGGAAGCTCTGATAGAGGTTGACGGAGGTGTAAACTTGGAGACCGGCGCCCGTCTGGTAGCGGCCGGAGCTGATGTTTTGGTGGCCGGTAATGCAATTTTCTCTGCTCCCGACCCGGTAGAAGCGATCCATGCTTTGAGAAATCTGTAATATTTATTGATAACAGACAGCTTACAGCGGCATCCTTTCCTGCGACTCCTGATGCCGTTGGCGGGTGGAATAGTATATGGGGACAAATATCCTTATATATTACCTGTCGGCTTGTGGGTGGCAGGAGCTTTATTGTTGATAGGGGCGTATATCCTTAGCCGGAGGTATTATGTCCTTTGCCGGTTTTATGGAGTTGTCGTGTTCTTTTCTCTTTTTGTCTTGGGAGGGGCTTTAGTCAGCTTGCAGTTAAAACAGGCTGAATACCAGTTTCCGGATACGGAAACCCTTTCCGTCTATCAGGTTTCTCTTGCTGCGAAGCCTGAAATCAAGGCAAACAGCATTTTGTTTCGTGCAGTCTTGAAAGGAGAAGTGCGGGACGATACACTTTTGCACACTTCTTCTGAAAAGGTCTTCTTATTCTATTTTCCTAAAGATTCGGCGGCGGATTCCCTGAAGAGAGGGGACGAGCTGCTGGTACGTACTCGTTTGTCTGCACCGGTAAGCAATGGAAATCCGGATGAGTTTGATTATGCCCGCTATTTGCTTCGGAAGGGAGTGTGCGGAACTGCTTATGTGCATGCCGGGCGATGGCGGGTGATTGGTTGTGACAGCTCTTCTACTTTTCGTCAACAGGCTTTGGACTGTCGGGACATGGTAGCCGGTTTATATCGGGATATGGGTTTGCAAGGAGATGAACTGGCCGTACTTTCTGCACTGACAGTGGGCGATAAGGAGGAATTGAGTGAGCATATAATTGAAACCTACTCGGTTGCCGGAGCCAGTCATGTACTGGCGCTTTCCGGACTGCATATTGGCTTCATTTCCGCCTTGCTGCTGTTTTTCCTTTCTCCATTGTGGAACAGATGGCGGGGCTTGAAACCACTTCTGCTGTTAATGGTAATCGTATTCTTATGGGGATTTGCCTTCCTTACGGGGTTGTCTCCTTCTGTGATACGTGCCGTTATCATGTGTTCGTTTTGGTTGCTCTCCACTCTTTTTTCAGCTTGCGGCAAGATGGCTTTGAACACATTGGGGGCTACGGCTTTTCTGATGTTGTTGTTCAAGCCCGTATGGTTGTTTGATGTAGGTTTTCAACTGTCTTTTTCGGCTGTTGCGGCAATCTTGCTTCTGCAACCCGGACTGTACGGATTGGTGTCGGTCAAGAATACGGTTCTACGGAAAATATGGGGGCTGGCAACTGTTTCTGTTGCTGCTCAGGTAGGGACGGCGCCTTTGGTTATGTTCTATTTCTCTCGATTCTCTACTCATTTTCTTTTGACTAACCTTTGGGTGATCCCGTTGGTGTCATTGATTGTATATGCAGCTGTCGTACTGCTTGTACTGACTCCTTTTCCCGGTTTGCAACAAGTTGTTGCGGATATGGTGGAAGGATTGGTTCGGGTGCAGAATCTGTCGCTCCGTTGGATCGAGCAACTCCCTTGGGCTTCTATTGATCATGTTTGGGTTGATATGTGGGACGTCGTTCTGTTTTATTTTTGCCTGTTGCTGGTCTGCCGCGTTTGGGCAAGGCGTACGGCGCTGAATGTTTACATTGCTTTGTCAGGCTTGCTGCTTGGCGCTGCTTATCATTCGTATTCATTCGTAGCGGATGCTCCCCGACGCAGTATTGTTTTTTATAATGTCCGCGGATGTCCTTCCGTACATTGCCTGGCGGATAATTCCCGTTCATGGCTGGTCTGCGCCGACAGCTTGTCCGATACGTCCTATTTGCAGCGTGCACTTTCTCCCTATTGGAATCGCCTGCATCTGGAGTGCCCTGCCGTTATTGCAGGGGATTATTCGGCTCCGGATATTTCCGTTCGTAACCGGATAGTCTTTTATGCCGGAAAACGCATCTGTTTGCTGTGCGATGACCGTTGGCGCAATAAAGTGTCCGGTGCAACAGTCACCATTGACTATCTGCATGTGTCCCAAGGATATAAAGGAAGCATAAGAGAGTTTGTTTCTTTATTTGACGTGGGTACGGTAGTGGCCGATTCATCTCTTTCCGGTTATTATCGGAACAGGCTGATTGATGATTGCATCAGTTTGGGAATTCCTTATCTTCTTCTTTCGGAAAAAGGTTCTGTCCGCATATTATTATAAATCATAAACTTTTTCGTACTTTTGCCTTTCCAATTGTTATGGATAATCGGAACTTTTCCGTTTGTTCTGAACGTAAAATCGTAAAGTAGCAGATAAACTATATGTTGACAAAAGTAATAGAGCAATCTAAGATAGACCACTTTGCCAAGTGGATGGAGCGTGCGGATAAAATTGTAATTGTTGCTCATGTGGGCCCCGATGGAGATGCAATCGGTTCCTCTTTGGGATTATGGCATTTCCTCAATACGCAGGACAAGGATGTGAACATCATTGTCCCCAATGCTTTCCCTGATTTCTTGCGTTGGATGCCCGGTAGTAAAGACATACTTTTGTATGATCGTTATAAAGAGTTTGCCGATAAGTTGATAGCGGAAGCGGACGTGATATGTTGTCTGGATTTCAATGCTATCAGCCGTATTGATGCTATGGCTGAGGCCGTATTGGCGTCTCCGGCGCGCAAGATTCTGATCGATCATCATTTGAACCCGGAAGACTTCTGCAGAATTATCATTTCCCATCCCGAAATATCTTCCACTTCGGAGCTTGTTTTCCGTTTGATTTGCCGTATGGGATATTTCGATGATATCACGAAGTCGGGGGCGGAGTGTATCTATACCGGTATGATGACCGATACGGGTGGTTTCACCTACAACTCCAATAATCGTGAAATATACTTTATAATCAGTGAGTTATTGTCAAAAGGCATTGATAAGGATGATATTTACCGGAAGGTATATAATACTTATTCCGAGAGCCGCTTGCGTCTCATGGGACATGTGCTGTCGCAGATGAAGGTGTATCCGGACCATCGTGCAGCTTTGATTACGCTGACAAAGAAAGAACAGAGTCATTTCAATTATATTCGCGGAGACAGTGAGGGGTTTGTGAACATTCCATTGAGCATCAAGAACGTCGTTTTCTCTTGTTTCTTGCGTGAAGATACGGAGAAACCTATGATAAAGGTATCCTTGCGTTCGGTTGGAAGTTTCCCTTGCAACCGGTTGGCAGCTGAATTCTTTAACGGCGGTGGACACTTGAACGCTTCCGGCGGGGAATTTTATGGAACGCTGGGGGAGGCTAAAAAAGTATTGGAACTTGCCTTGGAGAAGTTCAAACCGCTGCTTAACGCCAAAGGCTGAAAGCGACAGTTGAAACGGAGATATCCTTAAGTGAAAAGATTGAAATCCCTTGATTTAACTTTCCGTTTGCATACGGAAAAGTAAATCAAGGGATTTCATTTGAACAGATTATAATAATATGTACGGACAGGCTACAACTCATAACTGAGTGTACGCTTCCGACCGTTTACGTTTACTTCTACTTTCATTCTATCTGTAGTTGCATTCTTGATGGATGCCGATATTTTCATAGACTTCTTCACCTGCTCCTGCGGATAAATAACAGTGACATAGCGGATGGTTTCACCGGTGCTCTTTTCTGCATTGAATGTCACTGCTGGCCGTTTTGTGCGCTGGCGGTAGGCAATGGAGTACCAGCCTTCTTCTTCCTCTATCTGTAAGTTGTCTGGGCCAAAGCAACGGAGTACTACATTGCTATTGCCCGGGTAGCGTGTGCAGAGTAGCCCTTTAGACTTGTCAAGTTCTACTTTACCATCGCAGAGTTGATAGTGAAGGTTCACAATGCCGAGAGCATTTCCAATGGCTTCGTCTACGATGACAAAATAGCTGTTGTCTACAAAAAATACGGAACGGCGGTGTGTCAGGTCCTTATAACTTGAATTTTCGGTTACAAGTACTTGGGCATCGGGCAGTGTCTTCCATAACTTGGTGACGGACTGGGTGGTTTCAATGTTTTTGTTGTCAAGCGTTAGCGTGTTGTGCACTGCTGTCTGACGAAACCAGTTGCGTTGTTTCCACACTTCTTCATCACCACCATAGATGAACGCGCCTGAGTCTGGAAAGAGGTTTTTGCCGTTGAACCATAGTTCGAAGGTACCGTTGTCCGGTTGACAATGCCATTCAGCTTTAGGACCTGCTTTCAATATCATTACGGTGGCATCTTGTCCCCAACCATTGCGGAAAGTGAAAAAACCGGAGTTGGCGGAAGCATGGCAGAGCCAAGTGGGTTGTTTGCCTTTCTTGCCTTGTGTGGCAAAATAACGCAGTTGCTCATCCTCGGGGAAGAGTTCTGACCAACGCTGATAGTTGCGCACAAGGCTGAACGGTTTTGCGCGTTTGGCATCGCTGAAACAAGGAAAAGTATAGTCGGGGAAATAGGTGTTTATTGAGAACATCATCATTTTTTTTATGGTGTTGGCATAAGAATCGGGAAACTCTTTACCATAGCCATTCACTTTAGCCATGTTGAGCGCATTGCTGAAAATGCCGATGCAGCCTCCATGGTAGCCTAAATCCAGTTCATACTGTCCGCCATCATCGTACACTTGTTTCTTTATCTCGCGGTTTAGTATGTCAATACCGCTTTTGCGCCAGTTGGGAGCTTCGATAAACTCAGGAAAGAAAATCCCTGCACAAAGTACATATTCGGCCTCAAACAGAAGGTGGTTGCCTTGTTGTGAGTAGTTGGCTATGGTGTGGTGGGCATGTTTGGAATAATTTACCAAAAAGTCTGTAAGGAACGCAGGGGTAAACGCCTGAGAATGCAGAAAAAGAGTAAACTGATTCATTTGGTCTTGTAAACGGCCGCTCGTTTCCAATGGGCGCCATGCGAAGCGCACGTTTTCTGCTGGACCTTTCACACCGTCTATGTCATAAACTTCGTAAAGTACGGGGTCAATCTGTTGCAGAGGATTTTTCTTTATCCAGTCAAGATACTGATAGACCCATTCCTTGGCATACTTCTCGTCCTTCGTCAGCCAATAGGCTTTTCCCATAGGGGTGAACCATTTATGCCGATGAAGTTGCCAGCGCAGTTCGTTGTCTCTCACCGGCCAGTATTGCCAGTCGATGTCTTTTCCGTAATTATACGACGGTTGATAACCTTTATGAACGAAGAAAGTATGCTGCATGGCGTCATCCGCCCATCCTTGTTCGATCGGGGTGATGGTGACATTTGCTAAATCAAGGAAAGGATTGACTACGTGTGTCCGCTTGCGGTAGTACTTCAGCAACTCATTAGCGGCTGTTTCCAATTTGTCTTCATAATAAGCCCTCTTTACCTGCTCCAAACCGGGATAATTCAGGTTAAGCAAGTTGAAAACCTCTTTATTAAGTATTTGAGCTTGCACAATCGCGCAATATAAAAAACTAACGAATAGAATGATTGTACTCTTCATAATCTGTTGCATTGTTCCAATTTACTTCTTTTGGGATTCTTTATCGGCATCTACTATTTCGTAGTTGCTTTGGTTCATTGGCCTGATTTTAAATCGGGGAAGCTGCTTGTCGAATTCAACCTTTATTACCGACACATACTTGTCTGGAGCGTATTTCGGAAGATCAATGTAAATGCCATCATGGGTGTTTTTAAACTTTAAAGTTTGTCCGTTGTGTAATAATTTGGCGGATATAGCCTTTTCATACAGACGGAACAGTAACTGTTGGTCTTCCGGCCAATCAATTACGTGCAGGTAAACATAGGTTTTGTTTCCTACGATTTTCTGTGTACAGCGTCCCCACATCGGCTGAGATGTCTTTACACGTTCTGTTTCATAAATTGACTCTCCGTATTTTTTCATCCAGTTTCCTATCTCTTTCAGTCGGTGGTAATTTATTTCAGGAATTCCTCCCTCACCGTCCGGAGCAATATTTAGTAGGTAGTTTCCCCCTTTAGACACTATATCTACTAGGTTAAGAATCAGGGTCTCCGATGTTTTCCATACACAACCTCGTTTCTTGTATCCCCAACTGTCATTTAAAGTCATGTTGGTTTCCCAGTCGGTACCGTCAAGTTGCTTGACGGTGGGAATTATTTGTTCAGGAGTCTTATAATCACCAGTATATTTTTTGCTACCTCTGATTAGGCGGTCATTGGTAATGATGTGCGGATAATCTTTAAAGAGATCATTTATTTTTTTTGCATACTCTTCTGTCATTCCTGTAGGGGTGTCCCAAAAGAATATAGCAATGTCTCCATAATTGGTGAGCAATTCTTTGATTTGGGGAATAGCTATATTGTTGAAGTATTCTTTGCGAGTAGCCGTTTGTTGTAAAGGATCCCAACTACCATTGTGTGCTTGGGTATACTCATCTATTTCGTTTGCTTTCGGATTGGGCCATCCTTGGTCCATGGTTCTTCGACCGGTAGTTCCTCCCGGATTATTCCAATCCTGTATTTGTGAATAGTAGAAACCTAATTTCATATCGTGTTTACGGCACGCCTTTGCTAAAGCATCTAGCACATCTTTACCATATGGAGTAAAATCTACAATATTATATTTGCTGGCTTTAGTTTTAAACAAGGCAAAACCATCGTGATGCTTGGCAGTGATTACTAAATATTTCATGCCGGCATCTTTCGCCATTTTTACCCACGCTTCAGCATCATATTTCACTGGATTGAATGTTTTGGTTATTTCCTGATATTCTTTTACAGGAATTTTGCATCGATTCATTATCCATTCTGTACCTCCTACTCGTTGTAGATAGTCATTATAAACTCCTCCTAAAATAGAATATGGTCCCCAATGGATAAACATTCCGAAACGTGCTTCGCGCCACCACTTCATTTTTCTGTCATGTTCTTCGGTTTGTGTGAAACCATTTTGCAGAAATAATGTAAGTGTCAATAATAATAGTATTTTTTTCTTCATGTTGATTATTATGTTTTATTGGTTATACAATACTGTACATTTACAGGAAAGATATCGTAATAGTTTACCTATGCATCTGTTCTGGATATTGATTGTAACAAATTTGTTTTTTTGTAGTATCTTTCAGTATTGTTTTTGTAGGTTGAACATCGAGGGACGTTTTTGTCGTTTTGATATTCATTTTTGCAGGTTTAGTTGGACTCATTTCTGCAGAAATTGTAATATCTCCTAATCTTATTTCTCCTTTATGATTAGGGTGGATAGGTGTTAATTTATCCCCATTCTCTCCTAGTTGCAAAATAGCAAGGTAACGCATTCTTTTAGACTTTTTAGCTGTTTTATAACTTATGTGATATTGATTGGGAACTTCTTTATACTTTTTCTTAAAATCAATGGCTGGAGAAAAGAACTGGTTTGTGCAAAAAGGTTGTATGAATGAGGAACCAAAAACATTGACACAAGCGGTATTTAGAGGAGTAACTACACGCAAAGTGCCTGATTTCTCAATTGTGGGTTGCTGATCTTTCATGGTATGTAACAGAAAGGTCCAATTACAATCTTGTTCTGACTCTAATACATCATAGATGACTATTAGATTTGGGCGAATGAAGGCTAAATGCCGTTCAAAAAGTTTTAATTTTGAATCACCTACTCCATATGCTTGGGTCTCTTTTATACCGTTTTCGGCATTCATCGTTAGAAACTGTTTGTCCGTAGTAGGTTTATAAGCCGCAGTGGCATCACCGCAAACATAAGTTATTTCTTTACCGGCAAGAAAACGTTTGATAAATCCGTATCCTTCATGCCCAAAAGCTTGTCCGCAATCATTTACTAAAATGGTATTAGATGCCCGAGTGTTTCGATAAGAAGTCATCGAATGTGGATCTGCAAAAGATGTATAATATCCACTGGAATAAAAAATTCGTTCTCCTTTCCTTGCTATGTTAAAACTATTTTGGTTGGCATGCATGTGCCCTTTGGCTCCAAAGGGAGAAGAACGGAAATAGACAGATGTTCCTTTATCTACATTTTTTATGTCCGTATGCATTGCTGCTAAACCGGTACTGTAAAACACTTTTTCATTGGGCATTGAGTCAGGAAGTACCAGCTTTTCAGAATTAAACTGTATGGAATTTACCATCTGATACCAAGGTTCAATACTATTAAAGAAAGTGGATTTATTTTCTGCTGCCTTAAATTGAGACAGTAATCGATAATTAGCAGATGGATAATGGGATTCACACGATAATATAAATGAAATCGAAGTTCCCTCTTTATTTCCATTTTCCTTGCGTTCATGTGAATCTCCAAAACCTTCTATCTGCCCATTTACAGGAGCAAAGTATATGTAATAATCGGACAATTTTTTATACCAAGGCATATGAAAAACATCTACACCTGCAATTTTTTTCATCCATAATGCCATATTAATTATACAACTGTTATTTACTGCAAAGTATCCCATTCCTTCAGCCCATCCACCATCATATTTGGTTGATAGATTTGGGAAACGTGCTATAAATAACTCATATGTGTATTTTAACATCTCTTTTGCTATTTCTGAATCATGAATAGTAGCGAGAGCCGCACAAAAATTGCCAGAGATTTCCATTTGCCAAAAGTGATTTTCTACTTGTTTTGTTTCTATTACTCCTGGCCATTTTTCCAAGCCACTACACATTTGCTGCTCAATTTTTTGTAATATCTGTTTTTTCAAGTTTGCAGGTAATTCATTGTATAAGGCGTCATAACCTAAAGATAAAGCTGTTAATACCTGAGAACCCAGCAAATCATGAGTAGGCCAAGTTAATAAGATATTAATTCTTGATAATAGATTATCTAAAAGTTTTTCTTCTCCAGTGAGTACATAACATTGTAATATGTCATGATAACGTTTAAATTCAATGGAATGTATCTTTTGTAATCTTTTTTCAACGGCAGGGTTCTCGTCATAGTATGGCCCTTGATATACTTCGAATTCTAACGCATTCATGGCGTTATTCACAATCGTATTATATGCCGGGTAATTTTTCATCTGTTTCCGAACAGAGTTAATATCATTACCTTGGTTCATTATACGAGGATGATTTTTACTGATATTATTTGCAAAATCAGTAAAACAAGGGGATTCGAAAGTAATGGTTTTTGGTGGGACAACAAAGGAATATATCCCCTTAGTTTCAATTTTATCTTTATCTACAATATCATATTTCCAATACCAAATGCCGGCATCCAATATTTTGTGAGGATTATAAAAACATGTTCTTTGATTTTTGCTAACAAAAGTTGTAGTTTCGGGAAATAGGGAATCGCGACTTAAATAGACATTGTACACAACATCTCTTCCTTCCCAATATTTTACTGATGGCCATAGTAGCTCTGTCGGGTTTATTTTAATTTCTTTGTTATTTATAGGAGAAGATACTTTTCTAAAATCCTCATATAATCTTTGGGGATATATTACATGTTGAGATTGGATATGACTGATACAACAAATAGACAAGTACGATAAAAGTACACACCTTATTACATTATTCATAACTTTGTATTTTATATTATTCTGATTTTATTCCTAGAGGAGCTTCAGGGATAGCACCTGCCCGATATCGTTTTTCAATCAGCTCAGGGTCTTCTCCTAATTTACATATTAGTTCTTGATGTAAATCCTGGATTAGCATCTTGTATTGATTATCCCGAGCCAAATTGGTTAACTCTTCTGGGTCATTATCCATATCGTATAATTCGATTTCCGGACCATGGTTTTCATCCATTCTTGCATGATAGACATACTTCCATTTACCTTGGCGATACATCGTTATTCCGGAAGCTATATAACCTGCGTAATATTCACAGATTGCAAAGTCTTTCCAGTTATAGGTTGAGTCCTCTAAAAGAGGTAACATGGACTCGCCGTCCCAATCGTTTGGCACTTTTGTACCCCCTAAATCGGCTATTGTCTGAACCAAATCTACTGATTCTGTGTTTTTGCTTCTTGTTTGTTTTCCTTTCCAACGTTTAGGGTTACTAATGATTAATGGAACTTTGGCAGAACAATCATATAGACAGTTTTTCCACCAAAGACCATGTTCTCCCAGATTTTCCCCATGGTCACTTGTATATATTATGATTGTGTTATCTGCCATTGGAGATTCGTTTATTGTTTTGATAATCTTACCGATTTGGCTATCTGCCCATTCTACGCGTGCATAGTAGCATTCTCTTGCTTTTTTGACAATCTCTTTTGGTACATTCTCAAGCTTACGCGTGTTTCTTAAGTGCTTATAGTTTAGTGGTAAGTTTTCTATATATCCTTTGGGAATTTTGGGCATAGGAATTTTATCTTTATATTTATCAACCAGTTCCTGCGTAGCTTGCAACGGATAATGCGGAGCCATCAATCCGACAAGTAAGAAAAAAGGTTGTTTTACATGAGCTCTATTCTTTATGTATGCTATTGCATCCTGGCTTCTTTGTATGTCTGTAAATAAATTCATGTCAGTAGCTCCCATTGGAGTAAACTCTTTGCCTATATCTTCCTTGTTATTCACAAATACTCCGGCCTTTATACGTTCACGTTTTTGGGCTATGTCAGTGCCCGCCTTTTTTTTCTTATCATATGCTATTTTATATCCGTCGTTTGCTTTATATGAGTTCCATCCATAATTCAATCCGTTATATTTCATACCTCCAGTTAATACGGTTTCATAACCTTGCTGTTGCATGATGCGAGGTAATGACGTAATATCATTAGGACATCCGACCGTATTCCCCCACACATTATGATGTGATACATATTTTCCAGTAGTAAGAGATTGGCGTGACGGACCGGAAATCGGTGAAGCACAATAATGAGATTTAAACAGTATACCGTTTTCAGCCAACGCATCTAAATTAGGAGTATGTATATACGGATCCCCCATACATCCCATTATATTTCCATTATGTTCATCCGAAATTATTAATACTATGTTGGGACGGCAGTTTTCCTGTTTCGCGTTTTGGGCAATAAGATCGATAGTTCCTCCGATTGTATATCCTAGAATACTTATGCCAATCTTTATACCCATCTTTTGGGTAAAATAAGAATGTAAGACATTTTTCATAAAGGTAAAAAGATAAATTAATAAAAAGGCTGTCCAAAAGTCTAATAGATATGGCATCAGCTTTTCTCAAAATGACAAGACAGAGTGTTAGCTGATTTTGGCTTTTGAACAGCCCTTTGTGTTTTAAAAGTTTTCACTCTTCATTAAAAAGACCGAATTTTAGTCATAGCCAGGGTTGTTCTGATTTTCTAATGCAGCATTGGACTGTATTTCTGCCAAAGGAATAGGATACAGTTCATGTTTGCCATCCACAAAAGTATGTCCAGCTACATAGTTGCTTGAGGCCCAAGTAACTGGATTCCAAGTGTCTAATGTACCTTGATCAATATGTTCTTCCGGCCCTGGTTGCCAAGTTTCAAGATATGACTGGGTAGCCCTTAGTGCATCACCCAGAATGCCCCAACGTAGTAAGTCATATTTACGTTGACCTTCATAACAGAGTTCAAAAGCGCGTTCCCAATAGAGAGCAGTACGGAATTTTCCGGCGTCATCCCCATCCGCTATGAATGGTAAATCATATACTTTGGGGGCTTTAAGCAAACTTGCATAGTTTGAATTGTTGATGGGTGTCGCTTTAGCACGTCTACGTACATCATTCAATAAATTCCAGGCTTCCGGTGTGTTTCCGGTTTCGTTATAGGCCTCGGCTGCCATTAACACCACATCAGCATAACGTAGCGGACAGTAATTGACACCAGTGTTGTTAGGGTTGACAAATCCAAGCGCCATCCATTCTCTGCGCCATTTACCAGGATATCTTCTCAAACTTTTTGCTATTTCATCGCATGTATATGATTTATAGTGCATTTCAGAATTTTTATCCCATTTATAGAAATAATCCACAAAATTTACATCACGACGTATATCTTTGGAAGTATTGTTTGCATTAGACTCATAAAAGGATTTCCAATACGGCAATACTATAATATAACCGTTGGCACGCCCCATATAGTTGCTTGTTCCGGAATACTTTCCGGGCGCATCTACTTCGGGTCCCATCCACGTTGCCCATGCACCTGAGTTATCGGCTTCCCCTTGGTTTGGTTCAAATGCAATCTCCCACAAACTTTCCTGATTGTTTAATACCAATTGAGAATAGTTTTTAAAGAGCTGCTCATATCCACCATTATAGAAATTGTGATAATTCTCTGTTTTAAAAGTTTTCCATTCTTTTATTACTGCCTCAAAATAAGTTTTGCGTTCGGTATCTGACGGACGAGTTAATGTACGAGTCTTACGATCTAAACTATATCCTGCCCGCTGAAGATAGATACGCATTAATAATGCACGGGCTGCACCCTGACAGGGGATTTCAGAGGAAGCCATATCGTTTCCTGGCTTCAGATGTGTTTTGGCAAAATCTAAATCATTAATGATCTGATCATAAATTAGTTCACGATCGGTACGGGGTTTTGAGGTCATGTCATAACCACTGGTAGGTTCCGTAGTAAAAGGTACGTCTCCCCAAAATTTGATCAAATCAAAAGTAATGAAAGCACGAAGAAATTTGGCTTGTGCCACCAGTTCTTTCAAAATCTCGTTCTCCTCGTACCCTACCATTTTTTCAATGTTGGTTATAGCCAAATTGGCACGATCAATTCCCTGATAGGCATATTGCCAAATCGTAGTAAGCCAGGTATTGGATGCGGAACACTTATAATGGGAAATATCTCGCCGGGTACCATCGGATCCCACTCCCTTTATCATAAAAATATCATCAGAACCAAAGCAGGCCATTGCATATTGTCCATAATACTTGCCTGTTTCCAAACAGTCGTATATACTCACTACTGCCATTCGGGCTTTCTCCTCTGTGGTAAAATAAGTATCCTTTTCATATTTTGAATCAGGATTTTCCGTAAGTTCACAAGAAGCGAATCCTACTGTTATCAGTGCGCAAAGCGCATATATCAGTTTATTTTTCATTGTATTCTCTTTTTTAAGTCTGATTAAAATGCTACGTTAATACCAAATACAAAAGAACGACTTTTAGGATAAGCTCCAAAGTCAACACCCGGTGTCAAGGCACTGCCCATAGTGGAAACTTCCGGGTCGAATCCGGTATAAGGTGTCCAAGTCAAAAGGTTATTGCCTGTAGCATACAAGCGTAATTTACTTAAACCAATTTTACTGATAACCTGTTTTGGGAATGTGTAACCTAATGTGATATTACTCAACTTTAGGAACGAAGCGTCCTCTACCCCCCAAGAATGTATATAGGTATTATTCATATCACCAAAATGAGCAATCGTCTTTCCTCGGTTTACGGCATCCAATTCATCAGGATTGGTGATCCTTTCTCCATTGTTGTTAATTGTCACCCAACGGTTAGCCTCATTAGCTATAGCTAAAACATTTTTGTTGGTATTAGCGGTTTTTGTATTGGTCATTTTGGTTGCATTCAGTACTTCTGCACCATAACTATAAGTTAGGAAAATACTTAAATCGAGGTTTTTCCATGTGAAAGTATTATTAATACCGCCATAGAAAGAAGGGGAAGCATTGCCAATTACTGTTTTGTCATTTTCCGTAATTAAGTTGTCTTCACTTCCATCTACATTTTTAAATTTCCAATATCCAGGTTGAACGTTGGACTTATCACCACGATAAGGTATGCCATCCTTTAATGTATATTTATTAGAGGTTGCATCATAATTAAAGTCACTGATTTGATACAATCCGTCTGTTACATAACCATAAAACTGTCCGACAGGTTGGCCAACACCAATCTGATGTGAGGCACCGGCACCATCATATCCAAAATTGGCTAAATATAGTTGAACATCTTCACCTGTGAGTTTGTTAACTTTATTCTTATTATGCGAGAAAGTTACAGAAGTTCCCCATGTAAAGTTTTTATTGGTTATATTGATTGTATTAACGGTCAAATCAATACCTATATTTTCAGTTTCACCTGCATTAATCACCATGCTCTTGTAACCGGAAGAGTAGGGCAATTTGGCATCCAGTAATAAATTACTGCTACGATTGATATAAAATTCAGGAGAAAAAGTGATACGTTGATTCAAGAAACCAAAATCCAATCCTAAGTTAAATGTCTTATTTGCTTCCCATTTCAAATCGGGGTTGGGAACTTGGCTTGATGCGTAACCAGCCTGTGCTCCATTGGCATTAGCGGCGGTAACCGAGCTCATAATAGCCAAACTTTGATAGCTGTTTATCCGGTTATTACCGGATAAACCATAACCTATACGGAGTTTTAAATCAGAGAATATATTTAAATCCTTAATGAACTCTTCTTCACTTAAACGCCAAGCCGCAGAAAAAGCGGGAAAGTATCCCCATTTGTTATTTTTTCCGAATTTAGAAGAACCATCGGTACGTAAGGAAGCTGTAAATAGATATTTGTCCATCAAACTGTAATTCACGCGCGCAAAGAAAGACAGCAATTTATCATCGTAATTCTCGTTAGAAGTAGGAGTACTCGGAGTTCCTAAAGAAAGGTCACCTAGCCCAATCTCATCATTTGGAAACTGATTTGCACTGGCAGAGAAATTACGTATCCATTTAGTTACATATTCATGTCCCATCATTGCGGTTATATCATGAATTTTGTTTTTCCACGCATAAGTTAGGACATTGGAAGTCTGGAAACTGTTGCTTTCAATATTGGTGATAGAACCATAGATACTACTGCGCTTAGCAGTTATGGATTCATCTCCATAAAACACATCATTACGACGGGTTTGATAACGCATACCTACTGTCGAACGGAAAGACAGCCCTTTTAACAATTTTATTGTCGCACCGGCATTTGCTTGAAAAGTACGCCATTCACGATCATTGGTTTCTTCCGCAGCCGAAATCAACGGGTTCTGCATTACATTTCCTGAATCATCTATAAACAACGGATCTTCAGAGGCAAGTAAATCGGCATCTACTCCTTGAATACCGATTGTCGGACGATACTGCAATATATGCTGCATTTTATTGAAACGATCTCCACCCTCAGAAGTTCCCATGCCTTCTATACGCATTTGGTCATAACTGATACGAGAGTTTATTGTTAGCCATTTGTTTACTTCATGATTCATATTGAAAGAGATGTTGTGCTTTTGATTGCCACTGTAGACCATGGCTCCCTCTTCATTAAAATATGAATAAGCCAAGCTATAATTTATCTTCTCTGTCTTTCCGGAAACTGCTACACGATAATTTTGGGTTAATGCAGTACGTCCCAATGTTTCGTCCTGCCAATTGATCCCTTTACGACTGAGATAATTGGATGCTATATCGTTATATTTCCCATATCTGCTTTCCCAAATATCCATGCCATTGACATCAGCGTCACCTGTACTCATTCTCCATAAAGTACGCTCATAGTCCAGTTTCACAAACTCATAAGGAGAAAGCACATCCAGTTCGTTCGCTATCTTCTTAATTCCGACATAGCTGTCGAATGTCACGGTAGCCTTACCGCCGGCCTTACTCCCGTTTTTGGTAGTTATGACCACAACGCCATTAGCACCACGAGCACCATAAATAGCCGTGGCAGATGCATCTTTCAATACATCAATGGTCTCAATTTCGGCAGGATCAAGTGTAGACATTCCATCTTCACTTGGAAAACCGTCGATCACATAAAGAGGTTCATTACTTTGGGTAATGGAGATACCGCCACGCACGCGAATAGAGACAGAAGACCCGGGGGCTCCCTCACTTTGTTGCACCATTACACCCGCCATACGTCCAGACAAGGCCTGCGTGACATCACTAACAGGTATTTTGGACAGTTCCTGACTGCCGACAGAAGCAACAGAACCAGTTAAATCTTTGCGTTTGACGGTAGCATAACCAATTGCAACTACCTCATCCAGCATTACTGCGTCAGCCTTCAATGTTACATTAATTATACTTTTACCATTGACTTTTATTTCTTGAGAAGTCATACCTACGTACGAAAAGACCAATACATCCTTGAATGCATCATTTACTTTCAAAGAATAGTTACCATTTACATCTGTAACAGTTCCTGTACCGGGGATACCTTTAACGGTAATACTGCCACCGATAACCTCATATCCATCGCTATCAATGACTTTACCAGTGACGGTCAAACTTTGCGCATATGCAGATATGCTCGCAAAGGCGAGGATAAACACCAAAATGTAGTTTCTAATTCCCATAATAAATATATTTAAGGTTCTTTTTATGTAAAAGTTTGCTATTTGTTTTTAGAAAATATTAAAATTCAATAGTTGTTAGAACTTCATAGTCTATTTTATTGAAATTCTACTTTATATACTATCGATACTTTATTAGGAATTTCTGGTACATTCAGTATCAATCCATTCCTATCCATTTTCCAATTTACAGTCTTAGTACTACCTAAAATTGTTACACGTTGGATTTTTGGTACTTCTGCCATTTGTTTAGAAACTAAAGATTTCAATAAGATATTAGAACCAACGTTAAGTTCTCCCATAGTCAATACATACACAGTATTCCCCTTTCGAGTGAAACGATAATCCAGGGAAGTATATTCAAGAGAATCAAATAGTTTGCGGTTTTTGAGGCTCCCTTCAGGTTCCTTTGTTGGTCCTTCGCCATAGGTATACCAGGGACGGGTATTATAAATGGCCTCTCCATTCTGCTTTAACCATTCTCCTATTTCAAGCAATACCTTCTGTTGGTCGGCAGGTATCTCGCCGGAAGCTCGTGGCGAAACATTAAGTAATAACACACCATTTTTACTCACAATATCAATCAGTTCATGAATGAGATGTTTCGATGGTTTTATTTTTAAATCTGTGGTGTAGGACCAACTGCCATAGCTCACCGTTTCATCCGTTTCCCAAACTACCGGATGTAAATTACTTTTGCGTGAGTTTTCCAAATTCTCTACACTGACGGAAAGGGGGAGATCGTTTTGTTTGCGTACAATAACCACCTCTTTATTACGTTCTTTGGACTTACGTAAATAATAGTCACAGAACTCATAACGATATTGTTCCGGAATTTCATCCAACCAAGAGTCAAACCAAATAATATCAGGCTCGTACTTATCTATCACTTCTTTCAGTTTTCCAAACCATATTTCCCGATTCCATTTTTCGGCCGGCATATTACCATATAAATATTGTAACTTTGGATCATTGGAAGCAGGATGTGTTCCCGGATAATAAGGGAAGTGACTACGATAAAAGCGTCTGCGTTCGGCAGGAAGTTTCTTTGCCAATTCTGCTTTTAGTATATCGGGATCGGAATAACGTTGGAAATTACGTGCATGGTGGAAAGTGGTGATAAATTTTAAATCTTGGTTTCGTACTTCTCTTGCTATTTCACCTACAATATCCTTTTTAGGTCCCATATTTACTGCATTCCAAGGTGTACATTTGCTATCCCACATGGAAAATCCATCATGATGTTCAGCTACTGGTCCTACGAAACGGGCACCGGCCTTTTTGAATAATGATACCCATTCTTTGGCATTAAATTTTTCAGCCTTAAAGAGTGGAATCAAATCATGATAACCGAATTTAGAGACAGGACCATAGGTCTTTTCGTGATGCTTATGTACATCAGACCACGGAAAGTAAAGATAGCGGGGATACCATTCCGTTTGAAATTCGGGAACGGAATACACCCCCCAATGGAAATAAATACCGAATTTTGCATCTTGAAACCATTCGGGAACTTTGTAGTCGGATAAAGTTTCCCAATTCGTTTTATTTTCTTGCGCTGATGCGATACACGACATCAATGAGAGTAGGATAGTAATAAATAATTTCATAATATTTGATTTTAAGTATGGTTTATTCAATAAAGATATCAGTATAAATAGAACATCCGTTCCATCCGTTTCCATTTTTCACTAGCATTGGCATCAGGCTCACAGATTTGGAAACACGACATATACTCTTCCCATTTAGCCTGATGGGGGAGTGTAGACAGGCGTTTCATTGCTGTATCCCAATCAAAATCCAAAGGTGTTTCTACGATCATGAACAGATGATTCTTGAATATGTAAATTTCCATCTCCAGAATTCCTGTTTCTCGAATTTCCTTGCGGATTTCCGGCCAGTGTTCCTCTTTGCTGTGACGTTTTCGGTATTCTGCTATTAGTTCCGGATTATCTTTTAGGTCCAAAGTCTGACAATAACGTTTTGTAGGAATGTCATAAGGATGCATGCAATAACCGTAATTGGTTTGAATAGCTTCTTTGGTCTTCTTCTCTGCCATCTTTTTTCATTGATTTAATTTGAAGCAAAATTAACGATGTTATAATAATAAAGATAGGACTAAAGATTGTATTATGCGACAAAAACGATAACTTTGTATATCTAGTATTTTTATTATAGGACGAAACCGATTATTATAGTATTTCAAAGATGTGTAAATAATATAATTTGCAGGAACGTTTATAAAATCCTATTTTTGAGGTGGCTAATACGTTGAAGAATATGAATTTGCAAGTAGAACAATTACATCCATTGGTCCTGAATGTGGGAAAGGCTGTTCATGACGCAGACTGGAATTGGAAGAATGTCAGTAGTCCGTTTACCCGGCTGTATTATGTTGAGGCTGGAACGGCGAGGATAGAACTTCCAGACGGTGTACACGTTTTGTCTCCCGGATATATGTATTTTATTCCGGCTTTTACGAAACACAGTAATATCTGTGATTCTCATTTTGTTCATTACTATCTGCATATTTATGAAGAATACCATTTGGATGAAAATTGGTTAGATCAGTTAGATATTCCATTTGAAATTCAGGCAAGTAAGTTGGACTATTTTTTGTTTGAACGGTTATGTGAGATTAACTCGCACATGAGCTTGAAACAGTCCGATCCGGTTACTTATGATAATAATCCCACTCTGATGAAAAATCTGTTGGTAAATAAGCAGCGTACGTTCTATGATAAAATAGAGTCGCGTGGTATCGTATTCCAGTTACTGTCTCATTTCTTTAGACAAGCACAGAGTAAAGTGGAAATTAAAGATCAAAGAATTAGGAAAGCAGTTTTTTATATACGCCAACATATTCATGAGAATATTGATTTGGACGCATTGGTTGCGAAGTCCTGTTTGTCAAAAGACCATTTTATTCGTTTGTTTAAAAAAGAAACAGGAATTCCACCTTTGCAATATATCAATCAGAGAAAGATAGAGAAGGCTCAATTGATTTTAGTAACAGAAACTCTGACGGTTAAGGAAATTGCATATAGTCTGGCCTTTGAGGACTATTCATATTTTAATCGCCTGTTCAAGAAAATTACAGGAGTAACTCCACAGCAGTACCGGTATTCATATCAATAGCCGGCTCCTTCAAAAAATATTTCAATCCCTTGATTTAACTTTCTGTTTGCATACGGAAAAGTAAATCAAGGGATTTCATTTGAACAGATTATAATTGAACCAATATCCGGAACACCTTTCCGGGGGCTGCTGCCCATTCTTCCATTGCATTCAATGCGTTTTCGGGAGATACAATTTTGGAAATCAGTTCCTCTATCGGACAGTTGCCCGATTTCATATAGTTGATTACTGCGCGGAAGTCTGCCGGCAATGCATTGCGTGAACCGCGAATATCAATCTCCTTTTGGACGAAGTACTTAGTCTGGAAAGCAACTTCGCTTTTGGCATAACCGATGCAGACTACCCTTCCTGTGAAAGCGACTTCATCCACTGCCATTACGTATGTCACAGGGCTTCCGACAGCTTCTATGACTACGTCAGCGCCAAAACCTTCTGTTATGTCCAGCATGCGTTCGTGCACATTCTCTGTTTTGGAGTTGATGACATAAGAAGCGCCCACCCTTTTGGCGAGTTCGAGTTTTTCATTGTCCAAGTCCACTGCGATGACTTTTGCTCCCCTCAGAGCTGCGCGAACAATGGCGCCGATGCCGATCATGCCGCAGCCGATAACCATGACATACTCATTGTCTGTGATTTGTCCTCTGGATACGGCATGGAAGCCTACGCTCATCGGCTCTATCAATGCACAATCGCGAGGAGTGATATCACCTGCCGGGATAATTTTGCTCCAAGGCAATACTGCGTATTCGCACATTACTCCGTTGCGCTGTACTCCCAGTGTTTCGTTATGCTCGCAGGCATTGACGCGTCCCGAACGGCAGGAAGCACATTTTCCGCAGTTGGTGTAGGGATTCAGGGTCACATTCATGCCTTTCTTTAATTCCGCGGGAACGCCCGGTCCCACCTCTTCGATGATAGCGCCTACTTCGTGTCCCGGAATGACGGGGAGCTTTACCATAGGGTTGCGTCCGGCAAATGTATTCAGGTCCGAGCCGCAAAAGCCCACATATTTTATTTTTACTAATACTTCTCCGGCACTTACCGCCGGTTTTTCTACCTCAACCACCCTCATCTCAGAAGGGGCTGTAATTTGAACTGCTTTCATTTTATTATATAGTAATAATTAGACACTGTAATTAAGTAATAATCAGACACTGCTTAACTTTTCAGTCAACAACCTTGTATTTCTTCCATCCGTAGTATGCGCAGAATACGAAGCACAGCATAGGGATGACATATGCCAGGTGATAGACCTCTTCATTTACGTGCATGAAGTAGGCGGTCAGCTGAGGCAGGCATGCGTTGCCTACGATGGACATTACCAGAAAGGCGGAACCGCTTTTGGTCTGGTTGCCGAGTCCGGTAAGTGCCAGCGAGAACTGTGTGGGATACATAATGGACATGAAGAAGGAGATGAGCAACATGGCATATAGTCCTACCATACCGCCGAAGATAGCCACCACCCCGCATAATATGATGTTGATTACGGCATAGACCGCCAACATGTCCTGAGGGCGGAATTTCACCATGAGTCCTGTACCGATCCACCGTCCCAGCAGGAAGGCGAGCATATAAAGCCCGAAGAATGTGGTGGCGGTATCTTCCTCCAGTCCGGCATAGGAGCAGCAGTACACCAGAAAGAGACTGTTGATAGCCGTCTGTCCTCCGTTATAGAAGAATTGTGCGATGACACCCCAGCGCAGATGCGAATGTTTCAACACTCCGAAGTCAATCAGTTTCTCCCCGGATGCGTTTGCCTTGTTCTCTTCGTCGCCTATTTTCGGCAGTTTGGAGAACACGAATATTACGGCTATGGCAATCAGTAACAGGGCCAGTACCAGATAGGGGAATTTCATGGCGTCTGTTTCCACCTGTATATAGGCTTGCCAGCCGCCCGGATAATCCATTGGAAGCGTCTCACGCGTGTAATGCGTTCCGCTGAGAATGAGTTTGCTCAGGAACATGGCGGAGATGAATGCTCCGAGTCCGTTGAACGACTGTGCCAGGTTCAGGCGGCGGGGGGCTGTTTTCGGGTCTCCCAACGCGGTTACATATGGGTTGGCAGCCGTTTCGAGGAAGCACATTCCGGTGGCGATGATAAAGAAAATACAGAGATAGGCCCAGTATTCTTTCAGCATGGCTGCCGGGAAAAAGAGCAGTCCGCCGCCTGCTGCCAGGAGCAGTCCGAATATGATACCGGCTTTGTAGCTGTATTTCTTCATAAACATGGCAATCGGTATGGGGAATATGAAATAGGCCAGCCAATAGGCGGTTTCGGTGAACGATGCTTCGAACGTGTTCAGTTCGCAGGTTTTCATCAATTGCCGGATCATGGTAGGCAGCAGGTTGCTGCTGATGGCCCACAGGAAGAAGAGGCTGAAAACCAGTATGAGTGGAACGATGTATTTATTTTTTTTCATGGTATTACTTTTATTTACTCGGACATGTTCTTGATATAAGGCAGAGTGCGCAAGTTGCTGAAGCCGTAAAAGTTACGGGCGTTCTCTCCTAAGAAGAGGGCTTTCTCCGACTCTGTCAGTTCGGGAGATTTCGTGATGAAATCGTAAGACATTTTGTAGGTGATGGCGGTAATCGTGCGCGGATAGTCCGACCCCCACATCAGTTTCTCCATTCCTACCAGGTCGGCTGCTTCGCGGATGGCCTTCACTGCTCCTTTGAAGGGATAGAACTCTTCGTTGAAAAGCCATGTGATGCCGCCCGATTCGATCATTATGTTGGGATGGCGTGCCAGCAGGATCTGCTGTTTCCATTCGGGCAGGGTGACCATGCCGAAGTGTCCGATTGCAATCTTCAGGCGGGGATATTGTGCGATGATCTCCTCCATTTCGGCAATCTGGGTGCTTCCTTCCGCGAGGTCTATGGACAGGATGATGTTCCGTTCTTCCATCAATCCGAACATCTGCATCATTTCTTCGCAGTTCAGCATCACCCGTCCCTCTTTGAGCAACAGGCGGTGTGCAGGAATCTTGATGGCCTTGAAGTTGTTGTCTATCAGCTGTTCGGCTTGTTTAAAATAGCCGGGCTTGCGGAACTCGCACATGCCGCAGACGAAAAAGCGGTCGGGATAGCGGGTGGCAACCTCCTTGAGATAGTCATTTTGTATGCCGTCGATGAATTCTTGCGTGATTACTGCGGCGGATACTTGCGCATAGTCCATGTTTGAGAGGAAAACCTCTGCGCTGTTCACCCCGTCCACCATGAAAGGGGGAAGCATTTGGCGTATTTCGCCCATGAACAGGGAACGGCCGTTCTCCAGCGTCCGAATGGGGAGGCCATCCACTGTTGTGTCCTGTCGCAGCCACAAGTGGGCATGTGCGTCGATGATTGTGTAGTTCATGATGAGCCTGTATTAAGAGTTTGCCCAACTTACCCGTTGCTGGTCTCCGATAATCTCTCTGACTTCGCGCACCAGTTCCTCGTCCATCGGAGCTTCGATGAATGCGATGTTGTTCTTCACATTTTGAGGATTGGCGGTGCTGAACAGGGTGGTTGCTATACGCGGGTTGCTGACGGAGAATTGCATGGCGAGCTTTTCTATCGGATAGTTCTTTGCCTTGCAATGCTGCACCGCTTTCCGGCAGGCGGCGGCCAACGACTTGGGAGCCGGATGCCAGGCAGGAGCGCCGCGTTCGGTCAGTAGTCCCATGGAGAGTGGGGAAGCGTTTATTATGCCGATTCCTTTTTCCTCGAAATAATCCAGAAAGTCCACCAACTTGTCATCGCACAGGCAGTAGTGGCAGAAGTTGAGTACGGACTCCACCGTTCCGGCGGGGGAATGGTCTATCACCCATTTCAGATTCTCCAGTTGTAAATCTGTGATGCCGACATGCCCTACGACTCCTTTCTCACGCAGTTCCACCAATGCCGGCAGGGTTTCGCTGACCACCTGATTCAGGTCGGCAAACTCAATGTCGTGCACGTTAATCAGGTCGATGAAGTCGATGTTCAGCCGTTCCATGCTTTCGTAGACGCTTTCCGTTGCGCGTTTGGCGGAATAGTCCCAGGTATTGACTCCGTCTTTCCCGTATCGTCCCACTTTGGTTGAAAGATAGTAGCGGTCGCGTGGAATGTCTTTCAAGGCTTTTCCCAAAACAGTCTCGGCTTTGTAGTGTCCGTAGTAAGGGGATACATCGATGAAGTTGATGCCTGATTCGATTGCTGTGAATACGGCTGTGATGCCTTCTTTTTCTTTGATATCGTGGAAAACCCCTCCCAAAGAAGAAGCTCCGAAACTGAGGGAAGAAACTTTCATCCCTGTTTTTCCAATTTCATGGTATTGCATAACTTTGTGTTTTAAGATTATGCGACAAATGTATGCAGTAAATGAACCGGGTCGCCCTTGGACACTCCTGAAAAAGCACGTAATGGTTTACGTAAATAGTTGTTCGCTTGCTCTGCCTGCCCTTTTTCGGGACATGATAACGGTAGGCTTGCCAGCTGAAGGCGATGCACAGCGTTCCTTGTGTTTTTAATCCTAAGCTAAGTGCTTGTGTGACAGTAGCAAGGTAGTCCCATCTACTTTTCATATGCTGGGACTATAACTCCCGCTGTCTTTAGTATGCGAGGGAACCATGTTCCCAATACAAGTGAAAGGGGTTCCCAATACGACCGAACCGCATTCCCAATACGACTGAAACAGGCTCCCATTACGACTGTAATAATCTGCATCGCTTCTCTCTGTGATGAAGTGTCCGGCGTTGGCGGTGGAGGGTTGAATAGTGAATAAAAGTAACTTTTGCCAATCAATTGTAATCTAAATTTAAGCTTTTGTAAACTGTGGGAAGAATTTGTAAGGAAATACCGTCGGATAAAAAAGAAATATTATCTTTGCCACGTTTTAACTCAGATTACATAAGTGCGGTTTGAAATAAACGTTATGAGTGTGCAGATAATCTGTACGTGAACCGGGCCGTACATTTTTACGAAATTACTAAATAATAGAAATGAAGAAACTTACTTTATTCTTTTTGTCCTTATTGGCACTCAGTTTGGGCTTTCAGGCCTGTGACAACAGCAAAACCTATGCAGAGATGCTGGAAGAGGAAAAAGACGGTATAAATGATTTTATCAAAGACCGGAACATAAAGGTGATCTCGCAGTCGGAGTTCTACGGGCAAGATTCCACGACAAAGTGCAAGGACAGGGGAGATGCTGTGGATGAGTATGTGCAGCTCACCAGCGGGGTGTACATGCAGATTGTTGATAAGGGATCGGAAAACAAGGCTGATACGGTGAAGAGCAACGACCAGGTGCTGGTGCGCTTCATGGAATATAGCATTCTTGACAAAGACACCACATTGTCCAATCTGGCTGCCGCAGAGACGGTAGACGAGTTCCGCTATACGGTGACCTCATCATCCATTGCGGGGACTTTCCTGCAAGGATATATGATGACCTATTACTCTTCGCCGGCCGTTCCGGCAGGGTGGCTCGTGCCGTTGAGCTATGTTCGTGATATGGCTCATGTGCGACTGATTGTTCCTTCCAAAATGGGACACCAGACGGCCATGCAGTATGTCTATCCTTATTATTACGATATCCGGAAATATCAGATCTGGAAATAACTAACCAAAATTTAAATTATTAACCTATGACTCTAATCAAATCTATCTCTGGAATCCGCGGAACCATTGGCGGCAGTGCAGGCGAGGGATTGAATCCGCTCGACATCGTGAAATTCACTTCGGCATACGCCACTCTTATCCGTAAAACGTGTACCGTAAAAAGCAACAAAATCGTAGTGGGCCGCGATGCCCGCATCTCAGGCGAAATGGTGAAGAACGTAGTAGTGGGTACTCTTATGGGTATGGGCTGGGATGTTGTGGACATCGACCTGGCATCTACTCCTACCACTGAATTGGCAGTGACCATGGAAGGAGCCAGCGGGGGTATCATACTGACCGCTTCCCACAACCCCAAGCAATGGAATGCCTTGAAACTCCTGAATGAAAAGGGGGAATTCCTGAATAAGGAGGAAGGGAATGAGGTGCTCCGTATCGCTGAGGCCGAAGCCTTTGACTTTGCCGAAGTGGATAAACTCGGCTCCTATCGCAAAGACCTGACGTATAATCAGAAACATATCGACAGTGTGCTGGCACTCGACTTGGTGGATGTGGAAGCCATCAGGAAAGCCGGTTTCCGCGTAGCCATTGACTGTGTCAATTCTGTCGGAGGAATCATTCTTCCGCAACTGTTGGAGCAACTTGGAGTGCAGCATGTGGAAAAACTCTACTGCGAGCCCACCGGTAACTTCCAGCATAATCCCGAACCTTTGGAGAAGAACTTGGGCGACATTATGGAGCTGATGAAAGGCGGTAAAGCCGATGTAGCTTTTGTCGTTGATCCGGATGTGGACCGTCTGGCCATGATTTGCGAAGACGGCAAGATGTATGGCGAAGAATATACGTTGGTCACCGTAGCCGACTATGTGCTGAAGCACACTCCGGGCAATACGGTTTCCAATTTGAGTTCCACTCGTGCACTGCGTGATGTGACCCGCAAATACGGCCGGGAATATTATGCTTCTGCCGTAGGCGAAGTGAATGTAACCACCAAGATGAAAGAAGTGGGCGCCGTCATCGGTGGCGAAGGCAATGGCGGAGTGATCTATCCTGCCAGCCACTACGGACGTGATGCTTTGGTGGGTATCGCGCTTTTCCTGAGCCATTTGGCGCATGAGGGCAAGAAGGTAAGCGAGCTGCGTGCCACTTATCCGGCTTATTTCATGGCGAAGAACCGCGTAGATCTGACACCGGAGACGGACGTTGATGCTATTCTCGCAAAAGTAAAGGAAATCTATAAGAATGAAGAAATCAATGATATTGACGGCGTGAAGATTGACTTCCCCGACAAGTGGGTGCATTTGCGCAAGAGCAATACCGAACCGATTATTCGTGTTTATAGTGAAGCTGCCACACCGGAGGCTGCCGAAGAGATCGGCCGGCAGATTATGAAAGTAATTGAGGACTTGGCGAAATAGGCCGGTTGCTTAAAGATATATTATAACGGAGGGGGGCTGTGTCTCATTTTGACGCAGCCCCCTCTTTTTTTATTTCATGTGTCTCCTTCAGCGGCTGCTTGCCGAGGCGGTTTGCAACCGGCATAGATATTCCCTTGCTCTTACAGTTTGACGACTTTCTCTATCTCTCCCTCGAAGTTGGGAGTGAATACCCCTTTGCCTATATTTTCTTTAATCTCCTCCATGCTCCAGAAGCGTCCGCCGTCCAGTTCGTCACTGGGGCGTACCTCTCCGTCATATACGGTTTTGTGCACAAAGACAAGCTCTTTCTCGCGTGCGGATTCAAATACATAACGGGTGACCGCTTCCGGGGTGAAGCCGGTGATTCCCAGCTCTTCACGCACTTCCCGTTTCAATGCCATTTCCACGCTTTCGCCTAAGTCCACGTGTCCGCCCACTGACGTATCCCATTTGCCGGGTTGTATGTCTTTCCATTCAGGACGTTTTTGCAGGTATAATTCTCCTTGTGAGTTGAATACATGCAGGTGTACTACGGGATGCAAAAGTTTGCTTCCGCTGTGGCACTCGCCGCGGGTGGCTGCGCCTATGATGTTTCCTTGTTCATCGACAAGGGGAAACATTTCCTGATTATTGTCACTGTTCATTTTGTTAGGGTATTAATAAGGATGAGTCGCCGTAGCTCAAGAACCGGAAGTCATGAGCGAGCGCATAGTCGTAAATCTTTCGCCAGTCTCCGCGCAGGAATGCCGAGACAAGCAGCAGCAATGTGCTTTGCGGCTGGTGGAAGTTGGTCACTATGGCTTTTACGATTTTATATTCGTACCCCGGGGCAATGATGATTTGCGTGCTGGTGTGCAGGGTTTCCATATTGTGCCGGTTGAGGTAGGCCACAATCGCTTGCAGGGCATCGACGGGCGAAACGGACGCCATTTCGGGAGTCAGCTCATAGGGTTGCCATTGCTTTACGTGCAATTCCTCTTCTGTGGCGTCGGGACTGTTTAAAAGAGTGACGCCTATGTGGTAGAGGCTCTCCAGAGTACGTACGGAGGTCGTTCCCACTGCAACGGCTTTTCCCTCATGGGCTATCAGCTTTTCCAGCGTGTTGCGGCTGACGGATATGTATTCTGTGTGCATCTCGTGCCCTTCTATCTCTTCACTTTTGACCGGCTTGAAGGTTCCGGCCCCTACGTGCAGGGTCAGTTCTTCCAGTTCCACACCTTTCTTGCGCAAGGCGTCCAGAACGCGTGGCGTGAAGTGCAGTCCGGCTGTCGGGGCGGCCACCGAGCCTTTAATTTTGGAGTAAACGGTCTGGTAGGTCTCCTTGTCACTCTCCTGCGTCTCCCGGTTCAGGTAGGGGGGGATGGGCAGTTCTCCGAACACTTCGAGAATATCGGCAAATGTTATTTCCGGATTGTTCCAGCGGAAATCCACCCAATGGCTGGTTCCATGGCAGGCCCCGCGCTCGGCGGTCAGCGTAAGCGGCTTGCCTTTTACGACCATCTCACGTTTCAGCACTCCTTCTTTCCATTTCTTCAGATTTCCTATCATGCAAAGCCAGGCGGCATGTTCCGTTTGCTGGAAATTGAGGGCATAGTCATTGGGACGGATAGGTTCGAGACAGAACACCTCGATGAGTGCTCCCGTCTCTTTGTGGAAATGCAGGCGTGCCTGGATGACTTTGGTGTTATTGAAAATCATCAGGCTGTCTGCCGGCAGGTAGTCGGGCAGGGATGTGAACACATCTTCGGAAACCTCGCCATGCCGGTATAACAGCAGCTTGGACTGGTCGCGCACCGGCAGCGGGAATTTGGCGATGCGTTCATCCGGCAGCGGGTAATTGAATTCGCTGATTCTAATATGTCTGGGATCTTCTTTCATATCTTTCTTGAATTAGAGACTGCAAAGGTACGGATATTTGGCAAGATTCGGATAATGAGCGGACAATTAATGATTGTTCAGCCGAAGCGCCCGGATAGTTTGCCGGGTTACTATGAAGTCTTAAAATCAAAGCTTTATTCGTAGGAATTAAAGTTTAATTCTTAGAAACAGAACTTTAATTCCTACGAATAAAGCTTTGATTCTTAGACTGCGTAGCAAGAATGAAAACTTTGCAATACAAAAAAAGTATGTTTGCGTGTAATCATTAAATAATTCCTAACTTTGCGAGAGATAACAGAGGACGCCGCGACAGTGTGCCTGTCATGGTTTTGAGGCATCCTCCGGATAATGTATAATGAAAAACAGATATAGGAGATTATGAAAATCGGAGATAAAGTGCGCTTCCTCAGCGAAGTAGGCGGCGGTGTTGTGACGGGATTTCAGGAAAAAGACATTGTATTGGTGGAAGATGCCGACGGCTTTGACATTCCGATGCCGGTGCGTGAGTGTGTGGTGATTGAAACGGACGACTATAATGTTCCCACTCCGGCTGCCAGGGCTGCCAAGAAAAGATTGGAGAATCAATCGGCGGCGCGTACGGATGCCGCAACAACGGAAGCATCCTCTTCCGCTCTTGGTTCCGGGTGGAAAGCAGAGCATCCGGTGAAGCCGCAGGTGTCCGTTTATCGGCAACCGGAAGTGAAAGGCGGCGATGTGCTGAATGTATATCTTGCATTTGTTCCGGAAGATATCAAAGCGGTGAGCACTACCCCGTTCGAGGCTTATCTGGTGAACGATAGCAATTATTATATGTATTATACGTATTTGAGTGCTGAGGGTAAATCGTGGACTACCCGTTCTCATGGACTGTTGGAACCGAATACGAAGTTCCTGTTGGAGGAATTCGAGAAGTCGGAACTGAATGACAGGGAGCACGTGGCTGTGCAGTTGGTCGCTTTCAAGGATAATCGTGCTTTTGCCATGAAGCCGGCTGTCAATGTGGAGATTCGTATTGATACGGTGAAGTTCTATAAACTGCATACTTTCCGGCAGACTGATTTCTTTGAGACTCCGGCGCTGATGTACG
The DNA here is from genome assembly GCF_025146565.1 of Bacteroides eggerthii. NCBI lineage: Bacteria > Pseudomonadati > Bacteroidota > Bacteroidia > Bacteroidales > Bacteroidaceae > Bacteroides > Bacteroides eggerthii. The sequence goes on along the minus strand of NZ_CP102258.1, from coordinate 40,588 downwards.
ATGTGGTGAAGAATGATCTTCCCGCCAAGCAGGTCTATGTCTCGGCCGAGGATTTGCAGGATGCCCTGATGAAAAAGAAAACAGTGGAACATCCTTCCGCCCCCCGGACTATCGTTAAGCGGGGAGGGAAAAATGAGATTATCGAAGTGGATTTGCACATCGGTGAGTTGCTGGATGATACGCATGGCATGAGCAATAGGGAGATGCTGAACTACCAGTTGGACAAGTTTCGTGAAGTAATGGAACAGTACAAGAATAAACGTGAGCAGCGCATCGTCTTTATTCATGGAAAGGGAGACGGCGTACTCCGCAAGGCATTGTTGGATGAGATGAAACGGAAATATTCGGCTTGCAAAACGCAAGATGCTTCTTTTCAGGAGTATGGTTTCGGAGCAACGATGGTTACTATAAAATAAAAAAAAGAGGGGCGCTGAATATCATATTCAGCACCCCCTCACTTATCTTTTTTTATACATTTCCTGCATTTAGAGGAAGAAGTGAGTGTTATTTCACTTCAATTCCTTTGTTTTGCAACGTAACATTCAGCACTTTTGCATAATCAGCATATTGCTTCTCGCTCAAAGTCTTTTTCATCAATTTCAAGTTGCCGTACACTGCATTGCGTACTAACTTTTCCTGACTTTTCTTTGAACTTGCGGCACGTGACATCTGTTCGTTGAAGTAGTCGCAAATGTTTGTAACTTCTTCCTGCTGATTGGCAGACAAATTCAGATATTTACCCAGTTTGTTTACGTTGATGTTACCTTCCCATTTTGCAGTTGTAGGCTGGTTTCCTGCTGCAAATGCACCGGCAGTCAGGCATACTGCTGCCACTAATGTTAATCCTAAACGTTTCATAATACCTACTTTTTAATCGTTATACCTAAAAACTAATCTAATATAAAGCTAATACCTACTGAAAACTAATTTTGGTTTAGCTTTTCTTTTTACCTGTGCAAATATAGGAATATGTTTTATAACACAAAAATGAATTAGAGGAAAAGTATCTTTTAAACTAACACTTTTTGACTTAAATCAATTTTATGATGTAAAAATGCTTATCCTAACCTTTTTTTGTAATACGAATGTAATATCATGCAGTGTTGGCGTTTCTTAATGTTTGGCTGTCGTTCTGCTTTTTATAGTTGGAAATAGTTCTTAAAAATGTGTTTTTTATTGCATTAACATAATTATAATGTAACTCTTGGCTGATGTCTTCTGCAATTGCCTCATATTTAACGGTCGGTTGTTGCCGGGTTATTATTGTCGGTTATCTCGTCGGGCAACTTCAAGATCACTCTCGTTTCGGAACTGGCGCCGACGAATCCGAGGCCGTTTTTGACATTGCTGGGGATGATGACAGGCTCCACTAATGCGCTTTCGTAGTCATCCGACTCTATGAAATTCAGTGCTTTTAAATAACGGTATTCAGCTTCGGTAATGCTCAGTAGGCGAACGGTAAACGTCTTGCTACGGCGGGATACATTATGGATATGAGGCGGTTCGTTGTTGTTATACAGGGATGTATATACTTTCAGTGTACAACCAGTGTCGGTAAACCGGCTGTCATTGAATACATTATACTTATTTTTAATGTCTGTGCCGAAAAAATCGTTATTGTCATTGTCGCTACTTATCGGGTTGCCGTCGGTCAATATGATGTCTTCCCGGTTGATAAATTCTGTGTTGCGCATATATATAATCGTATCTTTGCCGGCAATGTCTTGTCCGTAAACGGTGATGTCCTGCCGGATATCCAAGCGGTAGTAATTCTTTTCTCCCTTGCGGTCTTGCATGTTGATTTTAAATTGGAGGTAAGCGTTCCAACTGCCATAACTCTTGAGAAGTATACGTGTGGTGTCCACATGGATGGTACTTATGGGCTGGGGAACGTTCACTTCCGCTGACACGTGGTATTTACTTTTTTCAGCCACAGCTTCCAGACGGACGACATCACCCGGCTGAAGTGCCGTATGTATACGAAACTTTTTACGTTTGTTTATTTCGGGAATAAAGTTAAGAGGATTATCGGAGTCCGGATTGCCAACCGGTTTGAGTGGGGGAAGCTCTTCCAAAGTCTCAGTGACCTTCCCGTTAACGGTAAGGGTGACGGTCGCATCGTCCACATGGCCGATACCTCCCGTTCCGCTTAGGTTCAGATAGACAAAATTTTCTGTTTCACCAGCGTCGAGCAGGGCGTTCATGATTAGTAGGGGGGCTTTCTGCTCCGGATTATAGGGGATTTCATTCTCGCAAGAGGACAAGCTGCCGGTGATGCAGGCATATATAATGAAGTGGAAGATTGTTTGTTTCATACAAAGTCTCATTTGGTTTAGAATTTATAAGTGTACGTTACGGAAGGAATACAGGGCAGCAGTGTCAGCTTTTTGATGATAATCTTTTTTTTATCCGGGGTTGCCATATAGGTGCCGTCGTTATAATAATACCGGTTCTCTTCCGGCCTTTGTGTGGCGTATACCAATGTCGGGTTCATAGCGTTATAGGCATTGTAAAGGCTGATATTCCATGTGCGCGTCCCATGTTTGGTTTGCTTGTGGAAATTGATGCCGAGATTCAGCCTGTGACTGGCAGGCAGCCGGTAGTTATTCCGGTGAGAAATATAACCGGTATGTTCGATGCTTCCGTCGGGTTTCAGGATAACGGTTTGCTGTTCGGGTATGGTGGCGGCCCCGCCACTGCTGAATATCCATGAGGCGCCAATGTCAATGCGATTGCTGAACTTATGATTAATGCAGAAATTGATGCTGTGCCTGCGGTCGTACTTATACGGAAACCGTTCTCCATTATTGATAGTGCCGTCCTTGAATTGGCGGTCGGATCTGGATAAAGTATAAGATATCCAGCCGGTGGTCTTTCCTGTAATTTTCTGTGCCATGAACTCTATGCCCATTGAACGGCCTTTCCCCATTTCGACCTTTTCCTCCCAATTGGTGGAAGTGCCGAGGAAGCTGACACCATCCTGATATTCCAATACATTGCGCATTTGCTTGTAATAGCCTTCCAATGAAAATTCCCAATTCGTGAGCCCGTTGTAATATCCTCCGACCGAATATTGGTTGGAATACATCGGGCGTATATTCTTTGTGATAGGCACCCAAAGGTCTGTTGGCATGGCAAGTGGAGTAGAAGATAACAAATGTACATATTGAGCCATTTGCGAGAATGATGCCTTGACGGAAAATCCTTGGTTGAGTTGATAACGCGCCGATAGCCGGGGTTGTGCCGAAAAATAGTTTTTCCCCTGCGTATGAAATAGGGAGAAATGTATGCCCGCATTTATGCTGAGGCGGCTGCCGATGTCAAAATTGTCTTCTGCATAAAGAGAGACTTCATGCCCTTTCAAGTGACTGTTTGAAAGGTTATGGTACAATGTGTCCTGCTCTATTTTATCTCCTTCAGTCTCCTTTATTTTTGAAACGGTTGTCTCCGGCCGGAAAGTATGGTAAAGATATTCCATGCCGAATTTGATATGGTGGGAAGGTACAGGAGTATAATCGAAATCCGTTCGATAGCTCCAGTCGCGAATGCCAGAACGGTATTGCGAGTCGTACTGGTATACATAAGGTACACTGCTGCTTCGGGTTTCATGATTATTGCTGTTCAGAATCATCCGGTAACTGTTGAAAGCAATTGTTGTGTTGCTGAACAGTTTGTTACTAAACACATAATTCCAGCGTCCGGCTACAATCGTATTTCCCCAGTTCAAACTGTTTTTATCTTTATAGACGCGATTATAAGCGTTCTCGTTTTCAGCGGTATATTGGTAGTTTTCATCAATATTGAAATGATAGTGATCCTTTCCATGATAGAAGCTGAGGAAAACACGACTGCGGTCATTGAATTTATGGTTTACCTTGGCGTTAAGGTCATAAAAGTAGTAGTTGTAGCTTTCGTTGTCAGTTTTGAAGATGCCGGAAAGAAAGGCTGTATGGGTGCTGCGTGCACTGATTGAGAAAGCGGTGCGATTCTTTATAATGGGGCCTTCAAAGTGGAGTTTGCTGGTTAGTGTACCTATGCTGATGGTTCCATGGTAATGTTTCATGTTTCCATCATTGGTACGTACATCGACTATGGACGAGAGTCGTCCGCCATAACGGGCGGGGAAAGAGCTCTTGAACAAAGTAACTTTCTTGACAGCTTCGGGGGCAAAGATAGAGAATACTCCCAGCAGGTGATCTGCGTTGTAGACGGGGATTCCGTCCAGTAATATAAGATTTTGGTCCGGCCCTCCTCCACGTACATAAAGTCCGGAGAAACCTTCCACACCGGCTTGCACTCCAGGCATTAGCTGGATCGTTTTCAATAAGTCCGCCTCTCCCAGTACGGTAGGCGTATTCCGGATTTGTGCCATCGGTATCTCGTGCGCTCCCATAGAAGTGCTTTGTATGCCGGCTTCTTGTTTGTCCGAGAGGATTACCACTTCGGCCAACTGATTGCTGCTGGTCAGTTGTACGTTCAGCAAAGTATCTTTTGTCAGTGTAAAACGCTTATGCAGGGTTTCGTAGCCTAAGTATGAGAAAGTCAATTCGAGATTTCCTTCGGGCAGTGTCAATGTGTAAAAACCGTAAGGATTGGTAGCAGTACCTATGGAACGACGACTCTCAAGGATATTTGCTCCAATCAGCGTCTCGAAAGACGCTCCGTCAGTCACATATCCGCTGATAGTGAACTTACGGCTTACGGTTTTTTGCGGCACAGGCCGCTTGTGCAATACTATGTGCTTTCCGGATATTTCGAATTTTACAGGTTCATCCCCGAAAACGCGTTGCAATATTTCACTGATTGTTTGTTGCTTGGCTTCCAGGGTGATAGGCCGGAGTATTTTTACATCTTCCCCATAAATGAAAGTAAAGTCGGTAGCACTCTCCGTTTGTTTGACAAAACTGTCCAGTGTAGCATTACGGATGCTAAGGCTGAGGAGCTTTTCTTTCATTTGTGCGTGGAGCGAGTTGCTTAGAAGCACCACGCACACCAGAAGCACTGCTCTGATGTGATGGTGTGAACAGATAGTGGAATCTTTCATTGCGTTAGTTAAGTTTAGTAATGATTATTGTATCGTTGGATTCTTTATACTCAAAGTGTCCCGTTCCTTTTAGTAAGTCAAGAATTTCTCTCAGACTTTCCTCCGGTCCGAAAGTTGCTGTTATCCGGTAATTCTTTAAGGTGTCATTGTTGATTTGGATTACCTTATGGAATGTTTTTGAAAGCTGAAGGGCGATTTCTTCCAGTGGTTGTTGTCGGAATGTCATTATTTCTCTCTGTTCGGACGGAGCTATGGTTTCCATTTCCGCAGAAACCGGGACGGATGATGCCGATTCGAAAGATAAAGCATGATAAGTAGCCCAGCTTGCCACGCATAGGAATACTACTGCAGCGGCACTTACAGCACGCAATCGGAATCTTCTTTTTATCCGTCGGATAAATAGTCTGTTTTCCAGTAGTTGCCAACTGTTTTCAGCCAGGTATTTCCCTTTGGGCGAACGGGTGGAGGCGATTAGCTTATCCAATGTCCTTTCAAGATTCTCGTTATTGTCTTTCATCCTTATGCCTATTTGAGGAATAACTTTATTGTCAGTTGCGACCGTTTTATTTCCTTATCCTTGGGAGTGCAGATAATACGTATCTCTTGGGTGCGCTTTATTTGTTTGGGATAAATGCGAATGCGGGCAGTGGCTGATTTCTTTTTGGCAGGAATAATGATTTGGGTATCCAGCAGCTTGAATGCCGGCTGTGTACCGGGTTTCCAGTGACTACTTAATGTCACTTCTCTGTCTTTAGAGCTTTTCTCAGCCGTAATTATCTTGATGTTGATATCCTGCTCTGCTGATTGCCGGTTGACGGTGTAACTTTCGATACCTTTGCCGAAGCCGACATAGTTTTTCGGATAATTACTCTTGTTGTCATCGCATGCGCTCAGGATGAGTAAGATGAATAATATACTTGTTCCGATTGTGCATAAATTCTTCATAAGTCTTTCTTATTTTTGGGTTTTCATAAGTAAAGACAGTTTTTCTTTGAAAACTCCCTATGCACATACGTATTTTTTTTTATCCATGAAGAAAATTATGGGAATAGCATCTCTCTTAAGCGGGTAAGTGCCTTTTGTAACTGTGCATCTACGGTTTTTACGCTGATGCCCAATTCATCGGCTACCTGGGCATAACTTTGTTTCTCTTCGCGTATTCGGATAAATACTTCCCGGCAACGTTCCGGTAAACGGTCGAGGGCTTTGACATAGCGGGCAAAAAGTTCATCGCTGATAAGTGTTTCTTCGGGAGAATCGGTATGGGAGGTGGACTCGGACAACTGTCCGGAAGATTGGGGCATGTGCTTTGCTTCTTTTTCCAGATAGTTGAGGGAAGCGTTCTTGGTGAGGATGAAACAGTAATCTTCGATATTGTTTATTTCCGGTAACTTTTTACGCTGGTCCCAAAGACGCATAAAGACATCCAGTACAATTTCCTGTGCCCACTCTTCACGCTTGACATAATAATATGCGATACGGAAAAGGCGGTCGTAGGTCAAATCATAGAATCCCCGGAAAGCTTGTTCTGAACTTTCGTCTTTCATTTGGCGTAAATATCGCCTGACTTCCTGTTCGGTCATGTCATTTTATTCTTCTATAAACATTAAATCACTCATAATGCCGTCCGATACAAAGATCCCCTTGCGGGTGAGGCAAAGGTGGTTGTCGCGTATCTCCAGTTTCCCGTCGTTCAGGTGCGGAAGCGCCATATCCATGCAATATTGCCATAACTCCCTGCCGAATCTCTGTTCCACAATGTCCATCGGCACTCCCCACCGGGTTCGTATGGAAGTCATTATACATTCATTGTAGCGGGTAGTCCGGTTCAAATGTTCATTCTCAAACCGGCGGCAGTTGTTTTCGATGGAATGTATGTAGTCCTCCAATGAAGAGATGTTCCATTCTCTGCTGTCCCCGTTGAATGAATGGGCGGAAGGTCCGCATCCCAAGTAAGGAATCCCTTTCCAGTAGGACGTGTTGTGCCGGGAGTACATTCCGGGACGGCAGAAGTTGGATATTTCGTAGTGCTCGTAGCCGGCATTGTCAAGCGTGTCCATCAGGGTGGAGAAGAAACGGACACTGCTTTCTTCGTCTACCTCATGGATGCGGTGTGCCTGCAGCAGCTCGTAGATGCGGGTACCCTCTTCGTAGGTCAGGTGATAGGCGGAGATATGTTCCACGCCGAGACTGACAGCTTGTTGCAAATCACGTTTCCACCGCTCGTCTGTTTCGCCGGGCAGTCCGTAGATGAGGTCGATGCTTATGTTGTTGAAACCGGCACGCCGGCAGTGATGTACGGCCTTGACGGCCTGTTCTGCATCGTGGCGGCGGTTCAGCAGCTTCAGGGTGGCATCGTCAAAAGTCTGTATCCCCATGCTGATACGGTTGAAAGGCAACTGTTGCAGCATGGCAGTATATTCCTCCGTCAAATCGTCAGGATTGGCTTCAAGGGTGATTTCCCGGCAGTGTTCCATACCGTAATATTTCCGGATGGTTTCAAAGACTTCCCGGAAATCTTCTTCTGCAAGCTGTGAGGGGGTGCCGCCGCCAAAGTAGACCGTTTCGACAGGCTCTCCCCGCAGGTATTCTTTACGCATTTGCAGCTCTTTGCATAAAGCATGGATATAACGGCTCTTCAGCTCACTGCGCGTAGTGGAGTAGAAGTCGCAATAGATGCAGCGTGTCTTGCAAAAAGGAATATGGATATAAATACCTGCCATGGTCCTGTAATTTAGTTGGGACGCAAAGGTACGCTTTTTTTCTGTTATCTTCCTTTTTCGGGCAATAGAAAGGATTTGATGTCTTTTTTGACAGATGTTGGATTTATAAAAAGAACAAGTGTATATGTTACACAACATGTACACTTGTTTGTTGTATCTTCGGAAAAAGGTGTTATTTTTACACTCTCTAACCTCCTTGATATAAAATAATTATGGAGAAGATGAAAGAACTTTATTTAATACTGATACACACCATGAAAAAAAGATTGAAACTGTTGCTGCTGTTGCTGGCAGCTACTTTGCCATTGAAGGCGCAAGATGTGATAGTGAAAGGACCGGACGGAAATCTGCAAGTGGCGGTTACGTGCATAGGGGGCGGAAAGGTTGTCTATTCCGTCTCTTATAAAGACAAACAAATGTTGGAAAATTCTCCGTTGGGCATGGAAACCAACGTGGGCGACTTTGCAAAAGGCCTGAAGCTGACCGGACATGAAGTGAACAAGATTGACAGCCGGTATTCACTGAACCGTATCAAGACCTCGCAAGTGCACTACCGGGCTAACGAATTGAACTGTTTTTTCGATAATGCCAAAGGACAGAAGATGCAGATTACTTTCCGGGTGAGTAACAATGATGTGGCATTCCGCTATACTTTGTTCCGCCAGGGCGATACGGGCAGTGTGCGTGTGATGAATGAGAATACAGGTTTTGCTTTTCCGGAAAAGACCACTACGTTCCTTTGCCCGCAGAGCAATGCCATGATAGGCTGGAAACGCACGAAGCCCAGTTATGAAGAAGGATATAAAGTGGATGCGCCGATGAATGAACGTTCGCACTACGGTCATGGCTATACCTTCCCCTGTCTGTTCAAAGTAGGCGAAGATGGCTGGGTACTGGTCAGTGAGACCGGTGTGGACAGCCGTTACTGTGCTTCCCGCCTTAGCGATGCGGATAACGGAGTGTACAACGTTGAATTTCCTATGCCGGAAGAGAATAATGGCAATGGTACGATAGAGCCTGCTTTTGCCTTGCCCGGCAACACACCCTGGCGTACCGTTACGGTGGGTGAAACGTTGAAACCGATTGTGGAAACAACCGTTCCTTGGGATGTGGTTGAACCGCGCTACGCAACAGAGCATGACTACAAACCGGGACGCGGCACTTGGAGTTGGATTCTTTGGCAAGATGGCAGCATCAATTACGATGACCAGGTGCGGTATGTCGATTTGGCGGCTGCTATGGGGTATGAATATGTTTTGGTTGACAACTGGTGGGATAAGTATATTGGTCGTGAACGTATGGAGCAGCTCATCAAGTACGCCCGCAGTAAAGGGGTGGAAGTGTTCTTGTGGTACAGTTCCAGCGGCTACTGGAATGACATAGAGCAAGGCCCGGTCAACAAAATGGACAACTCCATTGCCCGCAAGCAGGAAATGCGCTGGATGCAGAGTATGGGCGTAAAGGGAATAAAGGTGGACTTCTTTGGAGGTGACAAGCAGGAGACGATGCGCTTGTATGAGGAAATCCTGAGCGATGCCGATGATCATGGGCTGATGGTGATCTTTCATGGCTGTACGCTGCCCCGCGGGTGGGAACGGATGTATCCCAATTATGCAGGCAGTGAAGCGGTGCTGGCATCCGAGAATCTCATATTCAGTCAGCATGCCTGCGATAATGAAGCGTTTAATGCCACGTTGCATCCTTTCATCCGCAATGCTGTGGGATGTATGGAGTTTGGAGGCGTATTCCTGAACAAACGCCTGAATCGTGGCAACGATGGCGGTACTACCCGTCGTACAACGGATATATTCCAGCTGGCAACGGCGGTACTTTTCCAGAACCCTATACAAAACTTTGCATTGGCTCCCAATAATCTGGCGGATGCTCCGGGCGTGTGCGTCGACTTCATGAAACAAGTGCCTACTACATGGGATGAGACCCGTTTCATCGACGGTTATCCCGGCCGCTATGTGGTTTTGGCACGTCGTCATGGTGATGTGTGGTATGTAGCTGCCGTCAATGCTACGGCAGAACCATTGAAACTGAAACTTTCGCTTCCGATGCTGCCGGCAGGAGATGTTGTTTCTGTTTATCTGGACGATAAGAAACTTCAACCGCAACAGAAAGAACAGAAAATCAAAACGGACGGAACGTTACAGCTCACTGTGCAGCCTATGGGGGGAGCGGTGATTGTGAAATAGGACCGGGTGGCTTGAAGTTTGCCTGAAGTCCCGATAATAGGATATGGCTTGGTGGGCAACTGTAATTGCTCCTATAATATAATAAGGTGAATAAACGTCTGTGTTATATAACATTGTTTAGTAACACAGGCGTTTTATTGCTTTTCTTTCGATTAATTTCTAATTTGCGGCTCACTAAAATAATGGCATACGGAAGCATGCTGAGTATTCACTTTAAATCTTATATATCATGAAAGTATATCAGACGAATGAAATTAAGAACATTGCCCTCCTTGGCAATGACGGCTCGGGTAAAACCACTCTCACAGAAGCGCTGCTCTTTGAGAGTGGTATTATAAAACGTCGCGGCAGAATTACTGCCAAGAATACAGTCAGCGATTACTTCCCGGTGGAGCAGGAATATGGATATTCTGTGTTTTCCACCGTTTATCATGTGGAATGGAACGGTAAGAAACTGAACATAATAGACTGTCCGGGTAGTGACGACTTTGTGGGGGCGGCAATGACGGCGCTTAATGTAACTGATACGGCCATTTTGCTGCTGAACGGACAATATGGTCCCGAAGTAGGTACTCAAAACCATTTTCGTTACACCGAGAAGCTGGGCAAGCCGGTTATTTTCCTTGTGAACCAGCTCGATCATGAAAAGTGCGATTATGATATGGTGCTGGAACAGTTGAAGTCAATCTACGGTTCTAAGGTGGTTCCCGTTCAATATCCGTTGGCTACCGGACCGAATTTCAATTCGTTGATAGACGTGCTTCTGATGAAGAAATACTCGTGGGGGCCGGAAGGCGGAGCGCCTACGATTGAAGATGTTCCCGCAGAGGAAATGGAGAAGGCGACTGCCCTGCATAAGGCATTGGTGGAAGCTGCTGCCGAACATGATGAGACTTTAATGGAGAAGTTCTTCGAGCAGGATTCTTTGACCGAGGACGAAATGCGTGAGGGTATCCGTAAGGGATTGGCTTCTCGCGGCATGTTCCCTGTGTTCTGCGTTTGTGCAGGCAAGGATATGGGTGTGCGCCGTTTGATGGAGTTCTTGGGTAATGTTGTTCCGTTCGTAGACGAAATGCCGCCGGTGCATAATACGCGTGGTGAGGTTGTGAAACCCGATGCAAACGGGCCTACTTCCTTGTATTTCTTTAAAACGGCTGTTGAACCGCATATCGGTGATGTTCAATATTTCAAGGTGATGAGCGGTAAAGTGCACGAGGGAGACGATTTCACCAATGCCGATCGTGGTTCCAAGGAGCGTATCGCCCAGATCTATACGTGTGCGGGTGCCAATCGTATCAAGGTGGAAGAAATGGTAGCCGGTGACATCGGCTGTACTGTGAAATTGAAAGATGTGCATACCGGCAATACGCTGAATGGCAAGGGATCGGAGAACCGCTTTAATTTCATTAAATATCCGAATTCCAAATATTCTCGTGCTATCAAACCATTGAACGAAGCCGATACGGAAAAGATGATGGCTATTTTGAACCGTATGCGTGAGGAAGATCCGACATGGGTCATTGATCAGTCTAAGGAATTGCGCCAGACAATTGTGCATGGACAGGGCGAATTCCATTTGCGTACGTTGAAGTGGCGTTTGGAGAACAATGAGAAATTGCAGGTTAAGTTTGAAGAACCGAGAATACCCTATCGTGAGACTATAACGAAAGCTGCCCGTGCCGACTATCGTCATAAGAAACAGTCCGGTGGTGCGGGTCAGTTCGGTGAAGTTCACCTGATTGTGGAACCTTATTATGAAGGAATGCCGATGCCGGATACTTATAAGTTCAATGGACAAGAGTTCAAGATGAATGTGAAAGGCGTGGAGGAAGTTCCATTGGAATGGGGCGGTAAACTGGTGTTTGTGAACAGTATTGTGGGCGGTTCTATTGATGCCCGCTTTATGCCGGCCATTTTGAAGGGTATTATGTCACGCATGGAGCAAGGACCGCTGACCGGTTCGTATGCTCGTGATGTACGTGTCATCGTATACGACGGAAAGATGCATCCGGTAGATTCCAATGAAATCTCCTTTATGCTGGCAGGCCGCAATGCGTTCAGCGAGGCATTTAAAAATGCCGGCCCGAAGATTTTGGAACCTATTTATGATGTGGAGGTATTTGTTCCTTCCGATAAGATGGGTGATGTAATGGGCGATCTGCAAGGACGTCGCGCCATGATTATGGGTATGAGTAGTGAAGCCGGCTATGAAAAGCTGAGTGCTAAGGTTCCTTTGAAGGAGATGTCTTCCTATTCTACGGCTCTGAGTTCTTTAACCGGTGGGCGTGCTTCGTTCATTATGAAGTTTGCCAGCTATGAACTTGTTCCGAGTGATGTACAGGATAAACTTATCAAGGAATTTGAAACAAAACAAGCTGAAGAATAGACTTTTTAATAAATAGTAAAAGCCGTTGTTCGCTCATCGTGAGGAATGACGGCTTTTTTATTAACACTGATTAAGAATATGGGGAAATGTGAATGTTAATATTTAATTTTTTATTAAATTTGCAAACCAAAGGTGTTTCATTTTGTTGTAATGTGCGTAATGCAACTTAAAAAACATTCTACGGTTAATTAACGAGAACACCCGGTTAAATCAGGTTAATTTGTTAGGAGTGTTAATTAGTGAGTGTTAATTTTGTGACTATGAAAAAGTCGACAATATGGATATTAGGCGTCGTTATGGGCCTTTCTTTCATCAGTTTACTGTATCTGCAGATCAGTTATATTGAGGAAATGGTGAAGATGCGTAACGAGCAATTTGATGAATCGGTGAAGCGTGCTTTAATGGCTGCTTCAAAGGATGTGGAGTCCGCAGAGGTTGACCGTTGGTTGCGGGAAGATATATCCGAAGCGGAAAAGAGAGCGTGGGAGCAGAGCTCGCAAGGCAAAGGAGTGGTGCAGACACAGCGTTTTACGGTGACAGCACCGGATGGAACAAAATATTCGGCTATCGAACTGAAAACGTTTAGCAATGAAGCATCGGAATTGCCGAGGGCTATGATTTCACGTAAGCATGGAACGAAGACGATACCTCAGACATCACGTTCGCTGGCAGATGCCATAAAGAACCGTTATCTGTATCAGAGGGCTTTGCTGGATGAGGTGGCTTGGCAGATGATTTATCGTGCCAGTGACAAGGCGATAGAAGAACGGGTCAATTTTAAGAATTTGGACCAGTATCTGAAATCGGGATTGATTGATAACGGTATTGAGCTGAACTATCACTTTAAAGTGATAGACCGGGACGGCAGGGAAGTCTATCGTTGTTCGGACTACAGCGATGAAGGCAGTGAGAGTTCTTATTCCCAACCCTTGTTCCTAAATGATCCGCCGGCACGTATGAGTATCGTCAAGATACATTTTCCGGGTAAGCAGGATTATATTTTCGACTCGGTCAGCTTTATGATTCCGTCGATGATCTTTACCTTTGTTCTGTTGATAACATTCATTTTCACGATTTATATCGTGTTCCGCCAGAAGAAGTTGACGGAGATGAAGAATGATTTTATAAATAATATGACGCACGAGTTCAAAACGCCGATTTCAACAATTTCGTTGGCGGCGCAGATGTTGAAGGACCCGGCAGTAGGCAAGTCGCCGGCAATGTTCCAGCACATATCGGGCGTTATTAATGATGAGACGAAACGACTCAGGTTCCAGGTGGAGAAAGTTCTCCAGATGTCAATGTTCGACCGGCAGAAGGCAACGTTGAAAATGAAAGAACTGGATGCCAATGAACTGATAACCGGGGTAGTGAATACGTTTGCTTTGAAAGTGGAGCGCTACAACGGAAAGATAGAGTCGGAATTGAAAGCGACTGACCCGATTATTTTTGCAGATGAAATGCATATAACGAATGTGATTTTCAATCTCATGGATAATGCGGTGAAGTATAAAAGACCGGATGTGGACTTGCAGTTAATGGTGAAGACCTGGAATGAACCGGGCAAGCTGATGATCTCTGTACAGGACAACGGTATAGGTATTAAGAAAGAAAACTTGAAAAAGATATTTGATAAGTTCTATCGCGTGCATACAGGTAATCTGCACGATGTAAAAGGCTTCGGGCTTGGTTTGGCTTATGTAAGAAAGATTATTCAGGATCATAAGGGAACTATCCGGGCAGAGAGTGAGCTGAATGTTGGAACTAAATTTATTATTGCATTACCTTTATTAAAAAATTGATTGATATGGATGAGAAACTGCGTATTTTATTGTGCGAAGATGATGAGAATCTTGGCATGCTTTTAAGAGAATATTTACAGGCTAAGGGTTATGCTGCCGAGTTATATCCCGATGGAGAAGCAGGATACAAGGCTTTCCTGAAGAATAAATATGACTTGTGCGTGTTTGACGTAATGATGCCGAAGAAAGACGGTTTTACACTGGCGCAAGAAGTTCGTGCCGCCAATGCGGAAATCCCCGTTATCTTCTTGACGGCTAAAACACTGAAGGAAGATATTCTGGAGGGCTTTAAAATTGGTGCGGACGATTATATCACGAAACCGTTCAGTATGGAAGAGCTGACTTTCAGAATTGAAGCTATCTTGAGACGTGTACGTGGCAAGAAGAACAAAGAAAGCAGCATTTACAAGATTGGCAAGTTTACGTTTGATACCCAGAAACAGATTTTGTCAACACCCGATAAGCAAACGAAGTTGACTACAAAAGAGTCGGAATTGCTGGGTCTGCTTTGTGCACATGCCAATGAAATCCTTCAACGCGATTTTGCATTGAAGACGATTTGGATTGATGATAACTACTTTAACGCACGTAGCATGGATGTGTATATCACCAAGTTGCGTAAGCACCTGAAAGAAGATGAATCTATCGAGATCATCAATATTCATGGAAAAGGATATAAACTGATCACTCCGGAAGCTGATGCCTAAACGGCTTGCTTCCCGGGTGGAACGGACAATAAAAAAAGACGGTTGCATTGCAACCGTCTTTTTTTATTTCTTTTTCTCGGTATTAATCCGCAATTCTTTTGTTGATAAGGATGTAAGAAATCAATCCTATTACAACTAATACAGCGCTGGTTCCCAAAATCGCGTTGTTATTTACATTGCCGGTAAAAGAACATGCAACCAAGATTACAGCTCCTACCAAGATTAATATCAATCCCAGATTTTTTAATAAGCCTTTCATGTGTGTGTATTTTAATAGATTATTATTTTCATATTCTTGTTACAAAGAAAAGCATAATTCTTTAACAAGCGAAATTATTTTTGCAAAAAAACTATTATTCAACCTAATTTAATGAAGAATGAGGAATATCCTAATCTTTCGTGTTGAAAAATATTTTTCTCAAGACTTCCTGACTAACGCTTAACTCTTCAAGGGTGATGCCTTGCAATGCTTCTTTTAGCGTTTGATTGGCAATGATGCGGGCGCGTTCTTCCAGCTCCTTGCCATCTTTGGTGAGGTGTATCAAGTTGGTGCGGCGGTCTTTTTTGTCGGAGATGCGTACAACAAGATGTTGCCGTTCCATATTGTCTATGAGGCGGGTCATGCTGGGCTTGTCCTTAAAAGTTGCATTGCACAATTCTTGCTGTGTCACCCCGTCTTTTTCCCATAAGAAGATGAGGACTGTCCATTGTTCGGGGGTGATTTCCAAACCGTTCTGCCTGAAGTTGCGCGATAATTTGCGGTTGATGGCAGCAGATACTTTGCCATTGAGTATGGCAAATATCAGCCGGATATCAAAGTTGAATTGCTCTATCATGAAATTATTGTTTAAACAACTTTGCAAATATAGCATAAGTTGGATACAATACAAAATAAGTCCGCTTATTTTTGCAGTTCAAAATAAAATGTCTACCTTTGCACCCGCATTTAATAAACAAATAATTTATTTATTTAATTAAACGAGTATGAATCAATACGAAACCGTTTTCATTTTGACTCCCGTTTTGTCTGATGTTCAGATGAAGGAAGCGGTAGAAAAATTCAAAGGCATCCTTACTGCTGAAGGTGCTGAGATTGTAAATGAAGAAAACTGGGGACTGAAAAAGCTGGCTTATCCAATCCAGAAGAAGTCAACCGGTTTCTATCAGCTGATTGAGTTCAATGCAGAACCTACTGTAATTGAGAAATTGGAATTAAACTTCCGTCGTGACGAGCGCGTTATCCGCTTCTTGACTTTCAAGCAAGACAAGTACGCTGCTGAATACGCTGCGAAGAGAAGAAGTGTTAAATCAACTAAAAAGGAGGATTAATCATGGCACAACAAGTTCAATCAGAAATCAGATATTTAACTCCGCCCTCAGTAGACGTTAAGAAGAAAAAATACTGCCGTTTCAAAAAGAGCGGTATTAAGTACATCGACTACAAAGATCCTGAATTCTTGAAGAAATTCTTGAATGAGCAAGGTAAGATCCTTCCGCGTCGTATTACCGGTACTTCTTTGAAGTTCCAACGTCGTGTAGCTCAAGCTGTGAAGAGAGCGCGTCACTTGGCGTTGCTGCCTTATGTAACTGACATGATGAAATAATAGGAGGAGGAAAGTATGGAAATTATATTGAAAGAAGACATAGTAAACTTGGGTTATAAGAACGATATCGTAACCGTTAAGTCCGGTTATGGTCGTAACTACCTCATCCCGACAGGAAAAGCTGTCATTGCTTCTCCTTCTGCAAAGAAAATGTTGGCCGAAGAGCTGAAACAGCGTGCCCACAAGCTGGAGAAGATCAGAAAAGATGCTGAAGAACTGGCTGCTAAGCTGGAAGGCGTATCTTTGAAGATCGCTACTAAGGTTAGTGCAACAGGTACTATCTTCGGTTCGGTTGGTAACATTCAGATTGCTGAGGAGCTGGCTAAATTGGGTCATAACATCGATCGTAAGATTATCGTTGTTAAAGACGCAGTGAAAGAAGTTGGTAGCTACAAAGCTATTGTTAAACTGCACAAGGAAGTTTCTGTAGAAATTCCTTTCGAAGTAGTTGCTGAAGAAGCATAATTAATCCTTCGTATATATTGGGAAGCCCGATTCTATTTGGATAGAGTCGGGCTTTTTTTATATCAACCTGCCATTGCAATGAAGTTAATAAAATGCAGGCTTGATGTTAACTTCCTGTCCGGAGTGTGTTAACTTCTTAGAGTCACGATGTAAACTCTTTATGCGATGGAGAAGTAAGGACATAAAAAAAGTCTGTCCGTACTTTCCGTACGTCAGACTTTCAATTCTCTCTAATGTTGTTCTGAAATTATTCAGCTACAACTGCTGCGCTATCTACTGCAGTAGTGTCAGCTACTGATGCTGCTGCTTCAGCTGCTGCTGCTTCTACAGCTGCGATTGAGTCAGCGATACGGATTGAGTCAGCTGTTGCTTGTTCTGCGTTAGCTGCTTTGTTACCACAAGATGCGAAAGATACTGCTACGATAGCTACGGCCATCAAAACTAATTTTTTCATTTTCTTTACTTTTAAAACGTAATACAATCAATTGCTTTATTAAAACGATGCAAAGGTATGCACTTTTTAGATACGTTGTTCTCCAAAACCCAACTTTTTTTATATTTTTTTTGGAGGAAAGCCCGTTTTTCTCGCTTTTGATATGTTCTACAACATGTTAATCTTCTGCAATGCTGTTATATAAATACCTTTTGATGCTTCTTTTGGGTGTTTTCTCAAATTCTGTCGGGTAAAGCTGTATTTGACTGATCTTTTCGTAAGCAGCAACGCTATTGTTCAGGTTCTTGAGATTTTCGTCCATAATGGTCTTTATATTCTCCGGATTGTTCAGCCCTAAGGAATCCAATGCCTCATAATCAGCGTAGACTAAGGCTACCAGTTTCTTATTGCGTTCAATCACAAGACTTTCCAGAACAAACGGCATGTTGTTGAGACGTGCCTCTATTTCTTCCGGAAAAATGTTTTGTCCGCTGGAGCTAAGGATCATGGTCTTGCTTCGTCCGCGTATGTAGAGGTTGTTATTTTCATCCAGCGTGCCTAAGTCGCCGGTGCGCAGCCAGCCGTCTTCGGTGAATACTTCCTTGGTGGCTTCCGGGTTTTTATAATAACCCACCATTACGTTTTCGCCGCGTACCTGTATTTCGCCGAGCCGGTCGTCCGGATTTTCCTTGTAGATACGTGCTTCCATGATGTCGAGTACCCGTCCGGAAGAGGTGGGCACGAATTCGTTCCAGGGAGCGTAGCTGATCAGCGGTCCGCATTCCGTCATGCCGTAACCTATGTTGAACGGGAATTTGATGCGGTGGAAGAACTCTTCCACTTCCGGGTTCATTGCGGCTCCTCCGATAATCACTTCTTTGAACCGGCCGCCCAGTGCGTCCACCAGTTTCTTACGGATTTGTCCGTATATCTGTCCGTCCAGCAACGGGATGCTGAGGGCCCATTTCATGGACTTTTTGTTGATGATGGGTTGAATGACATTCTTGTATATCTTTTCGATAACGAGGGGGACGGTGATTATCAGGTTTGGTTTTACTTCTTCGAACGCTTTCATCAGAATTTTTGGCGAGGGCACTTTGCCCAACAATGTGACGTGCGTACCCACAGCCGTAGCGGTCAGGAAGTCGAAGGCGCAACCATAGGCATGCGCCAGGGGCAGGAAAGACAGCACCTTGTCTCCTTTTTTCAGTAATCCGGTGCGAATGCCGAAAGTGACGTTACCTGCAAGGTTGTTGCCTGTCAGCATAACGCCTTTGCTGAATCCCGTTGTGCCGGAGGTATAGTTCAGCAACATTACTTTGTCGTTGGAAAGATCCGTATAAACTACATCTTCCTGCCGGAACCCTTTCGGATAGGTCTTGTGCATCTCGTTGTCCAAGTGTTTGAGAAAACGTTGGATGGTTTCTCCGTCGCGCTGGTACAAGCAGCGGAAGTCGTTGAGTGAGAAAACGCCGCGCAGCCCGGTGAGCCGTTCTTCTTCCAGATGTTCCCAAATGCTGTCGCTGGTGAAAAGGAAGACGGATTCCGAATGGTTGACGATGTGGTGCACATCATTGGGATTGAAATCCTGCAAGATGGGCACTACGATGCCGCCGTAGGTGATGGTGGCCATATATGCAATGCACCAGCGGGCGTTGTTTTTGCCGATAACCGTTATTTTGTCGCCGCGGCGCAGGCTGCAATGCTTGAATAGCAGATGCAACTTGGCTATTTCTTGCGCTACTTCTCCATAAGTATAGCTTTCGTTTTCTCCGTAATCGGTGTAGCAGGGGAGGTCCCAATTCTCGCGGAAACTATGTTCGTATAGCTTGATAAAGTTTTCTTGTATCATTGCACGTTTTTTGATGAATTGTGCAAAAGTAGGAAAAATATAATAATAATGTGTACCTTTGCCCCGAAAATCTGATTTAGGCTCATGATAGATACCAATATATTTCAAGATAAGACGGCGGTTTACTATACGTTGGGGTGCAAGCTGAATTTCTCGGAGACCTCGACTATCGGTAAGATCCTGCGGGAGGCAGGAGTGCGTACGGCACGCAAAGGAGAGAAAGCGGATATATGTGTGGTAAACACCTGTTCGGTCACCGAGGTGGCCGATAAGAAATGCCGCCAGGCCATTCATCGGCTGGTGAAGCAGCATCCGGGCGCTTTTGTGGTGGTGACGGGATGTTATGCCCAGTTGAAGCCGGATGTGGTGGCAAAGATAGAAGGTGTGGATGTTGTGCTTGGGGCGGAACAGAAGAAAGACCTGCTCCGGTATCTGGGCGATTTGCAGAAGCATGAAACGGGTGAAGCCTATACTTCCGCTTTGAAGGATATCCGTTCGTTTGCTCCGTCGTGTTCGCGTGGCGACCGCACCCGTTTTTTCCTGAAAGTACAGGACGGTTGCGACTATTATTGTTCCTATTGCACCATTCCCTTTGCCAGAGGACGCAGCCGCAACGGAAGCGTTGCTTCTTTGGTGGAACAGGCCCGTCAGGCGGCAGCCGAAGGTGGAAAGGAGATTGTGCTGACGGGGGTCAATATCGGTGATTTCGGCAAGACGACGGGAGAGACTTTCTTTGATTTGGTCAAGGCATTGGATGAGGTGGAGGGCATTGAGCGTTACCGCATATCTTCCATTGAGCCTAATCTGCTGACGGACGAAATCATAGAGTTCGTGTCCCGTTCCAAGCGGTTCATGCCTCACTTCCACATCCCGTTGCAGTCGGGCAGCGATGAAGTGCTGAAGCTGATGCGCAGGCGGTATGACACAGCACTGTTTGCTTCTAAGGTGAAGAAGATAAAGGAAGTGATGCCCGACGCGTTTATCGGAGTGGACGTGATTGTAGGCACGCGTGGGGAGACGGAAGAGTATTTTGAACAGGCATACCGCTTCATTCAGGGGCTGGATGTGACGCAACTTCATGTGTTCAGCTATTCCGAACGTCCGGGTACGCAGGCCTTGAAAATAGAGCATGTGGTATCCTCCGAGGAAAAACACAGACGCAGCCAACTTCTGCTGGAATTGTCGGAGGAAAAAACGCGTTCGTTCTATGCCCGCCATATCGGACAGACGATGCCCGTTCTCTTGGAACGCTCCAAGCCGGGGACGCCGATGCATGGCTTCACTCCGAACTACATCCGGGTGGAGGTTCCGCACGATGATGCGCTGGACAACCGCGTGGTTCCGGCGCGTATGGGAGAGTTCAATGAAGACGGTACGGCTCTTCTGGGTCTGTTGGGCGATGCCGGCGGCCGGTAACTGATAGCCGTAATTAATGATCGGAATTAGTAATTTGAAATTGACAGAGTGAAATCAAGATTAATCTATTGGCTGACTTATGCCGGTATGTGGCTGTTGGCGTTATTGCCTTTCAGGGCGCTTTATGTGCTGTCCGACGGATTTTGCTTTCTGATGCATCACATTGTGCACTACCGGCGCAGGGTGGTACGCAATAACCTGCGCAACGCATTCCCCGAGAAGTCCGAAGCGGAGCTGAGGGAGATAGAGCGCAAGTTCTACCGTTACATCTGCGACTATATGCTGGAGGAGGTGAAGATGCTGCGCATGTCTTTCAAGGAGCTTTGCTGTCGCATGGAATATGACAATAAGGAAGAATTTCTTGCCATGATTGAAAGGCATGGCGGGATAGTGCTCCTCATTCCCCATTATGCAAACTTCGAATGGATCATAGGCATGGGGGCTATCATGCAGGAGGGCGACATACCGGTGCAAATCTACAAACCGCTGCACAACCGATATATGGATGCGATGTTCAAGCGTATACGCGCCCGTTTTGGCGGTTACAATGTGCCGAAACATTCTACGGCGCGCGAAATCATCAGGTTGTGTCGCGACAATAAGCGTGTGGCAGTGGGAATGATAACCGACCAATCCCCCAATATCAACGAGGCTCATCATTGGACTACTTTCCTGAATCAGGACACCGGCTTTATGGACGGCGCCGAACGCATAGCCAAGCTGATGGATTTCCCCGTATTCTATTGTGAATTGAAGAAGCAGCGCAGGGGATATTGCAGGGTGGAGTTCGACTTGATAACCGAAACTCCCAAAGAAACGGCCGACGGAGAGATAACCGAACTGTTTGCCCGAAGGCTGGAACAGACCATTCGCAGGGAACCGGCTTATTGGTTCTGGTCGCATAAGCGCTGGAAACTGAAACGCGAAGATGTGGTGCGGCATGGATAAGGTGGCTGTTGTCATATTGAACTGGAACGGCTGTGAGATGCTACGTTCGTTTCTGCCGTCCGTAGTGCGCTGTTCGGATACGGAGGGCACGGAGATTTATGTGGCGGACAACGGTTCGACGGATGCTTCCGTTGAGATGCTCCGCCAAGAGTTTCCTTCCGTACACCTTATTATATTAGACAAAAACCGGGGCTTTGCCGAAGGCTATAACCTTGCTTTGCAGCAGGTGTCTGCCGAATATGTGGTGCTGCTGAACTCCGATGTGGAGGTTACCGGGCATTGGCTTGCGCCGCTGGTGGACTATATGGATGCCCATCCGGAGGTTGCGGCGTGCCAGCCCAAAATCCGGAGTTGGCGGTACAAGGAACGGTTTGAATATGCAGGCGCCGCCGGCGGGTTCATAGACCGTTACGGCTATCCTTTCTGCCGCGGGCGGATAATGGGAGTGGTGGAGGAGGACAACGGGCAGTATGACACCGTTGTTCCGGTGTTCTGGGCTACGGGAGCTGCCTTGTTCATACGCCTGAAGGACTATCAGGATGCCGGCGGACTGGACGGACGTTTTTTTGCCCACATGGAAGAGATCGACCTGTGTTGGCGGCTTCGTGCCCGCGGGCGGATGCTGGTTTGTGTACCCCAAAGCACCGTCTACCATGTGGGGGGCGCCACCCTGAAGAAAGAGAATCCCCATAAGACTTTTCTCAATTTCCGCAACAATCTTGTAATGTTGTATAAGAATCTGCCGGAAGAAGAACTGGGCTATGTGATGCGTGTGCGGACGGTGCTCGATTGTGTGGCTGCCCTGAGTTTCCTGTTGAAAGGCCAGTTTGCCAATATGTGGGCGGTGCTTCGTGCACGCCGCGCTTTTCATTCACTCCGCCCCCTGTTTGCGGCTGATCGTGAAGAGAATCTGAAAAAAACATCCCTTCCGGTTATTCCCGAACGGACAAAAAGCAGTATCTTGGTGCAGTTTTATTTACATGGGAAGAAGTTCTTTTCCCGCTTGTAAGAACTGTTCTCTTTTTCTAAAATTATTGTATCATTAAAAGTTATTGTTTTATGGACAAATTGGTAAGGAAGATCGGGTTGGTGGCGCATGATGCCATGAAGAAAGACCTCATAGAGTGGGCGCTTTGGAATTCGGAGTTGCTTATGGGACATAAATTCTACTGTACGGGCACTACGGGAACACTTATTCTGGAAGCGCTGAAGGAGAAGCATCCCGATGTCGAATGGGATTTCACAATTCTTAAATCCGGCCCTTTGGGCGGCGACCAGCAGATGGGTTCGCGCATTGTGGATGGGGAAATAGATTATCTCTTCTTCTTTACAGATCCCATGACCTTGCAGCCGCACGATACGGATGTCAAAGCCTTGACACGTCTGGCTGGTGTGGAGAATATTGTTTTCTGCTGCAATCGCAGTACGGCCGACCACATCATTTCGAGCCCTCTCTTTCTTGATCCTACTTACGAGCGTACCGTTCCCGATTACAGCAACTATGCCAAGCGCTTCGAGAATAAACCGGTCGTTGCCGAAGCCGTTGAGTCGGCAAAGAAGAGGAAGAAAAGAAAATAATGTTGATATTTATTAATGAGAATGCGGTGCTTTGCAATCTCATGATTATCAAGATGTAATATAACAGCCTATCTCAGTCCCATACAGAGGCTACCTTAGTCCTATACTGAGACAGTCTTTGTATGGGACTGAGATAGGCTATGTATGCGATCGTCTTTTGAAAAAACTCGTTTTGTAAAGGAAACGGAATGCCCGTATAATATTGCTACCGTTTCATTCACTGCTGCTGCCTGGAAGTATGAATCTCTATTCCTGCCGCTTCTATGTCCGCTCCCATTGGCGGATTGCGTTTTGACAGTTTCAGTTCGATGTCCTCTATTGGGGGAAAGTCTCCGAACAACCGTTTCACAATACGTCCTCCGACGTGCTCCAACAGCTTGGAGGGAATTTCCATCTCCTTCTTCACAGTTTCATATACTTCCGCATAGCTTACGGTGTCTGTTACATCATCACTCTGCATGGCATGCTCGATGTCTACTTTCAGTCGCAAACTGACGACGAACTCATTGCCGACTAAGGTCTCTTGTCGGCCCACGCCATGATGGGCGAAGAAACGTATCCGATCCAAAAATATATAACTGCTCATAATGAAAAGATAATAGTCTTTCATGCAAACTTATGGATAATATCTTTGTTCTACAAGTCTTGGAACGCGATTTTTGTACTTTTCAGGAAAAAAGGACGTGAAAATTTTTATTCTAATTATATTTCTATAACTTTGCATTGAAGTTCGGTGGCGACTGTGGCTTGATTTTTTTTAATAAAATATAATTAGAAGCGTTGTGCTTTGTCCTCTAAATGGAAACCTAGGAAATTTTCATTATTTAGCGAAGGACAGCACAGTGGATTCTCACGTTTATAGCGTGGGACTGCTGTCTGTTTTCGTTAAAGGGCTATTCCTAGGGCCTCCATTTAGAAACAGCACGCAGCTCCACGTTTCTGTTTCTAACCGGTCCTTTTCGGAGTTTGGAGGACGCATGCTTCCGGTCTGCCTGTGCAGATAGAAGTTTATAAGACGTTTATGCAAATAAGAATATTGTTGGTTCTATTGTGCGTACTTTTCATGACTCCGAATGGCGTGTATGCGAAAGCGGGTAATGGGGAAAATACCCCGCACCATGCCAAGCGAATATTCAATCCGGACTCACGCACCGGGCGCAATAACCATTCATTGCTGCTGAAAACGAATGTGGCGGCGTGGGGAATGGCAATTATGAACGCAGCGGTGGAATATGACATCTCGCCTGCTGTTTCTGTCCTTTTACCTTTTTATTACTCTTCTGTCGATTATCTTACTTCTTCCCGCAAGTTCTGCACTTTCTGCGTGCAGCCCGAAGTGCGTTACTGGTTCAGACAAGTGGACGGACTCTTCACCGGTGTACATGTCGGGGTGGCCTCTTATAATTATGCCCTTAAGAACAATACCTACCGCTATCAGAACAGTGATACGGGTGCCCCGTTGCTGAATGTGGGACTTGCTGCCGGCTACCGTCTCCCGCTTGGAAAGGGCGGGCGCTGGTGTGTGGAGTTTTCGTTGGGAGTGGGGTATGCTTATCTGGATTATGACCGTTTCTTCAACATTCCCAACGGCGCTTATGTGGATACACGCCATAGGAATTTTTTCGGCATAGACCACGTAGGCATCTCGTTGGGCTACCGCATTGATTGGAAAGGAGGCCGGCGATGAAAAAACTGTTGATAGCTGTCTGCAGCTTGTTGTCCATATCCCTGCTGGGAGGATGCAGCGTGCGCGAATTGCCGGAGGACGGCGGAGTAGACCCTACGATTGTGCATACCGAAATAGTCCTGTTGCCCGGTGCGGACATGACCCCGTTCGATGTTCCGGAATTCTCCACCCGCGCCGCCGACCCTCGTGAATACAAGGTGCGTTACATCGTGGAAGTCTATGCCGATGATAAGTTCGACCAAAGCCTGCAATTTCGCCGCCAACTCATTTGTGATGAGGGAGATACGGAGGATGTGACTTTGGAATGTGACCTTCATGCACGCAACTACCGGGTGGTGGCATGGCGCGACTTTGTGCTTGCTTCCGGAGTTTCCGGCAATGTTGCCGACGACTGTTTTTATACTACCTCTGATTTCTCTGCCGTCAAACTGAAAGGAGACTATACGGGCGGAACCGACTATAAGGATGTGTTCTGCGGGCAAGCTGCCCTTGACCTTTCACCCTATCGCTGCCAATCGGAAGCCGGACACCGCGAGGAGATGCAACTGGAGCGTCCGTTGGCAAAGGTGGAGTTGATTACCACCGACATTGTCAAGTACCTCAACAAGCTGGAGCAAACGAAAAGTATCCGGGACGCAGCCATAGATGATTTTACGGTGCAGGTGCTTTATACCGGATATTTCCCCGTAGGCTTTAATGTTGTCTCCAACCGCCCCAATGAGGCGGTTATGGGCATAAAGTTCACTTCCAACCTTCTCGTCCTTTCAGACAATGAAGCCTGTCTGGCTTTCGACTACGTGCTGGTGAACGGCGAAGAATCTTCCGTCACCTTAGAAATGATCATTTACAACGAGGAGGGACAGGAGGTGAATCGCGTCACCGGGGTGGAAGTGCCTCTCAAGCGGAACAAGATAACCATGGTGCGCGATGAGTTCCTTACTCGTGAATTTGCTCCCGGCATCGGTATTGACCCTGGTTTTGACGGAGAGATAAACGTGGTGGTTCCTTAATTTTCTTATTCAAAAAAATAATATATGTCTCACTCAAACAAAACTAATATGAAAAAGTATTTCTCACTACTGGCAGGTCTTATCCTGTTGGTTTTCACAGCCTGTCAGAGTGACGAGCTGGTGAATGGTGGAAGAAACGGCGAAGTGGCCGCTTCTTTCAGTGTACAGTTGCCGGATGACGGCCATTCTGCTGTCACCCGCGCTGCCGGTGACGGTGTGCAGGTGAACCGTTGCATCATGGAAATCTATCTGAATGACGAATTGTATAAGCGTGAAGTCAGTGCCGTTCAGGCGGATGGGCTGACAGCTAAATTCGATGTCCGTCTGGTTACGTCACAAACGTATAACTTCGTATTCTGGGCAGACCATGTGGCGTCTGCTGAAGGTGAGGATATTAAAACCGATTTGCATTACAACACTGCTGACCTTCGTAACATAGCTATGATAGGCACTTACAATGGGAGTAGCAAGGATGATACGCGTGATGCTTTCTCTGCTAGTCTGGAGAAGCTGGTTACAAATGCTTTTTCTGAAAGTGTGGAGTTGACTCGTCCGTTCGGACAGTTGAATATCAAGACGGAAGATTTGGCTTTGATTCCTGAAAATCAAAGAGAGGCATTGACTCCGACAACTGCTACCTTGTCGTTCAAGAACCTTTATACCGGCTTTAATGCTGCTACGGGGGATTTGATTGGCGAACCGATAACTTTGGCTTACGAAAAAGCGGCAGATGTGGTGGATGCTACCGGTAATCTGACTGTGGATTATCTTTTTGCACCGAAAGCTGTAGGCGAGCAACATTTGGTAAATATGACACTTGCCGTAAACAATGCTGCCGGTAAGCTGATTACTACGAAAGATTTGAATACTATACCTGTTCAGCGCAATTATAAGACAAATGTAACGGGCAATTTGCTGACGGTTGACGGTAAGGTTAAGGTAACAGTAAAGCCTACGTTTTCTTCTCCTGATTTAAGTGAGACAGTGAAAGAAGTAGCGCTCGTAAGTGAAGTCACTGAAGCCTTAAAAACCAATACTAACGTTGTCGTTACGACACCTCCGACGCAGGCGGAAACCATTTCATTACCTAAATATGAGGAAGAAGATGTAGCGGTGTCCATAACATTGCCTGAAACAGCTCAGGATATTACTATTAATTATTCATCGGAAGGCGGTGAAGAGAGCAAAAATGCTCCTAAGGAATTGAAAATAACGACCCCTTCTGCTAGTAAGGTAATTATTAAGGCGGAAAAGTCTACCGTAACATTGAATGGACAGTCTTATACAGCAGTTGAGGCTGCTACGGCGGAGAATACCTTGATTGTGGAAAGTGGTGTTACTATCGGAACACTGACGTTGAAGAAAGGTAATGTTAAGCTTTATGGAAAGATAACTGCTGCTGTGACGAAGGAGACGGGTTGGAACGGAACTATCATCCGCTGCCTTGATAATCAACAAAGTTATGATAACTTGATAACCGATGCTATTTCAGGGTATACCGGCATTTTGATTGAACGTGAAGCTACATTCGATGCGGCCAAAGTATCTGCCAATTCTTCGGCAACCGTAGGGAAACCAATGAAAATTGCTGCTAACGCCACCATCTCCAACCTGAAAATACATGTAGATCAGGCTGCCGTATCTCCTATCGAGATAATCGACGGAGCTGCCAATGTTACATTTGATAACTTGACAGTATCTTCTACCAATGAATATCCATTGGTGAAAGTATTAGGAACCAATCAGAAAATTACTGTCCGTAACAGTTCTTTATTGCTGACTTCCGGTAAGTCTAATCAGTCTGGTTTCAACATTCAGAACGGCGGTACCGGTAATGTGATTACAGCTTTACTGGAGAATTCCTATATTGGCTTTGGAGCCACGAAGTTGAATGTGGATAAGTCGCAGGATTATGATTATACGAGCGAGAAGAGCGATAATTTTAAAAACTCTTCTTATTCGAGAGCGATTACAGTAGGACGTAATAGTAATAAAGCGTATGATGGAACGGCTGTGACAAACCTGACTGTAAACGATTGTGTTTTTGAAGGAGTGTACTATGCTATTAATACATTGCATAATGTATCGTTGAATATCAATGTGGATAACTCCATTCTTGACGGGCGTGCTGCTTTCAATATTTGGTCTACTGCAAATGCCGGCTCTGTTTTTAATGTGAAGAATTCTAAGCTGATAGGGCGTAACTGTTTTTCTGGTCCTACGGAAGTATTTGCCACTGTTGTGTTGAATGACTATAATGCCACCGATGCCGCACCAGTTAAGTATGTGCGTAACAATACAATAACGTTGGATAACTGTGATGTAGTGAGTGATAATGTTCCACAGACAGAAACCAACTATCAGTATGGTGTAAGCATGCGTTCTCCTTATTATAATAAACTGATATTGAAGAATAATACAAAGTTCCGTGAAACCCGGACGCCGCGTTTGCCGCATGTGGTAGATTTCAATGCCAATGCTTGGCGCAATGAAGTGGTTGATGATGGCTCGATAAATCTTGACGGATGTGCAACGGGTGCAACAGTGTTGCCAAGCCATAAATGGAGTGGACACAGTTATGCTTCCGTAGGAACCGTTGCTGATGACGGTAAGATTTACATAGGTGATCCGGATGTGTTGGCCGGCTTTATTCAAAGCGGAGCCGATGGAAAGAGTGTGGAAGTGGTGCTTGTCCGCGATTTGGATATGGGTAGCCATAATATCACATTGAGCACTTCGTTTGAAAGTATAAGTAATTGTACTTTCAACGGAAATAATCATACCATTGCCAATTATACTTTGTCGAACAAGCAATATGCAGGCTTGTTACCTAATGCCATTCGTGTGACTGTCAAGAACCTTACTCTGAAGAATGCGAATATTACAGCAGTTAATGATGGCAGTAACAATGCTTATGCCGGCGGATTTATCGGTCGTGCCTATGGTACGAACGTGGTAGAGAATTGTACACTCGAAAATAGTATCGTGCAGGGTATCAATAAAGTGGGTGGCATAGCCGGTTTCCAGGCTGAGAATGGTATCAGCATCAGAAAATGTACTGTGAAAGGTTCGACGATTAAGGTAGATACCGAGAATCAGGAGTATGGTCAGTGTGGCGGTATTTTAGGTTATATCGGTTCAGTGGCGGTTGCCAATGAAGTAAGCGGAAATTTCATCATCAATACCAAAGTAGAAGCTCCGGCTAATACGAATATCGGTGAGGAGCATCGTAAGAGCAGCATTTGTGTAGGTACATTGCAAGGTGTGAAAGGTCAGTCTTTGGTTATCGATATGCCGTTCAGCTATATTCAAAGTTCAACCTTTAATGGTAAGACGATCGATAAAACAGAATATATGGGGCTGCTGGGAGGAATACGATACGAGGAAACCCAGCCTTCGCTGACTATTAACGGTACGAGATTTTAGGAATGTCTTTCTATTCTAAAACATTATTAATATGAAAAAGAGTTTTTTACTGCTGGCGGGTCTTATCCTGTTGGCTTTCACAGCCTGTCAGAATGACGAGTTGGTGAATGGTGGAAGTGGCAACGAGACTGCTGTATCTTTCAGTGTGCAGTTGCCGGGTGCTAATGCTCCTTCTACCCGCGCGGCGGGCGACGGTACACAGGTGAACCGTTGTATCATGGAGATTTATTTGGGTGACAAACTTTATGGTGAGCGTCAGGTGGTGCCTGTGGCGGGTAATAAAACTGCGACCTTCAACGTGAGGCTGGTAACTTCACAAACCTATGACTTTGTGTTCTGGGCGGATGTTTCCGGAGAGGGAGGCATTAAGACCGACAGACATTACCAGACTACTAATGGTTTACAGAATATTTCTCTTCTCGGAAATTATGCCGGAAACGATGACTCTCGCGATGCCTTTACGGGCGTATTGCTGAGTAAGTTGGTGACCGGAGCCTTCAATGAGGCAGTGGAATTGACCCGCCCCTTTGGTCAGTTGAATATTAAGACCACAGACCTTGGGAGTATTCCCACAGATAGAACGGCGCTTATTCCTGCCACTGCATCGTTGGCGTTCAAAGGGGTATATAAGGGCTTTAATGCTCATACAGGCGCAGTGACAGGTGATTTGGCCGCACTTTCTTACAACGAAAATGCTGCTGTTGTAGATGGTGATGGTGCACTGACCATGGATTATCTTTTTGCTCCGAAAGAGGGACAATTGCTGACGAATATGGTGTTGACAATGAATAATGCCGCTGGAGAGAAGATTACCGATAAGGAATTGAGTAATATTCCTGTTCAGCGTAACTACAAGACGAATGTGACAGGCAGCATGCTGACTGTGTCGGGCCAGTTTGTCGCAACCTTAGAACCGGCGTTCACAGGTGATTTGGATAAGAAGATTGTGGAAGTAGCTAATATTGCAGACGTAGCCGATGCGTTGAAAACCTGTGATAATGTAGTTGTTACAACTGCTCCGGCGCAAGATGCAACCATTGAGTTACCTAAATATACGGCAACGGATAAGGCTGTTTCCATTACATTGCCGGAAACAACGAATAAGACGGTGACGATTAATTATACCAATGATGCAGGAAATTCAAATCCTCCGAAAGAACTTACTATCATAGCTCCGCAAACCAAAAAACTGGTCATTGACGCAAAGCAGACAACCGTCTATCTGAATGGAACGAAGTATGATGAGATAGAAGCCGGTACTGCCGAAAATACGTTGGTAATCAATGACGGGGTGACTGTTGACAAACTGACAGTGAATGCCGGTAATGTAAAGGTGTTTGGTAAAGGTACGATTACTACAATTCTAAAGAGCACCGAAAACACCGGCATTACATATATTTATGCTTCAAATCAGGCACAGCTTCCCGCCACCTTGCCGCAAGGCTTTGAAAAGGTGTCTTTGGAAGCGGAGAACCTCAAAGAGGCTATGGCTGAAGGCGGCGTATATCAGTTGAAAGAAGATGTTGACATAACAGGTAGAAGCATTGAGATTCCTGCCAATAAGACGGCTACCTTAGACCTGAACGGCAACACCATTACAGCAGCCAATCGGGGAGTAGACGGAATTGCGGTATATGGAAATCTGACACTGAAAGACAGCAAGGGAAACGGCCGGATTATTGCAAATAAGGATTATACAGGCGGCGCTTATGGTGCAGGCTTGATCCGTATTATAGGTGAAAATGCGGCTATGATTATGCAGAGCGGCACTATTTATGCCGCCAGAGAAAATGCTACAAATAATGGGCAGTATGGTGTGGCTGTTTATGAAGGTGGCGATTTCACCATAACCGGCGGTAAGATCGAAGCAGGCTGGTCTGCGGTGTTAGGTAATGGTAAGTACAAAACGCAAAATAGTGTAATCAGGATTGAAGGCGGTGAGCTGATTTCTACTTCCGATTATGCAGTGTACTTGCCGCAATCCGGCACAACCACCATTAGTGGCGGTAAGGTGTATGGTGTAGGCGGTGGTGTATGCATCAACCGCGGTACACTGAATGTTGAAGGCACAGCCTTGATCACCAGTAAGGGTACAGGCGATACCGGAGATTGGGGCGACGGTACCGGCAATATGGAAAGTGCGGCAATCAATGTAGCTGCCAAATATGGCGATTGTGTCGTGAACATCAAAGGCGGTACACTGACAGCAGAGGCTAATGCGCTTGTTTCTACGGGCAATGCCGGCTACACACCGGCTATCAACGTCAGTGGCGGTACATTCTCCGATCCGAGTCTGCTCGGCCATCTGTCTGCCGGGGCCAATGTGAAAGTCAAACTTCTGAAGGACTATGAGGGTCCGGGACTGGGCATTTTCTATGGTAAAGATAAAAATAATAAAGAGGAAAACGGTAGCCGGGCTACGGTTGAGATAGACTTGAACCAACATGCATGGAATCTTACCAATGATCCGTTATTTGGTTCTACCGGATACCAGAACCAATACTTCCATCTTGAAAAAGATGCTTTTGTTACTTTCAGGAATGGTACTGTTCAGCCCAAAGAGGTGGCGTCAGGCAGGATGCTTATACAGAATTACTGTCATCTGACACTGGACAAAGTCAAACTGATTGGCGGAAGTTCTTGTAAGTATGTTATCTCCAATAATAACGGAAGCTGTACGATTTCAAACTCTACCATTACTGCTGCAGCAGGACAATGTGCGTTCGATGTTTACTCCTACAAGCCTTATCCGGGAGGGGTAACGGTCACTGTCAATGGCCAAAGCGTCATTAATGGCCGCGTAGAGTTTGACGGTGATAGCGGTAAGAAGAACGGTAATCTTGTCATTAATGGTGGTACTATCAATGGTAACTTGAGTGCGAATAATGATTATTATGACAGCATAAACAAGAACATTATCATCAAGGAAGGCGTTACATTTGGCGCAGACGTTACCGGATGGGACGACTATAAATAACTATGGTAATGCGGCGGATGCCGCTTGCCGGAAATATATAGAAACATCCAGTTTGCATGGAAAACAGTTGGAAAGTGTTCCGTTTCCATGCTATACTGTTTGTATTTGTTTGTTTGTTTTCCCTGCGTTGTGAAACGCGGGGAAATTTTTTATATGATTTGGCTTTGTAAGCTCTCAATTTAGTACGTCAATCCGAATAACCATAGCGGAATTTCATTACGGAAGCCCACTTCGATATTATTCAATGCCAGGTAGCCTTTTTCCACACCGGCCAATTGTTGCTGTGTCTTGTTTTTTATAAAATACAAAAGCGGTGGAGTTTTGTATTCTATAAAATACAAAAATAACAGAAAATTGCATCTTGGAGAATACAATTAACAGGAAAGCGGTGGAGACTTCTCAAAAGTTTTCCACCGCTTTCTTATTAATTATCAGTTTAAATGCACTTGTCTTATCGTCCGTTTTGTGCGATAAGTTCTTTTATCTTTTCATTCAGGCTTTCGGCTTTCATCAGTTGCTCCAGCGTCAGGTGCATGCGCCAGCGCCAGTAGTGACGTGGGTTGGCTGGCACATTAATGCGCTCTTCCTGTGCGTTGGGGTTGCGCCATTTGCCGTCCATGGACATCCAGTCTTGCAGGGAGAGGATGGCGAGTATGGAGTTGCTTTGCAGATGCTTGCGCACCACCTCTTCGCAAAGCTCGGGAGTGGCAGTTGCGGGGGCAGCGCCATAGTGTCCGAGCATCGTGTTGTAGTAACGTTGCGTTTGCTGAAAGTCTTCTTCCCACCAGCCGCGCAGTGTGGACATGTCGTGGGTGGATATGGTGCAGACTGAGCGGTATGGATACCACTCCGGATGCCCGAACTCCTGTGTGGGGTCTTTGGGCATGCGCTGTATCTCCAGTGAGAGGATACGCAGATCGTTCATCACCCATGCCACGCAAT
The DNA here is from genome assembly GCF_025146565.1 of Bacteroides eggerthii. NCBI lineage: Bacteria > Pseudomonadati > Bacteroidota > Bacteroidia > Bacteroidales > Bacteroidaceae > Bacteroides > Bacteroides eggerthii. Next base: position 7,387 of record NZ_CP102258.1, on the reverse strand, counting down.
CGGGAATCATACCCAAGTCCTCACCGCATACCAACATTCGGGTGGACTGTGTCAGTTGAGGCAGCTTGTTCATGGCTTGCTCGCGCCAGAACTCGTTGTGGCGGTGGTAGTAGTAGTGGTCGTACAGGCGGTTGAAGGCCGATTTCTCCCAATCATTCAGGGAGCGGTACACATAGTCGTGTTGCACGCCGATACGGGGATGATATTTGTACGGGTCGTGGCGGTCGGGTACAAACAGTACGTCGCTGATGAGCGCATACAAGCCGTCGCGCACCCAAATGCTGTCTTCGTCCGTCTTGCCGGCAAAGTAGGCTTCTACCTTACGTTGGGTGTCAAACTCCGGACGCATCCGGTAGATTTCCCACGTGTCCGTCGGTTCGATGAAGGTTTGCTTCACGTAGTCGGTGTGCGGACCGAACATCTGTCCGAGGAAATATTCGTGTATATACGGTTTCAGGAACTCATCGCGAAAGGGGAGTCCGTAGCTTTCTATCTCTTCACGTGTCATGGGTAGGGCGGGTACAAACTGCCCCAGCAGGCCATGTACGGCGTGCATCGGGATTTCCCAGATGCGGAAGAAGCCGAGGATGTGGTCGATGCGATAGGCGTCGAAGTATTCCGCCATTTTGCGGAAGCGCTTCATCCACCATGCATAACCGTCTTTTTCCATGACATCCCAGTTATAGGTGGGGAAGCCCCAGTTTTGTCCATTCACCGAGAAATCGTCGGGTGGTGCGCCGGCTTGTCCGTTCAGGTTGAAATAATGGGGTTCTGTCCATGCTTCTACGCTGTTGCGACTGATGCCGATGGGGATGTCGCCTTTCAGTACGACGCCGTTGGCGCGTGCGTGTTCAGTGGCGGCGAGTAGCTGCCGGTGCAGGTTGAACTGGATGTAATAATAGATGGCGATATGCGGATAATCCGCCGATTCCGGCTGGCAGAGTTTCTCTATCTCTTGGATGTCGTAGCTGCTGTACTTCGGCCACTCGCGGAAGTTGGGCGTTTTATAGGCGTCACGCAGATAGCTGAAAACGGCATACGGTTGTAACCATTCCTTGTTCGACTCGAAAAACTCATGGAAGGCTGCCGAGGCCAGCACCTTCTCTCCCTCTTGCTTGAAGATGAGGTGGAAGTATTCCCATTTGGTTTTGTTGACTGCCTCATAATCGACGGAGGGCAGGGCATTCAGTTCCTTCTGACGTTTGTTGAACGCAGCCATAAGTTTCTTGTCTTTCAATGCACCCAGTTGTTTCAAGTCTGTGTACATCGGGTGGAAAGCATAGATGGAGATGCTGTTATAAGGATAGGAGTCTGTCCACGTATGTGTCATGGTGGTGTCGTTGATCGGCAGAATCTGTACGGCTTTCTGCCGGGTGCTGACGGCCCAGTCGATCATGCGTTTTAAATCGCCGAAATCGCCTACACCGAAACTTTTCTCGGAACGGAGTGAGAATACGGGTACGGCAACACCCGAACCTTTCCAGACGGGAAGGTTGAAATATACATAACGGTCACCGATAACCAGTGTCTCGTTTGCACCGCTTTGCGGGTCCGCCATATACCGGTTCGGATTGTTTTCCCAGCATACGGCGCGGCGTTCTTTCTTGTTGTATAGAATGAATTTGTATTCCAACGGAAAATGGATTTTGGAGGCATCTGCCTCTATTTGCCATTCAGGGAAGTTGGCATCACTCATAAGTACGGCCTTGTCCGGATTCCAGTTTCCGAAGATCGGCTGGTTTCCGCAGATGCCCAGACAGTGGTCACTGTCGATGCAGGGGGCATACGCTTTTATCAGCAGGCCTTTTTTATGCCCCTTAGGAGCAGCACTGCGTTCGCGGTGTGCCAGAAGGGATTCCGTAAAGGCGGAGGTGTAGAAATATTGCTGCTCCGGCAGGTTCTTCCAGCAATCTTGTATCCGGTAGGTTTTCTTGGAGTTTCCGGAGAGGTAAAGAGTGCGGGGCAGGCTGTTCCACTCGACACGTATAGGGTGCCCGTCGCGGAAAATATAGTAGCTGTATAGGACGTATCCGCTTTCCGGCACTGCAATGTCTGCTTCCGCAGCCCAATGGATGCCGTCTATGGTTTGTAGCGGAAATGCTTTGGAGGGATGTCCGTTTCCAAGTTCCGGGATGGAGCCTGAAACTCTGACTTCTTCACCCCAATTGGTTCTGTACTCGATATTAAATGATAAGGTCATATATATTAGATTTAGAAATAGCAATAGCTGCAATGATTATGCAAGTATAAAAAATATTCTTCATAATCATGCAGCTATTGTCTGCTATCTCGTTTAAAATCCTATGCAAACGTTTGCTCTTCCGATTATCCGCAGCGGGATGCACCGCAAGTGGTGCAGATGAGACAACCTTCCTGATAGACAAGGGTTTCGTTGCCGCAGTTCGGGCATTTTTTGCCTTTGGCCTCTGTGCCGTCTGTGACGTACTTCTTCAGAGCGCGTTCCACACCGTTCTTCCAAGTATTGATGTTTTCGCTATCCAGCTGGAGTGAGCTTACCAGTTTCATTACCTGCTCGATAGGCATGCGGTAACGCAATACGCCGGAGATGAGCTTGGCGTAATTCCAATATTCCTTGTTGAATTTCTCGGACAGTCCCTCGATAGTGACCTTGTAACCGCGTTTGTTCTCAAACTGGAAGTCGTAACGCTTGTTCCCGTTCTCATCGACGTTCTTGATGATATGTCCTGTTGAAACATTCTTCGGGAGGATGATGCCTTCGTCGTCATCTTGAAGACCGGTGAATATCTCGTAGGGATGTCCGTCCAGCAATCCGACGAATGCCACCCATTTTTCCTTATTGTTCTGGAAACGCACAACGTCTGCTTCAAGCACTTTCGGACGTGTCTCGACAACCGTAGGCGGCTTGCATGGCGGGAGTTCGTTTTTCTTGTCGCTCTTGGTGGAGATGAGTACGCCGGAACGCGAACCGTCACGATACACCGTACAGCCTTTACAGCCCGATTTCCATGCTTCGACGTACAGGCGGTTTACCAGTTCCTCGTCCACATCGTTCGGTAGGTTAATGGTTACATCAGCCAGTCTACATCGTTGGAAGTCGCTTTATAATAAGGTGACTTCTCAACCAGTGCATCTATTTCTTCTTGCGTATAGCGTTTGGCTGGGTCGTAACCTTCTGCCTCCATCCATGTCACGAATTTGGGGTGGAATACGATGTATTCTTCAAAAGCGTCTCCGGTTTCGTCGACAAAGTCGATATGTACGTTGGAATCGTTCGGGTTGACTTTGCGGCGGCGTTTGTAGACGGGCAGGAATACGGGTTCGATGCCGGAAGTGGTCTGTGTCATCAAACTTGTTGTACCTGTCGGCGCAATGGTGAGACAGGCAATGTTACGACGGCCGTATTTCTTCATTTCCTCATACAGTTCGGGGTCGGCCTCGCGCAAACGGTTGATGAACGGGTTGTTCTTCTCACGTTCGCTGTCGTAAACTTCAAAAGCACCACGCTCTTTTGCCATTACCACAGACGAGCGGTAGGCACTCAGCGCTACTGTCTTATGCACTTGTTCGGCGAATTCGGTCGCTTCTTCAGTGCCGTAACGCAATCCCAGTGCTGCAAGCATATCGCCTTCGGCGGTGATTCCCACACCGGTACGGCGACCCTGACCGCTTTTCTTATATATCTTCTGCCACAATACGCTTTCAGTATGTTTCACGTCTTCGCTTTCCGGATCGGCATCAATCTTGGCCATGATGCGTTCTATCTTTTCCAACTCCAGATCGATGATATCGTCCATGATGCGCTGGGCCAATGCAACGTGCTTCTTGAAGAGGTCGAAATCGAAGTAAGCGTCCGGCTTGAACGGATTGACTACATAGGAATATAGGTTGATAGCCAGCAAGCGGCAAGAGTCGTAGGGGCATAAAGGTATCTCACCGCAAGGGTTGGTGGATACGGTGCGGTAACCCAAGTCTGCATAGCAATCGGGTACAGACTCTTTTAGAATGGTATCCCAGAAAAGCACACCGGGTTCGGCGGACTTCCATGCGTTGTGCACAATTTTTTTCCACAGATCGGTGGCATTGATTTCTTTCTTGAATACAGGATCGGTGGCGTCAATCGGGTATTGCTGTACGTATGGTTTGCCATCAATGGCTGCTTGCATAAATGCATCGGTCAGTTTGACGGAAACATTGGCGCCTGTCACCTTGCCTTCTGTCATTTTTGCATCGATGAACGCTTCCGAATCCGGATGCTTGATGGACACGCTTAACATGAGCGCACCCCGACGACCGTCTTGGGCCACTTCACGAGTAGAGTTGGAGTAGCGTTCCATGAAAGGAACCAGTCCGGTGGAAGTCAAAGCGGAATTTTTTACCGGAGAACCTTTTGGGCGGATGTGTGATAAGTCGTGTCCTACTCCGCCGCGGCGTTTCATCAGTTGTACCTGCTCTTCGTCCACTTTGAAGATGGCGCCATAAGAATCGGCTTCACCGTCCACACCTATAACAAAACAGTTGGAAAGGGAAGCCACCTGATAGTTGTTACCGATCCCGGTCATCGGACTTCCTTGCGGAACGATGTATTTGAAGTGGTTGAACAACCCGAAGAGTTCTTCGGAACTCAGTGCGTTAGGATACTTGGCCTCAATGCGTGCCACTTCGTTGGCTATTCTCCAGTGCATGTCTTCCGGAGACTTTTCGTAAATATTCCCGAAAGAATCCTTAACTGCATATTTGTTTACCCAAACCCTTGCAGCCAGCTCGTCACCTTGAAAGTATCGTAAAGATTCTTCGTAGGCTTCGTCATAAGAATAAATTTTCTTTTCCACGATGCAATATCTCTTAGATTTAATTGTAAATAAGTAAATGTGTAGAAGTTGTACTTATCGCTAACAAATGTGATTGCAAATCTATGAATGTTTTTTATTATAGCAAAATAAAAAGGTGGAATTTTATTAACCGTATGTAAGTTTTCCAATTTAATTTATTAATTGATTGATTTATATGAGAATATCTTTTTGTGATGAATGAAAAGTTTTCCAAAAAGAAAATTGTGCCTTAACTTATTGCTTGATGGAATTATTCTTTTGGAAAACATGGGAGAATATATTTAGGCCTATTAAACATGTACTCTGTGTTTCTTTCACTATATTTGCAAAAAAAAGAAAGAATGGAAAGCTTAAAACAAAGGAGAACAATTCGTAAGTATCAGCAGAAAGATATTTCTTCTGATTTGTTAAATGATTTGCTTGAAACCGCTTGTCGTGCTTCTACGGTTGGAAACATGCAGGTTTATAGCGTAATTGTAACTCGTGATGCTGACCGCAAAGCTAAATTGGCGCCGGCGCATTTCAATCAGCCTATGGTGCAGACTGCGCCGGTGGTTCTTACTTTTTGCATTGATCTGCGTCGTTTCAGCAAATGGTGTGTGCAGCGCAAGGCGGAACCGGGATATAATAATTTTGAATGGTTTGTCACCGGGGCTGTTGATGCTTTATTGGCAGCGCAAACATTCTGTGTTGCAGCTGAGGAAAAAGGTTTAGGCATTTGCTATTTGGGTACCACTACCTATAATCCTCAAATGATTATTGAGGCACTGGAACTGCCCGAATTGGTTTTTCCTATTACTACCGTTACTGTGGGATGGCCTGCTGAGGTTCCGGCGCAAGTAGACCGCTTGCCTTTGGAAGCCGTTGTCCATGAAGAAATCTATCATGATTATACATCTGAGGATATTGATCGCTTGTATGCTTACAAAGAGTCGTTGTCGGAAAATATACGATTTATAATAGAAAACAATAAGGAAACACTGGCTCAAGTGTTTACGGACGTGCGTTATACGAAGAAAGATAGCGAGGCAATGTCTGAGAACCTTTGGAAAGTGATGAAAGAACAGGGCTTTTAGATTGAAAGGTTAGGTATAATTTATATATAAGGTATAGAGTATGAACTTGCTATATGGAAAGGCAAATGTAACTATACTCTATACCTTATAATTGTTATTCGGGAGTTAGTTCCCTTTTTTCAAGGCTGTTTGGATCTCGTCGATCTCGGCGCGAAATGATTTATCCACTTCTTTTAACTGCTTGATTGTTTTGCAGGCATGCAATACGGTAGCATGATCTTTGTTGCCGATTAGCGTGCCGATCTTTGCAGTAGAGAAATCGGTATGGTTTTTCGCTAAATACATGGCTATCTGCCGCGCCTGCACCACTTCTCGTTTGCGCGATTTGGTATGTATAGCGGCATTCTCCAATCCGAAGTGCTTACATACAGTGGTGATGATATCGTCAATGGTTATGGACTTACTTTCGCAGTTCACAACCTTGCGTACAATGCGTTGTGCCAGTTCCAGGTCGATCTCTTTGTTGTATATAGTGGAATGGGCCATAATGGAGATGACAATACCTTCCAGGTCGCGAACGCTGTTGCCCACATTCTCGGCTATGTAGTCAATGACCTCCGGTGGGAATTGCAAACCGTCGCGGTGTATTTTGTTGCGCAGAATGTTTTTGCGTAATTCTACGGTCGGCTTTTCCAACTCGGCTACCATTCCCCATTTGAAGCGTGTAATCAAGCGCTCTTCCATACCTTGAAGCAATACAGGGGCGCGGTCGGAGGTCAGGATCAGCTGTTTGCCGTTCTGATGCAGATGATTGAAGATATGGAAGAATGTGTTTTGTGTTTTTGTAACACCTGCGAATTCCTGAATATCATCAATAATCAATATATCAATTGTCTGGTAGAAGTTAATAAAGTCGTTGGTCGTGTTGTTACGTACGGAATCGGTGTATTGAACCTGAAATAGATGTGCGGATACATACAATACCCGTTTTTCGGGGTATAGTTCCTTGATTTTTGTACCGATGGCATTGGCAAGGTGGGTTTTTCCCACACCTGACGCTCCGTATAGGAACAACGGGTTGAATATCGTTTTGGCGGGATTGAGTGCCACTGCCTCTGCAACACTGCGAGAAAGCTTATTGCTATATCCTTCAATAAATGTGTCGAAGTTGTATTCCGGATTCAGATGTGGGTCTAAATCAGGAACAGGAATCTGCGGGATAGCTTTGTCTATCGTCGGTTTTTGCGGGATGATAGTACGATGGGTGGATTCGTAGTTTACGGTCTTTTCCGGCCGCGAACTTTTGTCCACCATGACATTATACATCAACTTTGTTCCCTCGCCGATTACCTTGTAAAGAGTCTTACGCAATAGGTCTACAAATTTATCCTCCAGAAACTCATAAAAGAACTGGCTGGGAACTTGTACAACAAGCGTTTTGTCCTCATATTTTAAAGGAATAATGGGGAGAAACCAAGTTTTATATGTCTGTTCAGGAACATTGTCTCTGATAATTTCAAGACAGCGGTTCCACAATCCGACATGATCCTGTTCACTCAT